>CAITSG010000262.1 GCA_903894995.1 uncultured Burkholderiales bacterium
GCTTTTTGCACCGCTTCAAGCACGGCCGGGTGGCCGTGGCCCAGGATCATGGGGCCCCAAGAGCCGATGTAATCGATGTACTTTTGGCCGTTGGCGTCCCAAAAATAAGCACCTTGGGCGCGCTGCACAAAGCGGGGGGTGCCGCCCACGGCGCGAAAGGCGCGCACGGGGGAGTTAACCCCACCGGGAATCACTTGGGCGGCGCGGTCAAACAGGGCTTGGTTGCGGTCGGTCATGTCGGGTCTCAGTGTTTGGTTTCGTTGAAAGGCATTTCAAAGTAATCTGCCCCTGGGTGCGCTTCGGGGTCCGCTTCGTCGTCGGTTTCATCGCCTTCGGGCAATGCCCAAAACAGGCGGTCAGGGATGACCTGGCCCATGCCGGGCCGAAAGCCTTCGTCCAGGCACCGGTCCAGATAATGCAGGGCTTCGCTGGTGGCTTCGGGCAGGTCCATGCCGGTGGCCAGCAAGGCGGCCAAAGCTGCCGTGAGTGTGTCGCCAGCGCCAGCAAATACAGCTTCAATGTGTTCGAATTTTTCGTGGGCCATCACCGATTCAGGCGAAGTCAAGACGTTGTCGATGTGTTGCTCGGGCAAGGGCAAACCGGTCACCAGGGTGTAGGGCACGCCCCATTCGCTGGCGGCCTTGGCAATGTCACGAGGACCGGGGTTGCGTTGACCCGTCCATTCGGGCAGGAGCCATCGGCGCAAGGTGCTGTGGTGGCCCACCAGCACGCTGGTTTGGGGCAGCAGCAGTTCGCGAAAGGCGTCCAAGTAAGCGTCGATTTTGTCTTCTTCCCACCATGACAAATTGGGCATGTAGGCCACCACCGGCACACCGACGTAGTCATCGGCCAACTCGGCGATCGCGCTCAAGTTTTCAGGTGTGCCCACAAACCCGACCTTGATCACCTGCACCGGCACGTCTTCGGCCATGGTGCGGGCCTGGTCGTTCACGGCTTCACTGTCCATGGGGTAAAAGTCGGTGATGCTGGTGGTGTCACGCACGTAGGCACCGGTGCAAACGGGCAGGCAATGTGCGCCCACTGACGCCATGGCGACAGCATCGCAGCTCAAGCCCCCGGCACCACTGGGGTCGTTGGCATTGAAGGACAGGACACAGGCCATGAGGGCAGGCTCTTGGTCGGCAAACAGCTGTTCAAGGTCGGGGTCGTGGCTGACGTCGGTCATTAAAAGGGCGATTGTCGGGTGCTTCGGTAGGTTTGAAGGGGGTGCTCATTGAACAGCCCGATACAATCAAAACATTCTATTCGACTCTCTGATTGCGACACTGTGATGGAACTCAAAACTTGGATGTGCCTGATTTGCGGCTGGATTTACGACGAAGCCGAGGGCGATCCCGAGCACGGCATTGCCCCCGGCACCAAGTGGGAAGACGTGCCCATGAACTGGACTTGCCCGGAGTGCGCTGCGCGTAAAGAAGATTTCGAGATGGTTGCGATCTGATTGCACAAAACCTTGAGGATGTTTGCGCAAGCTGGTTGATCAATCGGCTTTTTTCTTGACCACTGCATATCTGGCCAGCGTTTTCTCGCGGGCTTGGGCATGGTCAACAATCGGGGCCGGGTAAGTCTTGCCAATCACCACGTTGGCTGCTTGCAATTCCATGGGCTTGGCCAGCCACGGCGCGTGCAAAGCAGCCGTTGGCAGCGCCGCCAATTCGGGCACATAGCGGCGGATGAATTTCCCCTCGGGGTCGAATTTTTCGCTTTGGCTGATCGGGTTGAAGATGCGAAAGTACGGCTGCGCATCACACCCACTGGAACTGGCCCACTGCCAGCCGCCGTTGTTGGCTGACAGGTCAAAGTCGTTCAGGTGCGTGGCAAAGTACTTTTCGCCCCAGCGCCAGTCGATGCCCAAATCCTTGACCAAAAAGCTCGCCACCACCATGCGCAGGCGGTTGTGCATGTAACCCGTCTGGTTGATCTGACGCATGGCCGCGTCCACCAGCGGGTAGCCGGTGCGGGCCTCGCACCAAGCGTCAAACAGCTTGTGGGCGTGGGGGCCATGTTCCCAGCGGATGGCGTCGTAGTCGGGTTTGAAGCTTTGGCCCTGGCCCACATGGCCAAAGTTGTGCAGCACCTGCACATAAAAGTCGCGCCAGATCAACTCCGACAGCCACACACTGGCCCCCACGCTGCCCGCCAGCATGCGCGGGTGCGCCTCGCGGGCCAGCTGGCGGATCGACACCGTGCCAAAGCGCAAATGCACACTCAAATAACTGGGGCCTTTGACAGCCGGAAAATTGCGTGTGTCCTCGTACTGGTCAATGCGCGTCAGAAAGTCTTGCAGCAAAGCCTGCGCGCCCGACTCGCCGGTGGGGATTTTCAGGGCCTGCAGGTTGGTGGGCTCAAAGCCCATGTCTTGCAGGCTGGGCACCGGATGCGCCAGGTCATCAGGGCGCGGGGCCAGCCGTTGGGCCAGTTCGGTCACTTCGAAAGCCTGCAGGTCTTCGGGTGTGATTTTTTTCAGCCAGGCGTTTTTGTAGGGGGTGAAGACGCTGAAGGGCTTGGCCATTTGCGTCAGCACCTCGTGGCGCTCAAAGACCACATGGTCCTTGAAGGTGTGCAGCACGATGCCGTGGTCGGCCAAATGGCCGCGCACTTGGATGTCGCGGGCCAGTGCCAGGGGCTCGTCGTCGTGGTTGGCAAACACCACTTGGGCCAGCAGGTGCTGGGCCAGCTTGACGATTTTGTCCTTGGCCACGCCGTGGCGCACGATGAGGCCCGCCTGCGGGTGGCCCACCAACGCACGTAATTGGGCATCGACCTCGACCAGGGACTCGCGGATGAACTCGACCCGGCGGTCGGCGCGGGGCAGGGCGTCAAGGATCTCGGTGTCGAACACAAACACCACATGCACCCGCTGGCAGTGCTGCAAGGCATGGTGCAGGGCAGCGTGGTCGTTCACGCGCAGGTCGCGCCGCAGCCAGACCAGTCCACAAGAAAAAGGGGTTTCCATCGGGGTTTGCCGGTTTGAGTCAAACAATGCACCCGTGACCCCGGCTGCAGAGTCGGGACCGCTAAAATCGGTGCATGACCGCTGATTCTGCCTCCATTGACCTCAAGCATCATTTTCTGATCGCCATGCCCGGGTTGGAGGACGAGACATTTGCCCGCAGCGTGATCTATATGTGCGAACACAGCGCCCGGGGGGCCATGGGCCTGATCATCAACAAACCCTCCGACATCAGCATGCGCCTCTTGTTTGACAAGGTGGAGTTGCCGCTGCGACGCGAAGACCTGATGCAAAACCCGGTGGGACACGGCGGACCAGTGCAAACCGAGCGCGGCTTTGTGCTGCACGACCCTTTACACGGCCCTTTCCACGACCCCCTGCGCACGGACAAGCCCGAACAAGAAGGCTCGGCCTACGCCTCCACACTCACCGTGCCGGGTGGGCTGGAGATGACGACCTCGCGCGACGTGCTCGAAGCCCTGTCTTCTGGCGCTGGCCCGCGCCGCGTGCTGGTCACGCTGGGGTATTCGTCCTGGGGTGAAGGCCAGCTCGAGTCCGAGCTGGGCGAAAACACCTGGCTCACGGTGGCGGCCTCGGCCGAGGTGATTTTTGAGGTGCCCATGGCCGAGCGCTACGACCGCGCCCTGGACCTGCTGGGCCTCAAAAGCTGGATGCTCTCGCCTGACGCGGGGCACGCATGAA
>CAITSG010000263.1 GCA_903894995.1 uncultured Burkholderiales bacterium
CGCATGACGGCCATGTATTGCTGGGGGTCCATGGCCATCAGTCGGTCGCGGTTTACGGGATCGGTTGTGATGAGCTCTTGGTAAAAAGGCGTGGCACACACCGCAGCCATGCCGCCTTGTTCGGCCGCGCGGATGAACTGGCCGTAATAGTTGTCGGGCAAGCGGCCCGCAGTGAAGGCCCCGCCCGTGATGCGCAGCAGCAGCAAGCCTCGCACCGCATCGGGATGACGCAAACTGGTCAGCAAGGCCAGCCGCGCCCCTGAAGAGCCACCGCCAAAAAAAGCGGGCACCGCGTTCAGGTGCTGCATCAGCTGCACCCAGTCGTCGGCCCAGATCTCTTCTTCCCCGCGATCGCCTTCGATCAACACCTGCGAAGCCCCGGTGTTGCGACGGTCGTGCAGCACCACCCGAAAACCCCGGGCTGCGATGCGGCGCGCCAGCGGCAAAAACTCTGCACCGCTGCGCCGACCACCCGACACCAGCGCCAGCCAAGGGCCTTGCTCGCCCAAAATCTCGTATTGCAGGCGCACGCCTTCGTTGTTCACAAAGTCCATGGCTCAATCCAGCAGCACGGGCAAGCGCCAGCCGATGGCCGATGCCACCGCATGGGCCACCTGCAGCACATGGCCCTCGCCGTGCATGGCCGCGCCGATCTGCAAAGCCATGGGCAAGCCTTGGGTGGACACGCCCATGGGGCAGGTCAAGGCGGGGTGACCGGTCAGGCTGAACAACCGGTTGCAGGCGCTGCGCTGCCCGGTGGGGTTGGCCATCAGGGCTTGCAGGGTTTCGGGCAAGGCTTCGCGGCCTGGCCACATCAACACGTCCACCTGGTCAGCCAGCAAATCGCTGACCTGTTGTTGCCACGCATCGGCCTGCACACGGGCCGCGTGGTATTCGTTCAAACTCAGCTGCGCGGCACCCGCCAGTTTTTGTCGCAAGCCTCGGCCCAGCTGGTCCGGGTGGTTGCGCCAGATGTGCTGCAGCTGTTGAAACGCTTCATAGGCAATCAGGGTGTTGGCCGTCTGCACCACGGCGGGCTGCGGTGGCCAATCCGCCGTCTCCACTGTCAACACCTGCGCACCTTCGGCCTGCAGTTTTTGCAGTGTCTCGTCAAAGCACGCCTGAATCTGTGGGTCGTGTGTGGCCTGCCCGTTCTCGGCGCTGCGCCACAAGCCCGCAGGCACACCAATGCGCAGGCCCCGGAGCACCGAACGCTGCACATCGGCGGTGCACGCGGTGGCCACATCGCTGCCGTGCCAGGCGTCCCAGATCAGGGCTTGGTCCAGCGCGGTCCGCGTCAAAAATCCCGCCACATCCAAGCTGGGGGCCAGGGCGATGACGCCCGACATGGGGTAAGCATGGCGCGTGGGTTTGAGGCCGACCACACCACAAGCGGCAGCCGGGTGGCGTATCGAGCCACCGGTGTCGGTGCCCGTGGCCGCCAGGCACAAGCCTGCCGCCACCGCCGCACCCGAGCCGCTGCTGGAACTGCCGGGCATGTGCGCCAGATGCCAGGGGTTACGCGCAGGCGGGAACAAGTCATCTTCTGCGGGCGAGCCAAAGGCAAATTCATGGCAAGCCGTTTTGCCCAAACTGATCACACCCAAACGCTCCAGACCCGTCACCAGCGTGGCGCTGACCGTGGGCACCCAGTCGTGCAAATGCCGCGAGTGCGCGGTGGTGCGCAAGCCTTGCGTGAGGTACACATCCTTGTGCGCCATGGGGATGCCATGCAAAGGCCCCCGGTATTGGTCTTGTGCGATCTCGCGGGTGGCTTGGTGCGCCGCTTGCATGGCGGCATCGAGCGTGGGCGTGACGAAGGCGTTGACTTGCCCATCCAGTCGCTCAATGCGCTCGATGTAGGCCTGCACCAGCTGCACCGGCGTGATCTTCAGCTGACGAATCAGGGCACTGGCTTGCGCCAGTGACAAGGCATGCAAGGGCGTGTCGTCGTGCATGTCAGCGGATGGGTTCGAGGGTGTCTTGATAGATTCGGCCCTGTGAAATTTGAAGCGAAAGGCTTTTCTTGGCATAGCGATCAGCGATGCAATCTGTATGTGAGCCCTGCACTCGGGGCGATGGGTGGTGGTCTGCGAGGCGCCATCGCGGCGAGGGCGCCGCTCCCACAAAAAAAGCGTTCACGCAAACTTCATCGGGCCGGATCAATAGACTCATGCCTCAAGCCGCTGGCAGGGGGCTGGCCTTTTGAAACCAGTTGGCAATTTCCGAGCCACTCCAGAACACCACACCGGGTTGCTTGGCCAAAAATTCCAGCATCATTTCAAAATACCGGATGCGGTGCGCAGCACCCGAAATGTAGGGGTGCACCCCAAAGGCCATGATGCGGGCACTGTCGGCCGACTCGGCGTACAGCCGCTCAAACGCATCTTGGGTGCGCAGCAGCATGGCGTCCGAACGCTCGTGCGAGGTGAGCATGATGTTGATGTCGTTGAGCTCGATGGTGTAGGGCACCGACACCAGTGGTCCATGTTGGGTGTGCACGTATTGCGGCTGGTCATCGAGCACCCAGTCGCCAAACCAGGACATGCCCAGCTCTTTGATCAGGTCGGGCGTCTCCAGCGTCTGGCTGCGGCCCGGGCCCAACCAGCCTTGTGGGCGCTGGCCGGTGAA
>CAITSG010000264.1 GCA_903894995.1 uncultured Burkholderiales bacterium
CATCGAGCTGAACAGGGTTGGCATTGCCCACGTTGAAGACCCTGTAAGGCGCGGTGCTGGTGTCAGGGCCTGTTGCTGTCAAGCCCGTTTCGATGGGTTCTGCGGGTCGTGACAAGACGGCCAACACACTGTCCACCACGTCATCGACATAGGTGAAATCACGAACCATGCGGCCATGGTTGAACACTTCGATGGGCTCGCCAGCTGCGATGGCGCGAGTGAAGCCCCAAGCCGCCATGTCGGGTCTTCCCCAGGGTCCGTAAACCGTAAAAAACCGCAAACCTGTTGTAGGCAAACCGTACAAATGGCTGTATGAATGCGCCATCAATTCGTTGGATTTTTTAGTGGCCGCATAAAGTGAGATGGGATGGTCCACCGGATGGGACTCGGCAAATGGATAGGTGCGGTTACCGCCATAAACGCTGGAACTGCTGGCGTAAACAAAATGTTCCGCCTTCCAGCGGCGAGACCACTCCAAGACTTGCAAGAAACCCGTCAAATTGGCACTGGCGTAATCCATGGGCTGAAGAATCGAGTGCCTGACACCAACCTGCGCGGCCAAATGCACAACACGCTGGGGCTTCATGATCTTTTCTATATCGATTAGCACATCGGCGCGGTTGATGTCGGCTTCTAACAATTGAAAGTTTGGGTGCTGGAGCAAGACCGATGCACGGTCACGTTTAAGACCCACGTCGTAGTAAGGACTGAAACTGTCCAGTCCTAGCACATGGTGGCCTTGTTGCAACAAGCGCTCGCTGGTGTGCATGCCAATAAAGCCAGCGGCTCCGGTGACCAAGATGTTCATGGAGAAGCCCCGTCAAGTTGCGACTGATTGAGATTGAGCGCACGCTTGCGGCGCATCTGCAGGAGGGTCAAGCCCAACCACGCCCATCGTACAAGCATGACGACCGTCCACATCATGGCCCAGCAAAACAAGATGTCGCTCAAGAAATGCTTGCCGAAAATGATCCTCACCAAGCCGATGGTCAGACCGCAGGCGGTTCCCACCAGCAGCCAACGTCTGCGGCGAACTTTCGAGCCCAAGATGCCCACCGCCATGAGGGCAAAGCCAGTCGCGGCATGGCCGCTGACGAACGAACAATTGCGATGGCAGCTGTTGGTGGGCACCAAAGGGCCCGTGAATCGCTCAGGGCCACCAAAGGCCTGCACGGCCTCAGGCCGTGAACGGCCCCAGTTGTCTTTGAAGACGCTGTGCACCAAGGCACCCAAGCCCAACATCAAAGTCAGCACCAAAGCGGCACTCCAGCGCCATGTGTGACGCGAATTGGGTGGCGGGGCGAACGAACGGGTGTTATTTAGCGCAACGTGGCGCATGCGCCACTGCCACCAAGACCAGACAATCCCCAACAAAGCGCCCAACAGCAGCGCTCGACCAGCCCATGGCACCGCGCTGTCAAACGCCGCGATCCAAGCCCATTCCCGCGCAGCGAATCCCGCCTCTTGAGAATAAAAAAGGCCAGTAAAACGCAAATCCAGCTCTGGCCACACGCCAAAAAGCGCGATCAAAAGCGCCCACAAAACCATCAACAGCATGCGCTCTTGGTCAATTGTTTTCATAAATGTCCATCGGTCAGGGGTGTGAGCAGCCAAAGTTCCAGCCTCAGACCACCGTGCTCAGAGGTGGCCAATTGCCGGCTGGTGTAACGTTGCGTTTTTAAAAGTGGGGGTGGCGAACGGTCCAGCCACAAAACAGCACCACCATGTGCTGGTGTCGGGTAAAACAAGTCGAAGTGGTGGTGCACACGGCCAGTCGCACAACAGGAGAGCAAAACAGGCGATAGGTGACGCAAGGCATGCGTTATTTGAACAAAAACATCGCGTTCCGAGGTCCACATGGGCTTGGATTGGTCCGCTATCCAGGGTTCAAACTTCCGCAGCACCATTGGCCAGTATCGGGTTTTGTGCCAAAAATCAAGCAAGGCTTGAAACAGACCCACCCCAAAAAGCGGCAAAACAAACAAAGCAGCCCAAGCCGAGTTGCTATCCGTTGGCAGGGCCATGTCGGAGCGCTTGAGGGCGGCCAGCCTGGTGGTGGCGACCACCAGCAAAGCCAGGCTGCACAGCAAAAACAAACCATCAGCAAAGTAAACCATCTGCAACATCGGTGAGTCCAGATGATGGGACCCAAACCAATACTGCGCCTCTTCAAAATGCAAGCCAACTGGATGCCAATTCAAGGCCACCCACCGGATCAAGCCCATGGTGATCAAAAAAAGTGTGGCCCACAGCCACAGGGCAGGCCCCCTCAAAGACGCCGGATCAAGTCCTGAAAATGACCGCACAAGCCTGAGTGTCAAGCCGCTGAAAATGCTGCTGCGGCCGCCGCCTGGTGCGTACACGTTGACCATGTTCGTTTCAGGGGGCAACTACAGCTTGGGGTGCAACTGGGCTGACCCAACGCAGACCTCTGGACTCAAAACCGATCACATAAGTCTGACCATCCTGGGGAATGGCTTGTACAAGCCCCCAATGCCCGACTTGGGGCGCTTGACGCGGCGTTTCGCTTTGCCGGTAAAAACCGACGCTAGGCTGGTGCAAGCCCCATTGGGTGGCTTGCATCGAGCCCTGCGATCGGGCCCAAATCCCCGCAGCCTTGACTGGACCCTGCAAAGTCTCACCCCACCAAGGAACGACGACCCATGCCAAAAAAACAGCAGCCACGCCCGCAGGCAAAAACCAGCGTTTAGGCCCATGCCACGAGGGGATGAAAAGGCTCAAGCCGGTAAGCACCAGCGCCAATGCAGCCCAAGCCAACACTTCAGAAGTTTCGGGGGCCGTGCTCAGAAGTTGTTGAACCGGTCCGTTGTCCATTTGCTGCGCGACGTAAGGCACCCCACCAACCATGGCAAGCCATAACACAGGTGTGATCAGCATACCTGCCAACAAACCCAACTTCTGCCCTCGGCCACCGTGATCGTCCATCATCACTCGCGCCAAGAGCAGTGCGATGGGCATGCCAGCATACAAGACATAGTGAGGCAATTTGGTGCCAGACAGCGAGAAAAACACCACCACAAAAACGGCCCAAATGAGTAAAAAGCGATCGGTACTGTCTGCCCAAAACTGCCGCACCCGCCAAACCAAGGACAAGAGCAAGGCTGACCAAGGCAACCACAACAAAGGCAAAACCACCACGTAATAGAGCAAGCTGCCACTGTGGCCCTCCAATGGTCCGCTGAAGCGCTCAAGGTTGTGCTTCAAGAAAAAACCATCGATGAACGCGTCACCGTGACGGTGCCAGGCGTACAGATACCAAGGCAGACAAATGACCAATAAAAGGACCCAACTGGGCCCATCGGCCAAGGCCTGGCGAAAGCGACGACCCCGGTCCGACGACAGCGACCAGAGCAACAACGTAAATCCGGGAATGAACAGCGCAACAGGGCCTTTGGCCAGTACACCCAAACCGAACCACACCACTGACCACCGCAAATCCCGCAAATTGCCTTGGGTAGCAAACAAAACCAAACGCAAGCCGCCCAGCAACAACAATGCATTGAGCAAAGCGTCAGCAGTAGCGGCTCTTGAAATCAACAAAAAGCCTGCACTGGTGCCCAGCAAACCAGCGGCCAAACGGCCGCGTTCGCCCGACGCCTCTGGCCATAAGCGACGAGCATGCAAAACCAGTCCAAGCAAAGAGGCTGCCGCACACAGCGCAGAGGGGGCCCTGACGGCCCATTCGTTCACGCCAAACAGGTGCATGGCAGCCGCTTGGAGCCAATACACCAAGATGGGCTTGTCAAACCTGTCTGCACCGTTGAGCGTGGTGTGCCACCAATCGCCGCTTTCAAGCATCTCACGAGAGGCCTCGGCAAACGCGCCCTCGTCCACATCAAAAAGAGGAAAACTGCCCAAGCGCCCCAACAAAATCAGGGTGATGGCCAGCAGTCCTGCGTACCACCACCAACGCTCCGCCGCTGCCCTGCGAAAGCCCGCTTCAGCCATGCCAAGCCTCATCGGGATGGGCCACCGTCGCTTGGGGCAACACATGGTAAGAGCGGGCATGGTTGCCATCGAAATAAATGCGCGCCAAGATCTCTGCCAACACCCCGGTGGTCAAAAACTGCAATCCGGCAATGACGCAGAAAAACCCCATCCAAAGCAAGGGCCGACCACCCACCGACTCGCCGGTCAATTTCAGGGTTAACAAATAGGTCAATACCAAGCTGCCCACGGCACCCAAAATCAGACCAATACCCCCAAAAAAGTGGCCGGGCCTGGCACCAAAACGCAAGAAAAAATGGATGGCCAAAAGGTCAGTCAAAACCCGCAATGTGCGGGACAAACCGTATTTGGATTGGCCAAATTGCCGCGCTTGGTGCCTGACAGGCTCTTCGGCCATGCGATCGGGTGATGTGACCGTGGACAGCCAGGCTGGAATGAACCGGTGCATTTCTCCATAAAGCCGAATTTCTTTCAAGACGGGCGCTCGAAAAACTTTCAAACTGCAACCCAAATCTTGGAATTTCAGGCCCGTGACCTTGGCGATCAGACGGTTGGCCAAAAAAGAGGGGAGTTTTCGCAACAACCAGCCATCTTGTCTTTGCGCCCGCCAGCCCGCCACCAAATCCAAGTCATCTTGCAAAAGACGGTGTACCAATTTTGGAATGTCGGCAGGGTCGTTTTGCAAATCGCCATCCAACATGGCAATCACATCTCCCCGTGCGTGGTCGATGCCCGCCTGCATGGCCGCTGTTTGGCGAAAATTGCGCCGCAGCGCAATGATGCGGATGTGTGGCCCCAGCTTGGCGGCATGTGATTTCAATACTTTGACCGTGCCATCGGTGCTGCCATCGTCCACCACGATCAACTCCCACCGCATGCCACACGTCGCCAAGGCCGACTGCACGCTGTCCAACATGGGGACCGCGCTTTCCACCTCGTTGTACATGGGAATAACGACCGACAAATGAGGCCCAGACGGGCGCTGGATGGCTTCTTGAAAACTCATGCTTTATGGATCCCTGTAAATGGTTGCTGTGACCAGCCCAAAAGGCGGGCAGTGACGGCCGAAATGACGGTGACAGCCAAAGCCATCAGGTGCACCACCAAAAAGGCAGCAGGCAAATTCAAAGGCAAAGGCGCCGACCCCAATGGGTCCGCCAAAGAAGCCGATCGATGGGCCCAATGCGCGCCAGCCCAAGCGCCGGCCTCATAGGGACCCAAGCCCGCCGGCGGTTGAAAAGGCATGGCAGCGCCCCACTCGCCACCCAAGGCTGCAGCCAATGCAATGTGCATTTCCAAGCCGCCCAACTCGGACAAGGGCCAAGCGATAGCCAGCAGTTTCACGCCCCAGTTGGAGACGGCATAAAACCAGGAAGTCCAGTTGACATGCAAAGAGGGAGGGTGCTTGATGGAGGAGGGGAGGGGTGCAGCAAGTTGATGCGTCTCATTGGCGGCCTCCAGGGGGGAGACTTTCGCAGCCCAGCGTCGACTTGCCATTCGCCAAATCCATGGAAAGACCCAAGGCAAAACCACGATCAGCAAAAAAACAGCCAAGAAAGTGCGCCACGCCCAAACCACCGGTAGCCAGAAAAAAACGGCAAAGCACAGCAAGATGCCGATGTCCTGCAGCCTCATTTTCACCAGGCTCAAGGTGGCCTCCCATACACTGACTTGGCCCCGCTGATGCAAGGCCCAAACATAGACCGCCTCACCCGCACGCAGAGGAGCCAGTACCACCCAAGCGCTGTGTGTGACCAACAGCCCCCAAGCCTCGTGCCAACGCATGTCCAAGCGTTGTGACCACTCGTTTCGAATCCGCCCCGCCCGCAACACATGGCTCACCATCAAGCCACCTACGCCCACGCACCAGGCCAATGCGCTCACGGCCTGGCTGCGTTCCCAGATCAAGAACCAATCCACCGCTTTTAATAACCACCACAAAAGCGCCAATCCCAATAGCAAAGAAGCTGCCCATCCCAGATACACACGCACTTTGGAGCGGGCCATCTTCATGCAGCAGCCAGACCCATGGCAGAACGCAAACGCGCCAAACAGCTCATGATGGCCAGAGATCCTATAAAACCTTGAAACCCATTGGCCAAGGGTTGACCGGTGTCCGTGCCAAAACAGACGGCCGCCAAAGCCAGTTCCAGTGTGCAAAGCCACCACTTGCGGTGCTTGATTTGGACCGCAGACAATGGCGATTGCTTGGGCATCCCAGCATTGACCAGCCGGTAAGCCCCCATCGCCAATGCCATGCCCAAAGGTGCGCCGACCATCACGTCAGCTGGCCAATGTGCACCAACAGCGACACGCGACCAGGCCACCAGAAAGCCCATCAACATCAAAATGTAAATGCGAGTCCTGTCCAGTTGGCCCCGTTCGCGCAGCGCCAGCACCAGCAAGGTGACCAAAACCCCAGCGCCTGCCGCATGACCCGAGGGCATGGAACCGCTTTGAAGAATAGGCTCGCCTATCGATTGCAAACTGGATGCGTCGAGCGCAGCAAACGGTCTTGGGTGGTATCCCACACGTTTGATAAAAGCAATCAACAATCCACCAATAACCACAGACACCATGGCGGCAGCGGCCCACCGGCCATGTTCTCGGTCAAAAGCTGTGACCACGATCAGGACAGCCCAACCGAATCCCAAAAGGGTGGTGCAGGCCCAAAAGGAAGCAGGGATAACAGATTGGGTGTGGGCCCAAATTAACCACGCCTCATTGAATCCACTGTGGTGAACCCCAAACCCCAACACCGTCATGGCCAATGCCACCCACCAAACAAACCTTGGCAAGGTCAAGACTGCATTGTTTGCTGCGGCAGTTGTCGGGCTTTTGGCATGAGGCAAGGGATCGCGAGGTACATCCATGAATTAACGTTCTTTAAGCAATGTGAAATTTTATTTTTAAACCATTTCTAAATGGTGAAATTTGTGTGAAATTACTGTGACAACCCACGTCAAACACCCTGAGGTTCAATCGTCCTCGGCCGCGCTGATCTCTGGAAACAGCACCTCGGTGAAACCAAAGCGGCTGAAGTCGCGCACCCGCATGGGGTAGAGCTTGCCGATCAGGTGGTCGCACTCGTGTTGCACC
>CAITSG010000265.1 GCA_903894995.1 uncultured Burkholderiales bacterium
CCCTGAGTACCTGGGCCTTTATTACCGCACCTGGTACTTTTCTCACCTGTGTGAAGACCTGCCCAGCCTGTCACCCATCTTTAGCCACCACGAAGGCAAGCTCAGCTGCCGTTATTTGCGCCAGTACATCGAGCTGGGCCACGAAATCCGCAACTTGCCGCTGTCCAAGGTCGAGATCGAGGCGCTCGATTTGTTTGACGAGATCATGCACCGCGATGATTTCTGCCTGAGCATGATGCTGGAGCCCGGCGACTTGCAGTTTGCCAACAACTACGCCGTGCTGCACTCGCGCAACGAGTTTGAAGACCACGGCGTGTACGAGCTCAACCGCAAGATGCTGCGCCTGTGGGTCAAGATGCCCAATGCGCGGACATTGGCCCCCGAGTTCCCTGGGCGCAATGGATTTCCAAACCCTGTCAATGTGGCCATCTGATGTTCATGTCCGTCAAAAATTTGTGCGTTTTGGTCGGTTTTTTGGCGGCAGGCGCACCTGCTCTGGCTGAGCCAGACGAAGAGGCGCTTGGCAAATCGCTGGGCTACCCCAACGGGGCGCGTTGGTCGGCCATGGAAAACCGTGTCGGTGCCTGGTCAGCCCTTGACCGCGTGCCTGGTGTTTTGTCTGAAACCGTAGCCCGAGGCACCACGGTTTTGCCTTTGCCGCCGGTCAGCGTGCCTGTTGACGTGAAATACCGCTACCGCAACATCGGCTACTCTTTGGACGAGTACCTGGAGCGCCGCCGCATCACCGGTTTGCTGATCCTCAAAAATGGCGAAATCGTGGCCGAGCGTTACCGTTACGGCCGCACCGAAGATGCCCGGTTTTTGTCGTTTTCCATGGCCAAAAGCGTGACATCGATGCTGGTCGGGGCCGCCTTGCAGCGGGGGCTGATCGCCTCGCTGGATGACACGGCTGGTCAATATGCCAAAGACCTTCAGGGCAGCGCCTATGGCCAGACCCCGATACGGCATTTGCTGCGCATGAGCTCTGGCCTGACCTTCACTGAACGTTACGACGGGCAGGACGATGTCTCGAAACTCTCGCGCAGTTTTGCCACGGGCAGCCCAACGGTTGCCAGCGTGCTGCGCTCGTTTTCAGACCGCCACAGCCCCTCGGGGCAAAAATTTGTCTACGCCAGCGCCGAAACCGAAGTCTTGGGCCGCGTTCTGACGGGCGCCACGGGCCGCAGCATGGCCGAGTTGACGAGCGAATGGCTGTGGAAACCCATGGGGGCTGAGCGAGATGCTTTTTGGTGCCATGGCCGAGACCGGCAGGCCGGGGCGTATTTTTGCTTCAACGCCAGCTTGCGCGACTGGGGGCGGTTGGGCGTTTTGATGGCCAAAGACGGCAAGCTGGGCGAGCAACAAATACTGCCCGCAGACTATTTGCGTGAGGCGACCGATGCCGCACTGCAGCCGCCCGCCTTTGCACCCTACAAGGCCACGCCGTATTTTGGCTACGGTTATCAGTTCTGGCTTCACCCCCTGAAAGAGCGCAGCTTTGCCTTCCAGGGTGTGCATGGCCAATCGGTGTTTGTGCAGCCAGCCACCGGCATCGTGATGGTGCAAACCGCCGTCTATGCCCAAGCCAGCGGCCACCAAGACCCCGAGCCCTATGCGGAAAGAGCGGCTTTCTGGATGGGCGTGCTGCAGTCACTGGGTGGGCGCACCGAGCGTTACTGAGCACTCATGACGTGGTGGCGCTCGTTTTGGGCTTGAAGTCACAAAACGCGGCCACCGCACATTGCCCACACAGCGGTTTGCGGGCCTGGCACACATAACGCCCGTGCAGGATCAACCAGTGGTGGGCATCGACCAAGTATTTGGCCGGAATGCGCTTGAGCAACTTGAGCTCGACCGCTATTGGCGTTTTGCCCGGGGCCAGGCCCGTGCGGTTGCCCATGCGAAAGATGTGCGTGTCCACCGCCATGGTGGGCTCGCCAAAGGCCGAGTTGAGAACCACATTGGCCGTTTTGCGACCCACACCGGGCAGGGCTTCGAGGGCTTCGCGGGTGCGGGGCACTTGGCCGCCGTGCTGCTCCACCAAAATTCGGCAGGTCTCCAGCAGGTGTTTGGCTTTGCTGCGGTAAAGGCCAATCGTCTTGATGTAGCCCTCCAACCCTTCCAGACCCAGGTCCAGAATCTTTTGGGGTGTGCCCGCCACCGGAAACAACTTGCGCGTGGCCTTGTTCACGCCCACGTCGGTGGCCTGGGCCGAGAGCAGCACAGCGGCCAGCAGCTCGAACACGCTGGTGTATTCCAGCTCGGTCACGGGCATGGGGTTGGCGGCTTGCAGGGTGGCAAAAAAAGATTCAATGTGGGCGGGTTTCATGATGCGTCCGGATGTTGGCAAAATGTCGGCCAATACAACTCGAGAAGATACACCATGCCTTTGCAATTTGCCGACCGCCTGAACAATGTCGAAACCTCCGCCATCCGAGAGCTGTTCAAGCTCTTGGGCAAGCCGGGCATCATCAGCTTCGCGGGTGGCTTTCCCGACAGCGCCATGTTTGACGTGGACGGCATCCGCGAAGCCAGCAACGCCGCCCTGAGTCAAGACCCCGGCGCTGCCCTGCAATACGGTGCGACCGAAGGCTTTGGCCCGCTGCGCGA
Source organism: uncultured Burkholderiales bacterium (assembly GCA_903894995.1). Taxonomy (GTDB): domain Bacteria; phylum Pseudomonadota; class Gammaproteobacteria; order Burkholderiales; family Burkholderiaceae_C; genus Limnohabitans_A. Next base: position 2,611 of record CAITSG010000265.1, read on the forward strand.
GCAATTGGCCCAGTTCATGGCGCAAAAGGGTGCCAAGGATGTGACGGCCGAGCATCTGATCGTGACCACCGGCAGCCAGCAAGGTCTGGATTTGATCGGCAAGACCATGATCAGCCCCGGTGACAAGGTGATCGTGGAGGGCCCGACCTTTCTGGCCACCATCCAGTGCTTTCGTTTGTATGGGGCCGAACTCATCAGCGCCCCGGTGGACGGCCACGGCGTCAAGACCGACGAGCTGGAAAAGCTGATCGCCGAGCACAAGCCCAAGTTTGTGTATTTGATCCCCACCTTTGGCAACCCGAGTGGTGCCTTGCTCAGCGCGGAGCGCCGTCAACAGGTGCTGGAGATGGCTGTGAAGCACCAGACCCTGATCGTGGAAGACGATCCTTATGGCGATTTGTACTTTGGCGAAGCACCACCACCCAGTCTGCTGGCCATGAGCGAATCCGTGCCCGGCAGCCGCGAGCTTTTGGTGCATTGCGGGTCGCTCTCCAAAGTGCTGTCGCCTGGCCTGCGTGTGGGCTGGATGATCGCCCCGGCCGAGTTGCTGTCACGCGCCACCATGTGCAAGCAATTCAGCGACGCACATACCAGCACCTTTGCCCAGGCCACGGCCGCGCAATACCTGTTGGCTGGCCGCATGCCTGCCACGCTGGACAAAGTGCGTGCCGTTTACGCCCAACGCGCCCAAACCATGGGCGATGCGCTGCGCCACGAATTGGGCGATGCGGTCGAGTTTGTGCAACCGCAAGGCGGTCTGTTCGTTTGGGCTCGCCTCACGGGCGCTGGCGGCAAGGTGGCTGACGGCAATGCGTTTGCCAAACGCGCCATCGACAACGGCGTGGCCTTCGTGCCGGGCACGCCCTTTTTCTGCGCCAACCCCGACCACGCCACCTTCCGCCTGAGCTTTGCCACCGTGGGCGAAGACAAAATCCTCGAGGGCGTATCGCGCCTGGCCAAGGCGTTGGACTGAGTTTGGGGTGTGTCTTTTGTAGGAGCGGCGCCCTCGCCGCGATAGATCCGCCGCAGACCACCAGCCATCGCCCCGGGGACAGGGCTCCTACAACAACACCCAGTGAGGGCTTTCCTTTTGTAGGAGCGGCGCCCTCGCCGCGATAGACCCCTCGCAGACCACAAGCCATCACCCGGGGGCGGGGCTTCTACAACAACAGCCAGCGCCCATTTTTTCAGGACTTGTGCCATGAGCTCCAACACCACAGACATTTGCATCACCGTCCACGACATCGAAGTTTGCTTGCAAGGCCAGGGCGACGAAGTCATCCTCATGCTGCACGGATGGCCCGACACCCGTGCGCTTTGGGACGGCACCGTGGCCGCTTTGCAAGAACGTGCTACCTGCGCCCGCCTGACGCTTCCTGGTTTTGAAACCGGCCCCTCTGCCACCAGCCTGGATGAGATGTGTCAGCTGCTGCGTCAGATCGTGGACCGGATCAGCCCAGGCAAACCCGTGACCCTGATGCTGCACGACTGGGGCTGCATTTTTGGTTATGAGTTCGCCATGCGCCACGCTGAGCGGGTGGCCCGCGTGGTGGCGGTGGACGTGGGGGACCACAACTCGGGTGCCTTGCTGCGCAGCTGGGGCACCAAGGAAAAACTGTCGGTGATGGGTTACCAGGTTTGGCTGGCGCTGGCCTGGAAGCTGGGGGGGCATTTTAGTGAAAAAATAGGCACCCGCATGACCCGCGCCATGGCACGCTGGCTGCGCTGCCCCACAGACCCGGCCACAATCACCCACAAGATGAACTACCCTTATGCCATGCAGTGGTTCGGCACAGCGGGTGGCTTCAAGTGTGCGTCGCAAATCCAGTTGCCCATGCCGCTGCTGTTTGTTTATGGCGAGCGCAAACCCTTCATGTTCCATTCGGCCAAGTGGCTGGAAAAAGTTGCCGCCACGCCCGGCAGTGCGGTTCAAGGCCTACCCTGCGGACATTGGGTGATGATGTCGCGGCCCGAAGCCTTCCACGCGCGGGTGCGCCACTGGTTGTGGAGCGAAGCGTGACCTGTCAAGGCATGCAGGTGC
>CAITSG010000266.1 GCA_903894995.1 uncultured Burkholderiales bacterium
CTACGGCACGCCGGGTGCGGGCACCTTGCCGCACTTCATGGGCGTGTTGATGGAGCAGTCGGCAGGCATCAGCCTCAACCATGTGCCCTTCCAGGGCGGCGCACCCGCCAACAACGCCTTGCTGGGCGGCCACATTGGCTACAAGTTTGACGTGGTGTCCGAAACCGCCGAAATGCACCGTGCCGGCAAGGTCCGCATCATTGCCGTCACGGGCAATCAGCGCGACCCGCAAGTGCCCGAAGTGCCCACGCTCAAAGAGTCGGGCATCAACATGGACGCCACCGCCTGGTTTGCCATGTATGGGCCTGCAGGCCTCAAAGGCGAAGCGCTCACCCGCCTTGAAAAAGCCATGATGAAATTCGCCCGCGACCCGGCCATGAAAGACAAGATGCTCAAGCTCGGTTATGAGCCCATTGGCTCCAACTCAGCCGATTTGGCGGCAGCGCAAAAAGCCGACCTGACCCGCTGGGAAAAACCCATCAAAGCCACGGGCGTTCAGCTCGATTGAAGCGCCTCGTTTTTCTGCGCTGCACCCCATCACATCCTCACTTGAAGTCCTCATGAACATACCAATGACACCCTGGCGCGCAGCGCTGTGCCTGAGCATGGCCGCTTGCGCCTTCTCCGCACCTGCATGGGCCCAAAGCTATCCCAGCAAACCCATCAAATTCATCACCAACTTTCCTGCCGGTGGGCCGTCGGACTTTTTAGCCCGCACGGTGGGTGAAGCCATCACCACCCAGTTCAAACAGCCTGTGGTGGCCGAAAACAAACCCGGCGCGGGCGGCAACATCGGGGCCGACTTTGTCGCCAAAAGTGCGGCCGATGGCTACACCGTGCTGTTTGGCATCGACACCACCTTCACGGTCAACCCCTACATCTACAAAAACATGGCGTTCAAGCCCGCAGACCTGCGGCCCATCATGGTCATGGTGTCTTCGGGTCTGCTGGTGGGCGCGCATCCCAGCACGGGCTTCAAAACCCTCAAAGACTTGATCGCGCAAGGCAAAGGCAAGGGCCTGAACTTCAGCAGCGCGGGCAGCGGCAGCCCCGGCCACTTGGCGGCCGAAATCTTCATGGATGCGGCGGGCATCAAGATCCAGCATGTGCCCTACAAAGGCAACACCCCGGCTGTGACCGCGGTGCTGGCGGGCGAAGTGGACGCAGGCGTGCTGGCCACCCCCGGCATGTTGCCCCACGTCAAGACCGGCAAAATCAACGCACTGGCCGTGACCAGCCGCCAGCGTTCACGCTCGGCTCCCGACATTCCCACCGTCACAGAAGCCGGACTGAAAGACCTCGAACTCGAAGTGCTGTACGTGGCCATGGTGCCTGCGGCCACACCTGAGCCTGTGGTGCAGTTGCTGCAAAAAGCCTTTACAGATGCGCTCAAGCGCCCCGACACGCAAGCCCAGCTGAACAGCATGGATTTGTTTTATGAAGGCCTGACCGGTTCCGATGCGGTCAAACGCCTGAGCGACCAATCGCAACGTTACGGTCGTGTGGTCCAGTCAACGGGCATGAAGGTCGAATGAGCCTCATGACCCAAGTCACGGCACAACGCCCCAACATCATCTTCATCGTCGCCGACGACCTCGGCTTTGCCGATCTGGGCTGCTACGGCGGCCGAGATGCGAAGTTCGGCAAGGTGTCGCCTGTGCTCGACCAGCTCGCCGCTGCGGGCCTGAAGTTCACGCAGGGTTACGCCAACTCGCCCGTGTGCTCGCCCACGCGTTTTGCGCTCATGACGGCGCGCTACCAGTACCGCTTGCGCGGCGGTGCCGACGAGCCCATCAACAGCCGCAGCCGAGGCAGCGCCGTGCTGGGTTTGCCACCCGAGCACCCCACCCTGCCCTCCCTGCTCAAGGCCAGCGGCTACCGCACGGCGCTGATCGGCAAATGGCACCTGGGTTACCCGCCGCACTTCAGCCCGCTCAAATCGGGCTATGAAGAATTCTTTGGCCCCATGTCGGGCGGGGTGGACTACTTCACGCACTGCGCGTCCAACGGTGCGCACGACCTGTTCACCGGCGAAGAAGAAACGCCCGAAGACGGCTACCTGACCGACATGATCTCCAAGCGGGCTGTGGACTTTGTGGAGCGCATGGCCCCGGGCGCTGCGCAAGGCACGCCCTTCTTTTTGAGCCTGCACTACACCGCACCGCACTGGCCCTGGGAAACGCGCGAAGACCATGCGCTGGCGGCTGAAGTGAAAGACAACATCTTTCACCTGCACGGCGGCAACATCCACACCTACCACCGCATGATCCACCACATGGACGAAGGCATTGGTTGGGTGGTCGATGCTTTGAAAAAAACCGGGCAGCTCGATAACACCCTGATCGTCTTCACCAGCGACAACGGCGGCGAACGTTTCAGCGACAACTGGCCCCTGGTGGGCGGCAAGATGGACCTGACCGAAGGCGGCATCCGCGTGCCGTGGATCGCGCACTGGCCCGCTTTGATTGCGCCGGGCGGTACATCGGCCCAGCACTGCATGACCATGGACTGGTCGGCCACCATGGTCGAGCTGGCCGGGGCGCAGGCCCGGGAAGACTTGCCCTTTGATGGTGTGTCAATGGCCCCCGTGCTGCGCGATGCCCAACACCAGTTTGAGCGGCCGCTTTACTGGCGCATGAACCACCGGGGTCAACGTGCCCTGCGCATGGGCGACTTCAAGTACCTGCGGGTGGATGGCAACGACTACCTGTTCAACATCCCGGCCGACGAACGCGAACGCGCCAACCTGGGCGGTCGCCAGCCCGAGCGCTTGCAAGCCATGCGCGCCGCGTGGGAAGCCTGGGACGCCACCGTGCCCGCCATCCCCGAAGACGCGACTGTGAGCCTGGGCTACTCGGTCAAGGACATGCCGCAGCGCTGAAAGCGATGGCGGCTAAGATCGGGCATGGCTTATATAAAAAGATTCCTCACCTTCCGTGAGTGGCCCCGCCTGACAACCTCGCTGGCCCGTACCGAGGTGCTGGCGGGCCTGACGGTGGCGCTGGTGATGATTCCCCAAGCTGTGGCCTATGCAGGTCTGGCCGGCATGCCCTTGGTTACCGGGCTTTACACCTGCTTGGTTCCGGCCCTGTTGGCGGTGTTGTTTGGCAGCGCCAACCGGCTGTCGGTCGGCCCGGCCGCCCTGACATGCGTGCTGATTGGTGCCTCGCTCACCGGCATGGCCGAGCCGGGGTCTGCCGAATGGGTGGCGTTGGCGGTGTGGTTGTCTCTGTTGTCCGGAGCCATTCAGCTTTTGCTGGGGCTGGGAAACTACGGCTGGCTGATCAACCTGGTCAGCGCCCCGGTGATGATGGGCTTCACGCAGGCCGCTTCTTTGCTGATCATGGCGTCACAAATTCCGGGCCTGCTGGGCGTGAAGGCCTGGAGCTGGGACGTTCAAAGCTGGCCCGTGTGGCTCAGTGGCTGGCCAGCATGGTTTGGCTTGTCCAGTTTGGCTGCGCTGCTGCTGCTGCGCCAATTCAAACCTCGCTGGCCGGGGATCATGATTGTGATGGGCGCGGCCTCGGCCGTGGCCTATGCCACCGATTACCAGGACCACGGCGCAGTGGTGGGCTTGTTGCCCTCGGGACTGCCCGACTTTTACTGGCCTGAGTGGCCAGGTCTGGACAGGCTGAACCAGTTGTGGGTGCCTGCCATGGTGATTGCTTTGGTCAGCTTTCTGGAAACCGCATCGAGCGCCCGCATTGAGTGCCAACGCGATGGCAAGCGCTGGGACGACAGCACCGAACTCTTCAGCCAGGGCCTGGCCAAGCTGGCTTCGGCTTTTTCTGGCAGCTTCCCCACCAGCACCTCCTTTTCACGGTCGGCGCTCATGCTGTACGCAGGTGCCCGATCGGGCTGGGCGGTGGTGGCCTCTGTGGCTTGTGTGTTGCTGGCCCTGTTGATCTTGATGCCCGCACTGGAGTTTGTGCCCCGCTCGGTCTTGGCGGCGGCCGTGATTGTGGCAGTGCTCAACCTGTTTCAACCACGTCAGTTTTTGAAGCTTTGGCGCATTGACCGAGTTGAAACACTCACAGCGGGCGTGACCTTTGCCATCACCTTGGTCACGGCCCCGCGCATTTATTGGGGCGTGCTGACGGGTGTGTTGGTGGGCCTGAGCCACTTTTTGCATACGCGGCTGCACCCGCGCATCATCGAAGTGGGGCTGCATTCTGACGGCAGCTTGCGTGACCGCCATTTGTGGAAGCTGCCGCCCTTGGCGCCGCACTTGTATGCCCTGCGCATGGATGCCGAGCTGGACTTTGCCGCCTCCAGCGACTTTGAACGGGCCATCACGGACCACTTGGCCCAGCATGCCGAGGTGCGCCATGTGTGCCTGTTTGCCCAGCCCATCAACCGGGTCGATGCGACGGGAGTGGAAACCTTTGGCCAACTGCACCGTCAGCTGAGTCAGCGGGGCATCACGCTGCACATCAGCGGCATCAAGCTGCCGGTGGAAACCGCCTTACGCAAGGCAGGCGAACTCCACGACGGCCCCTACCTCAAGCTGTACCGCACCGATGCCGAAACCTTGCAAGCGCTGGCACATTTGGCACCACTGCCCAACGACATTGCGGCGGCAGCCATCTGATGCCATGAGGGCTGAGAGACGCCTGTTCGAACACATGCAAATGACATCCGCCGTTGCGCCCTAGCGGGAGCCGGGTTTTATGGCTTGATCCAGATCGGCAAAGCATTGGGGTTTTGTGCCTTACCCGGGCGCTGCTGTGCCAACTCGCGCTGGACATCTACCCCAGAAGGCGCCATGACCGCTACATTGAAAAATTTGAGGTAGGTGGTTTTTTCTGGCCATTCACGGCCCACAAACACCTCCATTTGGTCGGGCAAACGCCACACCGCGTGGTATGGGCCACTTTCTTCACGACCGGTCACGCGCTGCGGACGTCCAAAACGGCTCTCGATGCGTGTCATCAACTCGCCCGCATGGGCATTGTCTAAAAAAGTGGTGAACACATAGTCCACCCGGGCCAGTTTTTGGCTATCCCGTGTGTAACTGAATTTGAGCAGGAGCAAGCCAGGCATCAAATTTGGCGCTTCATAGATGTCTTCACTGAATGCCTCGTCTTCACGTTGAACCGCCAAACCCTCACTGCGGATCGCTTGGCGCATTTCCTCTCGCGTGGCCGTGCTCAGACGCACCCCGAACATTTGCAAAGAACCCTCTCCCAGCCGACTTGCTGCGGGGGCGGGTGCAGGGGCCACAGGCGCTGGTGCCGAAAGCTCGGTGTGCACCCGAGACGCTGAAGACGAAGGCTCGGTGTACACCCGAGCCGTTGACCCAGAGCTGGGCGGCACCGCCGTGGTGCCCCGCCAGCCGGTTTGCGCTGACACCTGCAAAGACATTGCCAAACCGCAGCCCAAAAAAGCTTTGGACGTGGCACGCAACAGTTGAAAAACCACGGGCGTGTTCAAAAATGAGCGAGTTGCTGAGCGCATGTAAGTCCTGCCAGGAAGGTTGAAAACGGACTTGAAGTGTACCCATGCAATCAAAAAATGAAAACCAAAGAAAACAAATAGGCGATTCCAAGGGTTTACGCTAATCCAGTGCTTTCTCGAACTCAGACAGTCGCTTGTAAATCGAGCGCAACTCGGTGATGTCGGTCCAGCGCTCGATCAGGTAAGAAAACGCATCGTTGACCTTGCCAAAGGCATTGCCCACCTGCTGTATCACACCCAAGGTGATCACACCGGTGAACAAAGACGGCCCCATCAACAGGTACGGAAAAATCACCATCGTTTGGCTGTAGAAATTGCTCCACAAATGAAAGTAAGCATAGTGGTTGAACAGCCGAAAGTTGTTCAGCCGCACCCCAGTGAACAACTCGAGCACCGTGGGCAAATCCATGCGGCTGCGATCGTCCTCGGCATACACCAGGTCCTTGCGCAACGCCGCCTCGGTGCGCTGGTTGTTGTACTCCAGCCCGGGCAGGCGAATGCCCACAAACCACGAAATGGCCGTGCCACCCAAGGCCGTGACCAGTGCCACCCAGAACAGCGAGCCCTCAAACTGCAACCAGACAATGGCCATGCCCGTGGACAGCGCCCACAAAATCGGGATGAACGACAGCAAAGTGAGCACCGCCCGCACCAAGCCCAAACCCAGGTTTTCGGTCTGGCGGGCAAAGCGCATGCAGTCTTCCTGAATGCGCTGCGAAGCGCCCTCTACGCTGGCATCGGTGCCTTGCCAGCGCGGCAAGTACTCCTCGGTCAAAGCCTGACGCCATCGAAAAGCAAAGTGAGAAGCCAGATACGTTTCCAGGCTGCGCAGCAACATGAACGGGAAAGCAATCCACGCAAACTGCCACATGAAGCCCCAGAACTTCTCCAGCCCGCCGGCTTGTTCGGGCTTTTGCAACAGGTCATAAAACTCGCCATACCAAGCGTTCAGCTTGACGGTCTGCTGCACCGTGATGAACACCAGCGCCACCAGCACCAACAAGCCACCCCAGGCCCACAAGGCCCAGCGGCGAGAAAGAAAAAAACTGCGGAACATGGGCTCTTTCGTTCAGGGGTTGACGCTGTCGACCGTCTCGGTCTTGAAGTTGGCGGGCAGTACCACTTCGAGCAATTCCAAATCTTCGCTGTGCCCCAGTTCGCGGTGACGGATGCCAGGCGGTTGGTGCACACACGAACCCGCTTCCAGCCGCACCACACCCTGGCCCTCGTATTCAAACTCGATCCAACCCTTGAGCACATAGACCAGCTGAAACTCGGTGTGGTGCATGTGAGGTTGACTGGAAAACTCGTGACCACCGGCGGCACGGATCACGCTGGCTGTGACACGCCCCTTCGTGGCCTCGTTCATACCCAAATCACGGTACTCAAAAAACGAGCGCAAACCACGCTCGAACTGCGCATCTTTGGCGTGCGTCACCACAAAGCCTTGTGTAGTCATGGGTATCTCCTGTGAACTTGGCCGAATTGATTTGAACCATCAAGAGCATCCTAAGGCCAAGTGACCCTTGAATCACATCCCAGTCGAGTTCTCTTGTTGTCACACCGGGTGAGTTCTCTACCTGTCACCCTGGGCGAAGACCCTGGGTCCATCTCCCTGGCAGGCATGGCATCGCGTGCTGAGAGACATATTCTCAGATGACCTGACCCTTACGAATTCAGACTCAAGTGGTAAGCATGGTACTTTTGATCAGGCACCCAACCCATCGACTCGTACAAGGCTTGTGCTGGCATGTTCTGCACATCCGTGTTCAAGGACAAACGTATAGCGCCGAGTTGGCGGGCATGGTCCGCAGCGGCTCTCAACAAGGCTTCTCCAACGCCCAAGCGCCTGGCCGTGGGTGCCACGAACAGATCATTGAGCACAAACACCCGCGCCATCGACACGGAAGAAAAGCTCGGGTACAGCTGGGTGAAACCCACCGCTTGGCCTTGTGACTCGGCCAGCAGCACCACCGATTGCCCATGCTCAAAGCGCGCCTGCAGAAAAATCCGTGCAGCCACGCCATCGCTGGGCTGTCCATAAAACTGGCGATAGCCATCAAACAGGGTGACCACGGCATCCAGGTCGTACAACACCGCTTGACGGATGGTGATTGAAGTCATGTTTTTCCCTTTTTTACGGCTTGGACGTTGTAGGTTCTCATGCCCGAGGCCACATGCGAAGCCTCGGTGGTGTCATGCGGGTAAAAGCGGTAACTGGGCGAGACGTTGGGCTGACCCTCGGCGTCCACCGTAGCCAGCCAACACAGCACGCTGCGGCGGGCCGCTTCGCGCATGGGTTCGGTCAAAAGGGTCATGGGCATTTTCTGGGGTGAATCAAGCTCAGTGGAGCCGCATCAGCGGCTGTCGAAAGGGTCAGAGTCTTCATCGTATCGCCGGATGTATTTATTTATTTATTTCAAAATATTGAAAAATTAAATTACAAGATGTACAAAACATGTGGCGCATGTACCCCATTAAAACCAGATGAGGATCATCAGCTTCAGACCCGCGAGTGAAATTGAAAGGACCGCCTACCATGACTGGCTTGAAAACGACTTCGATGACGCTCGCTGAGTTGCATGAGGCATCTGTGCTGGGCAAAAGCAAAACGCAGAAAACCCGTATTCAGACCGCAACAACCTATGTGTGGGACGGCGAGGATGAAGATGATCGACCACTGACGCCAGAAGAAATGCAGGCGGGTATCGAGGCTTACCGCCGTCAACGCGGACGCCCCACAGGCAGCGACAAGGAGTCCACCACCATACGTTTTGATCGTGATGTGCTGGCCGCCTTTCGCGCTGGTGGCCCTGGCTGGCAAACCCGCATGAATGCTGCCTTGCGTGACTGGCTCAAATTGCACACAGCAGCGTGATGCTGATTGAGGGCTATCAGGCTTCTTTCAGCCTCAAGAAAACAGCCATGCGGTGAAGCTCTTCGTCCAAAGCCATGGCAAAGGCCTTGTCTTTTGGCGCCACCCCCACAAAGCCCACGTCAGGCGTCAGCACACCGGACTTGGCACTGACGTTGGCCCAGCCCATGACCCGATCGCGGCAAAGCAAAGGCATGGCGTAGTGGCCACGCACCCGCTTGGCAGCAGGGGTGTAGGCCTCAAAGCGGTAGGCCCAGCCCCACAGCTGCTCAAAACGGCGTCGGTCCCAGACCACCGGGTCAAAAGGTGCCAGCAAACGCACCTGGTCTTCCATCACATAACGGCGCGATGCTGGGTTCTCGCCTTCGGGCCAGAACCAGGTCGTACCGTCCACCACTGCGCTGGGCAAACGCAGGCGCGCTCTTTCAAGCATGGCTTGGCGGTGCTGTCGCCACTGCGGAGCACCACCCGCCAGCAGGCTGACGAGCTGCCCCAGACTGGCACCAGGCAAAGGAGCGTACTTGGCCACGATCACATCCACCAGCCGGTCCATGATGGCCTCGGGGTCGAGCCCACTCGGTTCATGCGCGCGAACAGCGTACAGCCGCTGACCGCCCTCGCGCCGCACCACGGTGGCGCAACGTCAGGTCTTGTGCGCGGGCAGGCGCACGCAATGGGTCGGCTTGCACAAAGCCCAAGCGATGCAAAGCCTTGGGCAAAGTCGTGGGCGAAAACAGACTGCGCGCCACCGCATAACGGCGCAGATGATTCAGATTCAAAACGGGGGTAGCCATGGCCGCATCATGCCGCAGACGTACCGCATGGACTGTTATTTCTTGGCCGCCACCCAATAAGCCACGATGGCATTGGCATGCCCGTGACCCATGCCGTGCTCGGTCTTGAGCCAGGCCACCATTTCCATGTGTTTCATGCCATCGCACAAATTGAGCAAATCCAGCCAATGCGCGATGGGCTGACCGTACTTTTTCTCAATGGACGGGAAATACGATGAGGGGCCTTTGGCTTTTTCGGGGGTGGTCATGGGCGTGTGTCCTCGTTCAATTTTGTGCTGCAACGATTGTCGCCACCTTATGCAACTTCAGCGCCGTCTGAGCTGATTGCTGGAATCGGTTGCTGGCTTTCATCGCATCTGAACTTTCAGGCCTGATTTTTTGCCAAGGCTAGATCCAACCACATGTGAACTTTGGATCGGTATCCTTCAGGCGTCCAAACAGCCAAGGGCTCCACCCCGAAAGACTCAAAACCAAGACTTTGGTAAAGCTGCTCTGCGGGGGCATTGCCTTGCGTCACTTCCAGCTGAAGCACGCGTAGGCCTTGGCGTGCCATGCCATGCTCAATAGCTGCAAGCATCAGTTTGCGGGCCAGGCCATGGCGTTTGCGGCGGTGAGTGGGCTTATGTGCATGGTGGTGTGCAACCGATCAAGACAAGATTTTCATGGCGCTGGTCGCCCAGTACAAATTCGGCCACGCCGTGCTTTGTATAGCCTTGGCGTAAGTAAAACCCAATGGCTTGCGCATTGTGGGCATTGACCGTCAACCAAAGCGGCATGCCTGCCAGATCGAAGGCTGTTTTTTCGGCCACAGACAAAAGCTGCCGCCCCACACCTTGACCCACAAAATGCGCTTGAACATAAAGCGTCTGGAGTTCCGCCAACGTCGAGGCTCGGGACGGACACGGAACCCCCATGTTGAGCACCGCAAAACCGATGATGTGGGCCCCTCGCTCAGCAACCCAGATGTGGGCCAAAGCATCGTTTTGGATGGCCAGGTACTTGTCCGGGGTGAGTTCGGACCTCGTGTAGTCGGCTATTTCGGCAGAAATGCCCTCTATGGCATAGGTGTGAAGCCAAACCTGCGTGGCCAAGACGGCGATGCGGGCAGCATCTGAGTCTCGGGCTTTGCGGATGACCATGTCCAAAGGGTCAATCGCAGCAGTGGCCTGTGGGACTGTTTCCATCATTTTGTGTTCAGTCGGAAAAGCGGACCTCGTCGTGCCCCACGGCCGTGACCCTGGGCCCGAAGCTGGAGATGTTGGTCAGCGTGGCATTGTGGTGCGCAATGACCTGTTGCGGGCCAATGGCCGCATTGCCTGCAGAGGTGTGGGCGTCCGACACCAGCACCACCGGATAGCCCAGCGCCAAAGCCTTGCGCGTGGTGGTGTCCACACAAAACTCAGTGTGCATGCCGCACACCACCAAGTCCTTGACGCCCAAGGTCTGCAACGCCTCATGAAGTCCTGTGCGCAAAAATGCGTCTGGCGTGGTTTTGCGAATGCGCCGATCATCGGCCTGCACCAGCAAGCCTGTCGCCAATTGCCACTCAGGGCTGCCGTGCTCCAAATAGCCTGCGCTCGACTCGTGGTGAACGAAAAACACCGGCACGCCCGCAACGCGTGCCTGGTGCGTGACCACGTTGATGCGTTCTATGGTGCCGGGACAATCGTGCGCGGCATCAGGGCCTTCGCACAGGCCTTGTTGAACATCGATGACGAGGATGGCGGTGTGCACAGGTGATTGGGTGGAGGTCAAAAGGGAAACATGCAAGTCGGGCAAAAAAATGCCTGCTGAAGTCAAGCCTGCTCAGACGTCTTCAACCAATCCCGCAAGGCAACATCAACACAGGTTTGCCAGCCTTGGCCCGTTGCGCGAAAAGCACCGACAACATCGGGCGACAAGCGAATGGTGATGCGCTCTTCAGTAACGACCGCTTTAGAACGCCCGCGCAGTTTGGCCTGCAATGCGTCGGGCGGCGCTTCAAATCGAAGAGCCTGCTTGAACATGATGGGCATCCACTCGGGATTGTCTCGGTCTGGCTATTGAGGATTTGGTTTCTTTTCCATGGCTTTATGGCGGTGGCCTCAAAGCCGTCCGGCGCGGCGGGCAGGTTCATGCGCATGCAGAAACTTCGTATACAGGTCACGCGGCGGTGCGACCAAGATCGACTTGAGCACTTGACCCACATTGCCCCGGTGGTAAGCGCCGTGGGTGATGATGTGCAAGAGCATTTCTTCCCGCGTCATCAGGCCCGCGTCACCGTCGGTGAATTGAAATGCCAAGGACTCGGCCGCTTGCTGGGCCGTCAAGCCAGCGGCATAGGCCTCGAACCAGGCATCGGTTTGCGCCACTTTGAAGTGAAGTTCGGCCAAGGCGGGAGTGGCGTCGGTGTTGGTGGCGCTGAATCCATGGGCTTGGCCCCGCAAATGCGCTTGGAAAATGCTGTCCACCACATGGATGTGGTTCAGGGTGCGAATCGCCGTGTGCAGGGCGGCAGAGTGTCTTGGCGTGTCTACATCGGCCAATACATTGAACAACTCGTTGTTGGCCCAGGTCTTGTGGGCAAAAAGCGATTGGAGGGTTTTCACGGCTGCAAGTCTCCACTTTGTGATGCATTTCATTAGGGTCTGAGGACATTGGCCGGCCCAAAATATGAATTCCATTGTATTGCTTTCAACCCTTGGCGACCGCCCAAGGCGGCGTTCTAAGCCGCCTCATGCCGTGACGATCCAGCCCTCCAGCGGATCACACGGCGGCAGGCCGTATTGCGGGTGTCCGGCTTGGTGCTGCAGCTGCGCCCAGGCCGCCTGCATCAGGCACAAGGTGGCATCAAGGCTGTCGCCGCTCGCGTCATCGGCCAAACGCCCCAGCAGCGCGTTGCTGGCCACCAAGCGCATGCCCAAGCGGGTCTGGCCGCGCTCCAGCGCGCTCAGCAGTTCGCGGCGGGCCAGCAGGCGCTCGGGGGTTTGTTTGGCTTTGTCGTCGCTCTTGTAGCTTTGCTTGCCCAGCACCTCGCGCGCCAGCAGGCCGGGGTAGGCTTCCAGCGCCACGCGGCGCACATCGCCTGCATGCAGGCCGGGCAGGTGAACGCCCGCTTGCCGCAGCAGGGGAACGCCCGCGTGCAGCATGTAGGCCACGGGCGGGTTGACCCATTTCATGGAGGGGCTGGAGCCTGCGGGTTGGTCGGCGGGACGGTGGGCGAACTTGCCACCCGCAGGGCGGGCATTGCAAAACGCTGCAAACTGTTCACGAATTTGGGCGCGCTCCAGCGTGCAGTAATGGTCCATGCAGGCGGCCCAATCGGTGGGCCAGCCCAGGGTCTCGACCAACTCACGCGGCAGGCCAAAGGGCAAATCAAAACCGCCCACCCAATCGGCAGGCTGCGCCAGCCAGTCGCCAAACGCGGCCAGGGTGTCAAAGGCTTCTAAGGCTAGAAGTTGCACCCTGCCTTGCCGGACCTGACCCAGCGCCAGCACGATGGGTTTGCGCTTGCTGGGGCTGCTGGAGAAATCGCAGCCGATGAGGTTCATGGTTCATTTCGCGACGAGGACATCGCTCCTACAAAACACCCAATGCTAAAAAGAAAGAGGGCGTGGCACGAAAAATGGGATCAGGCTCGGCCAATGATGGAAGCCGTGGCCATCAACTCTTCAAGCAGGGCCAGCGAGACTTTGCCTGACACGCTGTAGGGGTCCAGCTCGGCGCGTTCAGAGTACTTGAGCAAGATGTTGGTGTTCACACGCGAAGCGTCCACTTGGCCCATGGTCCAGCCACCAAAGCGGCGCTCGGAAATTTCTTCGTAGTGCAGCAAGACCACGTCATTGTGGCGTGGGTCTCTCTGAATATGGCCGTACAAATCACTCACGGCTTTGCGTCCACCTTCGAGGGCTTGCAAGAAGATGCCCCCGCCGTAGCACAAGATGCCTGTGATGCCAGACGCAGGATTGAACTGACGCGACTGACTCAAAATGGACTCGATGCTGTCCGGACGGGCATCCACCACTCGGCTGGCATAAAGGAGGCGTACCAACATGGTCAATTCTTTCCAGGGATCAGGGACAAAAATTCGCGGCGCAAATTCGGGTCCTTGAGAAAGGCACCACGCATGACCGAGTTGATCATCTTGCTGTCCATGTCTTTGACGCCGCGCCAGCCCATACAGTAATGGCTGGCCTCCATCACAACGGCCAGGCCATCAGGCTGGGTTCTGCGCTGGATCAGATCGGCCAATTGCACCACGGCCTCTTCCTGGATTTGGGGACGCCCCATGATCCATTCGGCAAGACGGGCATATTTGGACAGGCCAATCACATTGGTGTGCTCGTTGGGCAACACACCGATCCAGATCTTGCCGATCACAGGGCAAAAGTGGTGGCTGCAGGCGCTGCGTACGGTGATGGGGCCAACGATCATCAGCTCGTTCAGGTGTTCGGCGTTGGGAAATTCGGTGATCGCCGGGCCTTCAACATAGCGGCCCTTGAACACTTCTTTCAGATACATCTTGGCCACACGGCGGGCAGTGTCGCCCGTGTTGTGGTCGTTCACCGTGTCGATCACCAAGCTGTCGAGCACGCCCGCCATTTTGTCGGTGACTTCGTCAAGCAACTTGTCCAATTCGCCGGGCTGAATGAACTCGGCAATGTTGTCGTTGGCGTGAAAGCGTTTGCGGGCTGCATGGATACGCTCGCGGATCTTCACAGAAACGGGTACGCCTTCGTCTTCGGGCGTGAGAGCAGATGCAGTCATGGCGTCTGGAGAATTCATTGTCATGTTTTGATACTACCAGCGAATGATCGGCGCACAGCCATCAGGGACATCTGACAAAGCAGTCATCAATAACGGTAGCCAGTTAAAAAAAGCGCCAATCGCATCAAGCCAAATGCAATGCGGTCACGCACACGCTGGTGCCATAGGCGCTGGCTGTAGACCCCCATCTCAACAGGCGTGCTTTGTGTGTCAATAACACGGCACAAGCGACGATGCAGGCTTTGCGCAAATTCACGGTCAGCCACCACCACATTGGCCTCCCGAGCAAGCAAGAGGCTCAAAGGGTCCAGATTCGAGGACCCCACTGTGGCCCAGGGCCGCTGATGGTCGGGATCGACCACCGCCACTTTGGCATGCAAAAAACTCGGCGCGTATTCATAAATTTCGACGCCTGCGGCCAGCAAGACACCATACACGGGCTTGGCTGCGTGGTATTGCATGAAGTATTCATAACGCCCTTGCAACAACAAGCGCACCCGCACCCCGCGCTGCGCTGCATGCACCAATGCTTGGCGCAATCGACGACCTGGCAAAAAATAAGCGCTGGCGATCAGTACCTCATGACGCGCCGAGCCAATCGCCTTCAAGTAAGCTCGCTCAATTTGCCCCCTGTGCAAAAGGTTATCTCTCAGCAAAAGCCCTGCTCGTCCCTTTGCAATACCAGCCACGGGATGAAACGCGTCGCTTTGCCAAGGCAAGGTCAGACCCGCTGTTTTGAACAAGCGAATGGCCTGAGGAATCTGGTGCCTGCGCACGCTCTCGACGCTTTGCAAGCGCAGCCTGAGTTGGAACATGGCTTCTTCAATGTGTGAGACCAATGTTCCCCGCACATTGACAGCGAAGTCCAAGCGGGGCTGACTCAATGGGCCATGGTGCGGATCATGCCAATCGTCCAGAATATTGATGCCACCACAAAAAGCCACTTGTCCATCCACCACACACAGTTTGCGGTGCAGGCGACGCCAACGACTGGGTATGAGCAGCCCCAAAGTGCCTAGAGGTGAATAAACACGCCATTCAACCCCGGCCACATCGAAGCGCTTGCGCCATGGAGCAGGCACACTGGAAGTACCCACACCATCAACCAATAACCAGACATTGACGCCGCGCGCGGCCGCTTGCTCCAAGGCCTCCGCCACGATGAGCGCAGAGCCATGAAAGTCAAAAATATAGGTTTCCAACAAAACATGGCTTTGCGCTTGGGCCAAGGCCTTTGCCAATGATTCGAAATACGCCTGACCACCTTCGATCAAGCGAATTTGATGACCATCGCTCAAAGCGTTATGCCGCATGCTCAGTCGTTCCAGGCGAATTCCGCCACCAAAGGCAAGTGATCTGACATCCGATGCCAAATGCGCCCCGAAGGCACCATCGCATGAACAGGCGTGAGCCCTCGAGCGTACACATGGTCCAACTGGTTCAGGGGCAAGCGTGAAGGGTAGGTGGGCGTAGGCTGCTCTCGCCATTCCTGAAAACCTGCCAAGGCCATGCGTTGGCCCAGTCCCCGCCCCCAATCATTAAAATCCCCCGCCACCAAAACAGCTTCGTGCGAGGGGATTTCCTTCGCAATGTGGGACAGCAATTGCTGGACCTGACGCACCCGACTGGACGGGATCAGACCCAGGTGAACCACCAAGACATGCACCAAACGGTCCACCACCTGAACTTGGGTGTGCAGCAGTCCACGCTGCTCAAATCGATGATCAGACATGTCACGGTGCTGGTGGGTCAATACTGGCCAGCGCGACAACATGGCATTGCCATGCTCGCCGTGACGGGTGGTGGCATTTGTGCAATAAATGGCTTCATAACCCTCAGGAGCGAGAAATTCAGCTTGAGACTGTTCAGGCCAGCGGCTGAAGTGTGCAGCTTCACGGCGGTGCATGCGACGCACCTCTTGCAAGCAAACAATGTCGGCATCGAGTTGTTCAACCGCATGTCCAAGGTTGTGGATTTCAAGACGCCGGGTGGGACCCAAACCTTGCACGCCCTTGTGAATGTTGTAACTGACCACCCTCAAAACCGGGTGCTCATGCCGCTGCGGTTTCAAGATGAAACCTGCTGCAAAAAACGTGGCAACATCAAAATGGCCTCGGCATTGGAGGCGGAAAAGCACTGGTCTGCTGCTGCATGCAAAGGCAACCACTGTGATTCGGTGTGCTCTAGCGGACTCAGCACAATCGGGTGATGTTCCGGCACCAGAAGGCCAAATACCCGCTCGGTGTTGCGGCTGACATCGGGGGCATAACGCCAACGCCATTCGAGATAGATGTCATATTGATTTTCAAGTTGCCAATCATGCAAATGACAACCCGGGCTGTGTGCAAGGATGCCGGTTTCCTCAAAGACCTCGCGCACCGCTGTTTCAGCCCAGCTTTCTTGGGGATGGTCTTTGCTGCCGGTCACCGACTGCCATGTCCCTGAATCAGAACGACGAATCAACAAAACATGCCCGGCCGCGTTGTGGATGACCACCAGCACAGACTCTGGAATTTTGAAAAGTGTTGACTTGTCGCCCATGCAAGCATTCTAGGTCGACACGTTCGTGTCCAACGCACCATGCGTCTTTCAAAGGCGCACAAGCCTGGACATAGCTCAATCAGGCTTGAATCCATTTTTCAACCCATCAAGCAAAAAATGGACACTGCATACAACGTTACCCAGGTTCAAGGACATGCTATTTTTCTAGGGCAAAAAAGCAGCAAGCAGGGATTTTTGAAGGGGTTTGGACAAGATGTGCTCCATGCCAGCCATCTTGCTTTGCTTGACGATCCCGTCATTCAAATCAGCCGTCAAAGCCACCATGGGCACGAGAGACTGGGGCTCTGGCAAGGCACGAATGCGCCTGGCACAGGTCAAACCGTCCATCTGCGGCATGTGGATGTCCATCAACACCAAGTCAAACCCACCCACCGTGGCCAGCGCCAAAGCCTCAACACCATTTTCTGCATACGTGACACGGTGCCCCATGCTTTGCAGCAAAACACCCGCGACCTTGCGGCTGATCTCGTGGTCGTCCACCACCAAAACATGCCAACCCAAATTTTGGGGCAAATGTGCTGGCGCGGCTGAAGCTGTGCCCGAGAAGGATTCACCTTGAAGCTTTGAATGGCCGAAAAACCATGTCCAAAATTTCTGACCAAATGGATGGTTCATAGATTTTTAAACTTATAAATTTATTGTCTTAATTAATTTTAGTTTTTTTTAGTCGAAATCGATCCTGATGAACATGCTCCAGCTCATGGACCCGGCAAGCTTGCTAGGATGACGGCATGCTGATCCCACCCACGCCATCTTTTGTCATGGAGGCCCGCCTGCTTTGCGGTGGCCCATCTGATCAAGACCTTTTTCGCGGTCTCAATCACGGCTGGCCAGCAGGTGTGAACTGGATTTACGGCGAAGAAGGATGCGGAAAAACCACACTGCTCAGACTTTTAGCTGGTGATTTACAGCCCTTTTCAGGCACGGTCCACAGGCCCTCAGGGGGTGTTTTTTGGGTCAACTTGCAAAAACCCGAACTGGACGAGACGACCGTTCAAGCCTGCTTGGACAATTTACGTCCCCATTACCCGGGTTGGCAACCGTCGCTGCTGGAAACGCTGATCGATGAGTTGTCCATGCGCCCACACTTGAACAAGCGACTGAACATGCTGTCGACCGGCAGCCGACGCAAAGTTGCATTGCTCGCCGCGCTGGCCTGTGGTGCCGATGTGACGCTTTTGGACCAGCCATTTGTTTCTTTGGACACAGCGTCCATACGGCTGATCAAATCCTTTTTGATCGAAGCCAGTGACCATCCGAGTCGGGCTTGGCTGGTGGCTGACTATGAGGTCCCCAACGATATCCCTCTGGCTTCGGTTCTTGAGCTTTGTACGGCCGAGACTTGACGACTGAAACGGCTAAAAAAATCTTTTAAACACAAAACCTCTGACCGGCCAAAAAGCAAACAGGGGGAATTGCTTGGACTGCAACACCCCCCTTTTTGGCAGCCAATGGCTTGTAGGCATCACTTCGTCATTGCACCGTACACCAAATCCTGCAATTGTTCTCTGTAGTACTTGCGCAACTCACCTGGGGCGGCCGTGCCAAAAGCCACCACCAACTGCGCCTTGGGGTCCGCAAAGAAGGCCGTGCCATTGGCACCGTTCCATGAGTACTCACCAGGATTGCCAGGCACAGCGGCCAAACCAGGCTCCATCCTCACGGCAACGCCAAGGCCAAAACCATACCCGGCGCGATGCGGCTCCACATTGGCCACGCGGTTTTGAATGCCTGCTCCCAAATGATTGCTGGTCATCCACTGCACAATGGCCGGACTCAAAACTTGTTTGCCGTCCAGACTGCCTCCATTGAGCAACATTTGACCAAAACGCACGTAGTCACCCATGGTGCCAAATGCGCATGCCCCACCACAGTCAAATGTGGCGGGTTTGCTGATCCATGCAATGCTTTGCGGCTTGCCGTCCAGTGGATTTTGCGGGAATGGATGCGCCAATTTGGCCCTTTGCGCATCGCTCAATTTGAAAGTGGTGTTCTCCATTTTCAAAGGTTTCCAGACCGTTTCGCTCAAGTGTTCACCGAGCGATTTACCCGCCACCTTTTCGACCACTGCACCCAACACATCAACAGACAGGCTGTACTCGAACACCGTGCCTGGCTGGTAGACCAAGGGCAGTTTGGTCAGCGCCTCGGCAAACTCCTTGGCGGAGCCCATGTAAGACGCCGCTCCCCCACTGGGCCACAAAGCCGCAATGGGACTGCCACCGTCGGGACGCCCACCGTAAGTCAGACCCGATGTGTGACGGAACAGGTCATGGATCAAAATGGGACGCTTTTGAGGCTCCAAGGTGAATTTTCCATCGGGTGTGGGCACCCCCACCTGCATCCCCTGGTAACCCGGAAAGTAATCTGACAGTTTGCTTTGCAATGGCAATCGGGCCTGTTCGGTCAAAGCCAAGGCCCCCACTGAAGCCATGGGCTTGGTCATGGAGGCGAGCTGGAAAATCGTGTCAGTGGTGGCCGAAATGCCCTTGGCCTTGTCTGCATGCCCAAAAGCTTTGAAATAAACCAGTTTGCCTTGACGCGCAATGGCCACCACAGCACCGGGCACACGTTGACGCGCCATCTCGTCTTCAAGAAACCGGTCAATGTTGCGCAAGCGCTCGGACGACATGCCGACACTCTCGGGTGTCGCAACAGGCAAAGGTTGCGCTTGGAGCAGTGGTGCGCAAACCAGCGCCAATGCGCCCAAATAAACACTTTTCAACATCGTGGTCTCCTTGGATTGTTCAGAAAATGTCTGGATTGATTCCAGCACTTAAAAAACTTTAGCACCCCCATTCAAGTGCATGTGAGCCAAAAGCGTCACCCCAGAACTGACAGACGCACAAGACT
Source organism: uncultured Burkholderiales bacterium (assembly GCA_903894995.1). GTDB lineage: Bacteria > Pseudomonadota > Gammaproteobacteria > Burkholderiales > Burkholderiaceae_C > Limnohabitans_A. The sequence continues at coordinate 19,288 of CAITSG010000266.1, forward strand.
TGATGCGCCCGCAACGCTTTGAACGATCAAAAACGATCTGCATTCATCACATGGGTCCAGGCAGCCACAAAATCTCGGGCGAATTTTTCGCAGTTGTCGTCTTGGGCGTACACCTCGGCATACGCTCGCAACACCGAGTTGGAGCCGAACACCAGGTCCACCCGGCTGGCCGTCCACTTGGTTCGACCTGTTTTGCGGTCGCAAATGTCGTATGCGTTGCGACCCGTGGGTTTCCACTGGTAAGCCATATCGGTCAAGACCACAAAGAAGTCGTTGCTCAAGACCCCCACTTGGTCGGTGAACACACCCTGCAGGCTGCCCCCGTGATTTGTGCCCAACACGCGCATGCCGCCAATCAGGGCCGTCATCTGGTGTGCAGTCAGTCCCATGAGCTGGGCGCGGTCGAGCAGCAACTCTTCGGGGCTGACGGCGTCATGCTGCTTGACCCAGTTGCGGAAACCATCATGGATCGGTTCGAGCACCGCAAACGATTCGGCATCGGTCATGGCCTCGCTGGCATCGCCACGCCCAGGCTGGAAGGGCACGGTCATGTCAAAGCCCGCCGCTTTGATGGCCTGCTCCACCCCGACGTTGCCAGCCAGCACGATCACATCGGCCACGCTGACGCCACTGTCCTTGGCAATGGCTTCAAGTACGCCCAAGACTTTGACCAAACGAGCAGGCTCATTGCCTGCCCAGTTCTTTTGCGGGGCCAGTCGGATGCGTGCGCCATTGGCACCGCCACGCTTGTCGGAGTGACGGAAAGTGCGGGCACTGTCCCAGGCAGTGACCACCATCTCACTCACGCTCAAGCCACTCGCCGCAATTTTGGCCTTGACCGCAGGCACGTCGTAGCCGGCTTGGCCCACTGGCACCGGGTCTTGCCAGATCAGGTCTTCTTGTGGCACTTCTGGTCCGATGTAGCGTGCTTTGGGGCCGAGGTCACGGTGCGTCAGCTTGAACCAAGCGCGGGCAAACACTTGAGAAAAATACTCAGGGTCTTTGAAAAAGCGCTCGGAAATCACGCGGTAAGCCGGATCCATCTTCATGGCCATGTCGGCGTCGGTCATCATGGGTTGCATGCGAATGGAAGGATCTTCCACATCCACCGGCATGTCCACTTCTTGGATGTTGATGGCTTTCCATTGCGAGGCCCCTGCGGGGCTTCGGGTGAGTTCCCAATCGTGGTTGAGCAACATGTGGAAATAGCCGTTGTCCCATTGTGTGGGGTGCGTGGTCCAGGCGCCTTCGAGGCCGCTGGACACGGTGTCGCGGCCCACGGAGCGGGTGCTGTGGTTCATCCAGCCCAAACCTTGTTCGGCCACCTCAGCGCCTTCGGGCACAGGCCCCAAATTTTGTGCGTTGCCGTTGCCGTGGGCTTTGCCTACGGTGTGACCGCCTGCGGTAAGGGCCACCGTTTCTTCATCGTTCATGGCCATGCGTTTGAAAGTCAGGCGCACGTCTTGCGCGGTTTTCAAGGGGTCGGATTTGCCATTCACGCCTTCGGGGTTCACGTAAATCAAACCCATTTGCACAGCGGCCAAAGGGTTTTCAAGCGACTGGCGGTCATCGCCTTCATAGCGCGAGGAGCCCAACCATTCTTTTTCAGCGCCCCAGTGGATGTCTTGCTCGGGATGCCAAATGTCTTCACGGCCGAACGCAAAGCCAAAGGTCTTGAGACCCATCGATTCGTAAGCCACTGTGCCCGCAAGCACGATCAGGTCAGCCCAGCTGAGCCGGTTGCCATATTTTTTCTTGATGGGCCAGAGCAGGCGACGCGCTTTGTCGAGGTTGACGTTGTCAGGCCATGAGTTGAGCGGGGCAAATCGTTGGTTGCCAGTGCCCGCCCCGCCGCGGCCATCGGCAATGCGGTATGTGCCTGCCGAGTGCCAAGCCATGCGGATCATCAAGCCACCGTAATGACCCCAGTCGGCAGGCCACCAGTCCTGGCTGTCGGTCATGAGTGCGGTCAGGTCTTTTTTGAGCGCGGAAACATCCAACTTTTTGACTTCTTCGCGGTAATTGAAGTCTGCCCCCATGGGGTTGGTTTTGGTGTCGTGCTGGTGCAGGATGTCCAGGTTCAGCGCTTTGGGCCACCAAGCCACAGCGGCGTTGGCAGAACTGGCATTGGTGTTGGCACCGTGCATGACGGGGCATTGGCCTGCGCTGGTGGAGGTGGGGTTCATGGCATTTCCTTCGTGTTGGATATTTCGAGGTTCGGTGTTTGCAAATACGGCCTTGTGGTAACCGCTGCGGAAAGAAAAAGTCTTTCACATCCGTTGGTTCAGTTTACGCACGCCTTAATGGATGAGTGGGTGTATTTTTCTATGATCGTGATAGCCACGACCGTCTTGAGTTCGCCAGATCACACAGCATGGTGAATGCGTGCAAACACTTGTTCGCACAGACTCCAATGACTTACAGATACCTTCGACCAACGAGGTCGAATACGCAACAAGTTAAGTTATTAACCCCTTTTTTGCGCTATGCCCCATAATGCATGTGTGTACGTCATAAAAAACGGCACAAGTCAGGTGATCGGTCAGTTTCGCGCGCTACGGCGGCAGTTCTCAGTTTGTTGTGCTTTCGGGACCCCATCGCTTTGTTTCATGTATTTCTGAGGAGTCCCCATGGGCAATAAACTTTACGTCGGCAACTTGCCGTACACCGTTCGCGACGAAGACCTGCAACAGGCATTCGGCGAATTTGGTTCTATCACCAGCGCAAAAGTCATGATGGAACGCGACACCGGTCGTTCCAAAGGTTTTGGCTTTGTCGAAATGGGCAGCGATGCTGAAGCTCAAGCTGCTATCTCTGGCATGAACGGCCAGTCTTTGGGTGGTCGCAGCATCACCGTCAACGAAGCCCGTCCGATGGAGGCACGTCCTCCCCGCACAGGCGGCTTCGGTGGTGGTGGTGGCGGTTACGGCGGTGGCGGTGACCGCTCCGGCGGCGGCGGTTACGGCGGTGGTGGCGGTGGCCGCTCTGGCGGTGGCGGTTACGGCGGTGGTGACCGTTCGGGTGGCGGCGGCTACGGCGGCGGCGGCGATCGCTCCGGTGGTGGCGGCTACGGTGGTGGTGGTCGCGGCGGTTACTGAGCCCTTCACTGACCATCACATCAGATTGACTGATGTGTAATTTCTGAACCGGTTAATTTCGGCACACAGACTTCAAAGGCTTCAAGACTTCGGTTCTGAAGCCTTTTTGTTTGGCCAACGATAGGCTTGTGTTTACAAAAAAAAGCCACCCTTGGGTGGCAACATGTCAAAACCGCATCAAAGATGATGCGGTTCTGCTCTAAGCTTCATGCAGACTTAACGGCATCCAAGTTACGCAAGCGGATGTGCAATTCCCGCAATTGCTTCTCATCCACCGGGCTTGGGGCTTGAGTCAGCAAGCACTGAGCACGCTGTGTTTTGGGGAAAGCGATCACGTCGCGAATCGACTCGGCACCGGTCATCAAAGTGACGATGCGGTCCAAACCGAAGGCCAGGCCGCCGTGTGGTGGCGCACCGTATTGCAGCGCGTCGAGCAGGAAGCCGAACTTCAGTTGGGCTTCTTCGGGCGAGATTTTGAGTGCATCAAATACTTTTTGCTGCACGTCGGCCCGGTGTATACGGACTGAGCCCCCGCCCATTTCCCAGCCGTTCAGGACCATGTCGTAGCCCTTGGAGATGCATTTCTCAGGGGCGGTGACCATCCAGTCTTCGTGGCCGTCTTTGGGCGCGGTGAAGGGGTGGTGCACGGCGGTGTAGCGCTGATTCTCGTCGTCGTATTCGAACATTGGGAAGTCAACCACCCACATCGGGGCCCAACGGTCTTCAAACAGTCCATTGGCTTTGCCAAAGGCGCTGTGGCCGATTTTGATGCGCAAAGCACCAATCGCATCGTTGACGATTTTTTCCTTGTCAGCGCCAAAGAAAATCAGGTCCCCGTTTTGGGCACCTGAGCGCTCCAGCACAGCCGTCAAAGCCGCGTCGTGGATGTTCTTGACGATAGGTGACTGCAAACCGTCGCGGCCTTTGGACACGTCGTTGACGCGGATATACGCCAAGCCTTTGGCGCCATAGATCTTGACAAACTCGGTATAGGCGTCGATTTCTCCTCGGCTGATGCCACCGCCTTCAACCGAACCATTGGGCACGCGCAGGGCCACCACACGGCCACCCTTCATGTTGGCCGCTCCAGAGAACACTTTGAAGTCCACATCGCCCATGACATCGGTGACTTCGGTGAATTGCAGTTTTACGCGCAGATCGGGCTTGTCGGAGCCGTAAATGTGCATGGCGTCTTGGTAGGTCATGACCGGAAACTCGCCCAAGTCCACGCCAATGGTCTTCTGAAACACGCGTTTGATCATGCCTTGGAACATGTCGCGGATTTCTTCTTCGGTCAGGAACGATGTTTCGATGTCAATCTGGGTGAATTCAGGCTGACGGTCAGCACGCAAGTCTTCGTCGCGGAAGCACTTGGTGATTTGGTAGTAACGGTCATAGCCCGCCACCATCAAGAGTTGCTTGAACAGCTGGGGAGACTGGGGCAAAGCAAAAAACTGCCCGTCGTGCACGCGGCTGGGCACCAAGTAATCACGGGCACCTTCGGGCGTGCTCTTGGTCAACATGGGTGTTTCGATGTCGATGAAACCATTTTCGTCGAGGTACTTGCGCACTTCCATGGCCACTTTGTAGCGCAGCATCAGGTTGTTTTGCATGTACGGACGACGCAAGTCCAACACGCGGTGTGTCAGGCGTGTTGTCTCGGACAGGTTTTCTTCGTCAATCTGGAAGGGGGGTGTCACGGAGGCGTTGAGCACATTGAGCTCATGGCACAAAACCTCGATCTTGCCGCTTTTCATATTGTCATTGGTGGTGCCATCAGGCCGGGCACGAACCACGCCTTTGATTTGCACGCAATACTCATTGCGCACGTCTTCAGCCACTTTGAACATCTCGGGGCGGTCCGGGTCACAGACCACTTGCACATAGCCTTCGCGGTCACGCAGGTCAATGAAGATCACGCCGCCATGGTCACGACGACGGTTGACCCAGCCGCACAGGCTCACAGATTCGCCCGTCAGGGCTTCGGTCACCAGACCGCAGTAGTGGGAACGCATGGACATGTTGTTGGACTTTCAGGATTCGCAGGAAAAGGATTCAAAAGAAGGCGCGTCAATCCAGCTTGGACTGGACTTGGGCTGACGGGGGATTGGGGACAGGCGTGCCGGGCACCACCACACCCATGGAGATGACGTACTTGAGTGCATCGTCGACACTCATATCAAGCTCAATGACATCGGCTTTGGGCATCATCAGGAAAAAGCCCGAGGTCGGGTTGGGCGTTGTGGGCACATACACACTCACCATAGGCTGACCCAGGTGCCTGGCCACTTCACCCCCGGGGTTTCCGGTCAAAAAAGCGATGGTCCAGGACCCCTTGTGCGGGTATTGAACCAACAAGGCTTTGGAAAACGCATTGCCACTGCCCGAAAACAAGGTGTCTGCCACCTGCTTGACACTGGTATAGATGCTGCGCACCACAGGAATGCGGTTCATCAGGCCGTGCCATTTGCGCAACCACCACTGGCCAAACATATTGGCCACAAATACCCCTGTGGAAAAAATGAACACGGCCACAATGGCCACGCCCAAACCAGGCACGCCTCGAAGGTATTCGGCGCTGGCGTGGATGCCAGGGATCAAGGTATCGGCTGCATGCAAAACTGCCAGGAAAATGGCATCGAGCAGGCCTACCAACCACATGATCACCCACACAGTGATCCCCATGGGCAGCCACACCAGCAAGCCGGTGATGAAATGATGTTTGAAGCTGCGGTGTTTCATGGGGTGAGACGATCGGTGAAGTCGGCGTTGAGGGAAATCAATGGCAGGCGCATGAAGCGGCGCAGCCGACGGCACTGGCCGTTGCGGCAGGCGGTACGGCATCGCTGGCCGAGGCAGGTGTTGGTGTGGCGACAGCATCAGCCGCTGTGCCCGCTGTGCCCGCTGTGCCCGCTGTGGCAGGTGCCGCGGCCGCTCCGCCGCCTTTGAAGTCGGTGGCATACCAGCCTGTACCCTTGAGCTGAAAACCCGGGGCAGTGAGCTGTTTGTTGAATTTGGGGGCACCACAGACCGGGCAGTCAGTCAGTGGCGCGTCACTCATTTTTTGCAGAACATCCTTGGCATGGCCGCAGGCGTCGCATTTGTAGGCGTAAATGGGCATGTAAAAAGCCTTTAAAGGTGATGCAACAAAACCCTCAATTATAGGCTTGGCAGTGCCCATCAAGTCCCGGGGTCTTGGGCAACACCCCTGTCACGCCATCTGTCTTGGCACAAGGGCAATGTCAATCCATTGAAGCCCTGCCCACGCCAGCAACAGCGGCCTGCAGGGCAGCTGTTGCAATGAGCTCATCGACTGGTGCTGTCTTGGGCGGCATGGCCAAGGGCACTGGCCAAAGACTGCCCCCTGTTGCTGATCACGCTCGGTGCCAAAGATCCGAGCAGCATGCCCGCGATGGACGCCATCAGACCCAGCAAATTGGCTGGCACCAAGGTCTCGAGAGCCAAGAAATTGAACACCAACCAAGTGCCCACACCCAGCACCACCGAGCACAAAGCACCTTGTGTGTTGGCACGCCGCCAGAAAGCGCCGGCCACCAAAGGAACAAAGGCCCCGGTCAAGGTCACGTTGTAGGCGTTTTGCACCATCTCGTACATGGTGCTGGTGCTGTTGAGGGCGAACAGCAAGGCACAAGCTGTGAAGGTGACCAAGATGACACGCAAAAGCAGCAAGAACTGGCGGTCACTCATGTGGGGCACAAAGGGCTTGAGCACGTTTTCGGTGAAAGTGGCGGTCGGAGCCAACAAAGCCCCGCTTGCGGTTGACAAAATGGCCGAGAGCAATGCGCCAAAAAACAGGATCTGAGCCCACATGGGCATTTGGCCCAAAACCAGGTCGGGCAGGATTCGCTGGATGGCGCGGGCGTCTTCCGACTCAAACAAGGCCTTGAGCTCGGGGTGAGCGATCAGCGCCGCATAGGCGATGTACAAGGGAATAAAGGCCATCACGAAATACATCAAACCACCAATGATGGTTCCCCTGACAGCCGTTTTTTCGTCCTTGGCGCTGGTCATGCGTTGGAACACGTCCTGCTGGGGAATGGAGCCGAAGGCGAATGCAAAGAAAGCACCCGCCATGGCCCACCAAGCGGCAGCGTCCATGTCCGCGGGGAACATGTCGAACTTGCCATCGGCTGCTGCTTGGGCAATGACTTTGTCAAAACCACCGGCATTGCCGCCCACCAGCAAGGCCACCGCGATCAGACCCACCACAATCACCACGGTCTGAAACAAATCGGTAAAGGCCACCGACCACATGCCACCAAACACGGTGTAGACCAGCACCACGGCCGCCCCCATCATGATGGCGTAGTTCAGGTCAATCGCCCCGGACGACAGCACATGGATGACCAATCCAAGCGCCGTCAGTTGCGCCGAGGTCCAGCCCAAGTACGACAGCACAATTGCCAAACTGGTCAGCACCTCGACCGACTTGCCGTAACGTACCTTGTAAAAGTCGCCAATGGTCAGCAGATTCAGTCGGTAAAAAAGTTTGGCAAAGAGCAAAGCGGCCAGCACCAGACAGACCGTGGCACCAAAAGGGTCACCGGGGATGCCATTCAGACCGTCCTTGGCAAAAGTGGCAGACACCGACAAGACCGTCTCGGCCCCGAACCAGGTCGCAAACACCGTGGCCACGTTCATGTACAAGGGCAAACTTCGGCCTGCCACCAGGTAATCCTTGGCCCCATGGACCCTGCGTGCAGCCAACAAACCAATGCCGATGGTCACGGCCAAGTAAGCGATTACAAAAGACAGCAGCACCTTTGGATCCTCCAGAAAATAAATTCAGATAAAAAATTGCAGGTTCATGCCCAACTGCAAAACGATCAAGGAAACCACAAAGCCCAACCCTGCGTAAATCAGCGTTTGCAGCAATCTGTTGGTTCGTCGCTGCTCGGCCAGCAACTGCTCCATCTGCCGCAAATCATTTTGGCGTGGCTGTTTCAGGTACTCGTGCAAGAGGCGCGGCAACTGCGGCAGCAATTTGGCGTAATGCGGGGCTTGCGCCTTGAGCTCTTCCCATAACTTTTTAGGACCAATTTGGTCCAGCATCCAAGTCTCAAGGAATGGCTTGGCCGTACTCCACAGGTCCAGCTCGGGGTCCAGGTCGCGGCCCAGGCCTTCGATGTTGAGCAGAGTTTTTTGCAACAGCACCAGCTGCGGCTGGATTTCGACCTGAAAGCGGCGTGAAGTCTGAAACAGGCGCATGAGCACCAGCCCCAGCGAAATTTCCTTGAGTGGACGGTCAAAGTATGGCTCGCACACCGCACGGATGGCCGACTCCAGCTCGTCGACACGCGTTTCGGGTGGAACCCAGCCCGATTCAATGTGCAACTCGGCCACTCGCTTGTAGTCACGGCGAAAGAAGGCCGTGAAGTTTTGCGCCAAGTACTCCTTGTCGTACTCGGTGAGCGTGCCTACGATGCCGAAGTCCAATGAGATGTAGCGGCCAAAAGTTTCAGGTGCCAGGCTCACCTGGATGTTGCCGGGATGCATGTCGGCGTGGAAAAAACCGTCGCGGAACACCTGGGTAAAAAACAGCGTCACGCCATCGCGAGCCAGCTTGGGAATGTCCACGCCCGCTTCGCGCAAACGGTCGACCTGGCTGATGGGCACGCCATGCATGCGCTGCATGACGATGACCTCGGGGTGGCAAAAGTCCCAAATCATCTCAGGGATCAGCACCAGATCGAGGCCTTGCATGTTGCGGCGAAGCTGTGCAGCGTTGGCCGCTTCGCGCACCAGGTCCAGCTCGTCATGCAGGTATTTATCGAACTCTGCCACCACCTCGCGGGGTTTGAGGCGTTTGCCGTCGGCACTCAGGTTCTCTACCCAACCCGCCATCATGCGCATGAGGCTCAGGTCTTTGTCGATGACGGGCAACATGCCCGGACGCAAGACCTTCACGGCCACTTCGCGCACTTCGCCCGATTTGCCGCGCAAAGTGCCAAAGTGCACCTGCGCGATCGAGGCGCTGGCCACAGGCTCGCGCTCAAAAGTTTCAAAGATGTCGTCTACTTTGCGATTAAAAGCCCGCTCAATCGAGGCTACGGCAATGGCCGAGCTGAAAGGCGGCACCCGGTCCTGAAGTTTGGCCAATTCTTCGGCAATGTCGGGGGCCAAGAGGTCACGCCGGGTGGACAGCACTTGACCGAACTTTACAAAAATCGGCCCCAAACGCTCAAGGGCCTCGCGCAAGCGGACTGCCCGGGGTGAGCGCAAGTCGCGCCCCACCGACAGGACACGGGCCAAAAGGCGAATCCAGGGTTTTTGAAAGCTCGACAACACCAACTCGTCCAAGCCATAACGCAGGACAATAAAGACGATGAAGGCACCGCGCCCAAAACGGCCCCAACGCATCATGTGGTGCTGCCGGTGCGCAGTCCAAAGCCGGGACGCTGCGCGACAAAACTGCGCAAAGCTGTCAAAGCCTGACGAGCGACTTGCGCCAAGGTGTGCGCGGGCGCATCGCCAATCAGGCGGGCCAAGTCCTCTTCCGGGTCCCAACGCACATGGTCAATCAGCCAATTGACTTCAGCGGCCAACTGCACATCGCCTTCAATGCGCACCTTGGGTTTGTCGCCCCGAGCCAAGGCCGAGGCAATGGAGATGGGCGAGTCCTCAGTCACCGTCAGGCGCAGATCGAAGCCTTGGAATTGGCCACGCTCAAGCAATCCTGCGGGAGTGGGGCTCAGTTGAAGTTGCATCCGGTCCCAAACCAGCTCAATGCGTTGGCCTTTTTGGCGGGCCAGGCGGGCCATGGCATGAGGCTCGCTCATGATCACATGGTTAAGGAACAAGACCAGGCGGTTCACGCTTTCGTCCACCAGCCAAGCCGGAGGTTGGAAGTTGACCGCTAGCCGGTTGACCAGATCGGGCAGCGCCTGAGCGGCCCATGAAAAAGGGGACTGTGTTGCCATAGTCCCCGATTATTCCCGAAAGTACAGGCCCCGAAGGATCAGGGCTTTGTGGCACTCAATTTATTGCAGGGCTTGCACGCCAGCCACCAACCAGCCGCCGCCTTGTTTGGATTTGGTCATGTTCCAAACTTCGCGGAAAGGGCTAGGCCCAGAGGCTGCATCTTCGCGGATCATGCCGTTGAACTCGACACTGGCCAAGTAAGCGTCGGCCTGCTCTTCAATACCCAAAAGTTGTGCATCAAGGGCAACAACTTCGGTTTTGTTGGGTTGGCCTGGAAACTGCGCTTCACGCTCTGCCAATTGGTTACGTATTTCCAACACCATCGCATCCGTCATCATGGAGCGCAAGGCACTGATGTCTGAACGGTCCCAAGCATCTTGCAAAGTCACGAAATTGCGTTTCGCAGCCGTGATGAAGCTGTCCACATCAAAACCGGCAGGGATGCCCCAAGTTTCTGTACCACCTTGGTTAGAACCAATGCCCGAACCAATCATGGAGCCCGTGGATTGCGAGGCAGCAGAGCTGTCAAAGCGGGTGTTTTGGGCTTCCCAAGGGCGAGCTGAAGCATCGTTGCCGACATTATTGGGGCTGTACTCCTTGAGGGATGCAGGGTTGTTTGCAGAACCTCCTGCACCTTGGTAGGCCAGACCATTCGACTGTGATGCACCACCTCGGCGAGCCCGCATGATCATGCCGATCACAGCGATCACCGCCACACCAATCAACAGAGCCATCAAAATGTTGCCAAAGGCCTCACCCATACCGAGCGAGCTGGCCAACCAAGCCAAGCCCAAACCAGCAGCCAAGCCACCCAACATGGCACCCCATGGACGCTTGGGTGCGGCCGCGGCAGGTGAGGCTGCAGGTTTCGCGGCATTGGCGGGGGCCGCATTTTGCGCCGGTGCGGCAGGTGTTTGAGGCGCGGCATCGCGCTTGGTCACCTGGTTGGATTGCTGTCCAACGGATTTGCCACTGCCCATGCGGCGTGCGGCCTCAGCATTCAGACTGCCCAAGGCCATCACGCCAGCGATCATCAGGGTTACAAGTTTGCTGTTCATGGTGTCTCCATCTCAGGAAATTCGGTTTTCGGGCATCAACATTTAATGCCCATGTGTAAGGCTACCACCCCGGCCGACAAATTGTGAAAGTCCACATGGCCAAATCCGGCATTTTTCATAAGGGTTTTCAGCTCTTCCTGACCCGGGTGCATGCGGATGGATTCGGCCAAATAACGGTAGCTGTCGGCGTCGCCCGCCACCAACTTGCCGAGGTTGGGCAAGATCTTGAAGCTGTACCAGTCATAGGCTTTTTCAAGCGGCTTGGCCACTTTTGAAAACTCCAAAACCAACAATTTCCCGCCGGGCTTGAGCACGCGGCACATCTCCTTGAGCGCGACATCCTTGTGCGTCATGTTGCGCAGGCCAAAGGCCACGCTGACCACATTGAAGTGGCCATCTGGAAAAGGCAGCTTCTCGGCATCGCATACCAGAGTGGGCAAGGCCAGGCCTTGGTCGACCAGGCGGTCACGCCCGGTGGAGAGCATGGCTTCGTTGATGTCGGTGTGCACCACGCGGCCGGTGGTGCCGACCTTTTTGGCGAAAGCCATGGCCAAGTCACCCGTGCCGCCAGCGATGTCCAGCACTTGGTCGCCCTCTTTGAGATTGGCTACCTGCACGGTGTAGGCCTTCCACACGCGGTGCAGACCCATGGACATCAGGTCGTTCATGACGTCGTATTTGGACGCCACCGAGTCAAACACGCCACGGACGTGTTTGGCCTTTTCTTTTTCGTCGACGGTTTTGAAACCGAAGTGGGTGCTGCTCATGCCGACTTCCTCAATGCTTGTGACCGCAGCTGCCGCCCGCCGAGGCTTCGACCATGGGCGCGTCGCGGCTCATGCCCGCCGCTTGCAGGCGGTCTTCGTATTGTTTCCAGAGCGCCGCTTCCTGATCGCCCAGAAAGTACAGGTATTCCCAAGTGAACAGGCCCGACTCGTGTCCATCCGTGAAGGTGGGTTTCACGGCGTAATTGCCCACAGGCTCGATTTCGGCAATGCCGACCTGGCGCTTGCCGGTTTGCAGCACTTCCTGGCCGGGACCGTGGCCTTGCACCTCGGCCGAGGGCGAGTACACGCGCATCAGCTCAAACGGGATGCGGAACTGCGCCCCGTCGGAAAACCCGATCTCCAGCACCCGGGTCTGACCGTGCAGGGTCAGCGACTCGGGGTGGGGCATGTCTTTTTTCAATCCGGCCATCTTGTTCTTTCAGGGGGTTAAACCAGCACGCGCTCGATGCCGCCTGCATTGGCCGCACGAACGTACTCGGGCATCCACGCTTCGCCCAAGATGTGTTTGGCCATCTCGACCACGATGTAGTCGGCTTCGAGCAGGCCATTTTTCATGTCATCGCCAAAGCGAGACAAGCCTTGCAGGCAGCTGGGGCAGCTGGTCAAGATCTTCACATTCGCCTGCGGCGCCAGCGCGCCGCTGCCGCGCAATGCGGCTTCGCCTTTGAGCAGCTCTTCTTCCTTGCGAAAGCGCACTTGTGTCGAAATGTCCGGGCGAGACACGCCCAGCGTGCCCGACTCGCCGCAGCAGCGTTTGCTCTCGATCACGTTGTCACCCATCAAGGCCTTCACGGTCTTCATAGGCTCTTGCAGCTTCATGGGCGTGTGGCAAGGGTCGTGGTAAAGATAGGCCCCGCCCGCGTCGAGTTTCATGCCTTTTTCCAGCAGGTACTCGTGGATGTCGATGATGCGGCAGCCAGGGAAAATCTTGTCGAACTCGTAGCCTTGTAGCTGGTCATAACAAGTGCCGCAACTGACCACCACGGTCTTGATGTCGAGGTAGTTGAGCGTGTTGGCCACACGGTGGAAAAGCACCCGGTTGTCGGTGATGATTTTTTCGGCCTTGTCAAATTGGCCCGAGCCCTTTTGCGGGTAGCCGCAGCACAAATAGCCCGGCGGCAACACGGTCTGTACGCCCACATGCCAGAGCATGGCTTGTGTGGCCAAGCCCACTTGGCTGAACAGGCGCTCGGAGCCGCATCCGGGGAAGTAAAACACCGCTTCCGTCTCCGACGTGGTGGTCTGAGGGTTGCGAATGATGGGCACGTAGTCGTTGTCTTCGATGTCCAACAAGGCACGCGCTGTTTTTTTGGGCAAGTTGCCGGGCATCTTTTTGTTGATGAAGTGGATCACCTGCTCTTTGATGGGCGCCGTGCCCACCGAGGCGGGCGGTGCGCTGGTCTGCTTGCGGGCCACGCCTTTGAGCAAGCCGGCCACAAAGCGCTGCGCCCGCATCCCCACATCGACCATGGCCAAGCGCGCGAGCTTGATGGTTTCGGGGTTGGTGGCGTTCAACATGAACATGGCCGCGGCATTGCCGGGGCGGAAGGTCTTTTGCCCCATCTTGCGCAGCAAGTTGCGCATGTTCATCGACACCTCGCCAAAGTCGATGTTGACCGGGCAAGGCGTGAGGCACTTGTGGCACACGGTGCAGTGATCGGCCACGTCTTCAAACTCTTGCCAGTGCTTGACCGAGATGCCTCGGCGGGTTTGCTCTTCGTAAAGGAAAGCCTCGACCAACAATGAGGTGGCCAGAATTTTGTTGCGCGGGCTGTAAAGCAAATTGGCGCGCGGCACATGCGTGGCGCACACGGGTTTGCACTTGCCGCAGCGCAGACAGTCTTTCACGCTGGCCGCAATGGCGCCAATGTCCGACTGCTGCATGATCAGCGACTCGTGGCCCATCAGGCCAAAACTGGGGGTGTAGGCGTGCGTCAGGTCGGCAGCGTGCACATCGTCACCCAAACCCGTCAGCGCCGCCCCGCGCAGCAGCTTGCCTTTGTTGAAGCGTCCTTCGGGGTCCACTTTGGCCTTGTAGGCCGTGAAGTTGGCCAACTCGGCGTCGGTCAAGAACTCCAGCTTGGTGATGCCAATGCCGTGCTCGCCCGAAATCACACCGTCCAGGCTGCGCGCCAGCACCATGATGCGGGCCACCGCTTCGTGGGCGGTTTGCAGCATCTCGTAATTGTCGGAGTTCACGGGGATGTTGGTGTGCACATTGCCGTCACCGGCGTGCATGTGCAGCGCTATCCACACACGGCCCTTGAGCACGCGCTGGTGAATGGCAATGACCTCGTTCAGGATCGGCAGGAAAGCCGAGCCCGAAAAGATGTTCTGGAAAGCCGGACGGATTTGCGTCTTCCAGCTGGCGCGCAGGCTGTGCTCTTGCAGCTGAGGGAACAGCGCGTCGACATCGGTCAACCAACCTTGCCATTGATCGCGCACCTCGCGCACCACCGCCAAGGCTTGTGCCACACGGTCTTCCAGCAACTCGGCCGACGGGATGTCGCTGGCATCGTCTTGCTTGCCCAGGGGCAGGTTGCCTCGCTCCAAAAAGGCTTCGATTTCGCGGCACAGCTTGAGCTTGTTGCTCAGGCTCAGCTCGATGTTGATGCGCTCGATGCCATCGGTGTACTCGGCCATGCGCGGCAACGGAATCACCACGTCTTCGTTGACCTTGAAGGCGTTGGTGTGGCGCGAAATGGCCGCTGTTTTCTTGCGGTCCGACCAGAACTTTTTGCGCGCCTCGGGGCTGATGGCAATGAAGCCTTCACCGCTGCGTGAATTGGCGATGCGCACAATTTCGGACGTGGCCTTGGCCACGTCGTCTGCGTTGTCACCGGCGATGTCACCGATCAGCACCATTTTGGGGAAACCGCCGCGCTTGCTCTTGGTGGAATAACCCACCGCCCGCAAGTAGCGGTCGTCCAGGTGCTCCAGACCCGCCATCACGGTGCCGGTGCGCTTTTGCTCGGCAAACATGAAGTCCTTGATCTCGACGATGCTGGGCACCGCCTCGCGGGCGTGGCCAAAAAACTCCATGCACACGGTGCGGGTGTGCGTGGGCATGCGGTGCATGACCCAGCGGGCGCTGGTGATCAGGCCGTCGCAGCCTTCTTTTTGCACCCCGGGCAGGCCGCTCAAGAACTTGTCGGTCACGTCTTTGCCCAGGCCTTCTTTGCGGAAAGATTTGCCGGGAATCACCAAGGTTTCGGTGCGGATCGGTGTTTTGCCGTCGGCCTTGAAGTAACGCAACTCAAAAGTCGCGACTTCGGCGTCGTGGATCTTCCCCATGTTGTGGTCCATGCGCACCACGTCCAGCCATTCGGCGTCGGGGGTGACCATACGCCAGCTGGCCAGGTTGTCGAGCGCGGTGCCCCAGAGCACGGCTTTTTTGCCGCCCGCGTTCATGGCGATGTTGCCGCCAATGCAACTGGCTTCGGCAGAAGTCGGGTCGACCGCGAATACAAAACCACCGCGCTCGGCCGCATCGGCCACGCGCTGGGTGACCACACCGGCTTCGGTCCAGATGGTCGGGATCTTGTTGGCCACACCAGGCAGGTCGAACATTTCAACCTCGGTCATGGCTTCGAGCTTTTCGGTGTTCATCACCGCGCTCTTCCAGGTCAAAGGAATAGCGCCGCCGGTGTAGCCCGTGCCGCCGCCCCGGGGCACGATGGTCAGGCCCAGGTCAATACAGCCTTTGACCAGACCCGCCATTTCTTCTTCGGTGTCGGGCGTGAGCACCACAAAGGGGTATTCCACACGCCAATCGGTGGCGTCGGTCACATGGCTCACGCGCGACAGGCCGTCGAACTTGATGTTGTCCTTGGCCGTCAAGCGCCCCAGGGTTTTTTGCACTAGGCCACGCAGTTTGGCCATGCGGGTGAAACGCTCGCTGAACTGCGTGACGGCCTGGGTGGCCATGTCCAGCAATTGGCCGACCAGGGCGTCGCGGGCGGCGTCCACGCTCGGGGTGCGGCGCTTTTGCACCTCACCCAGGCGGTGGTGCAACGCTTCGACCAGCAGCTTGCGGCGGGCGGGGTTGTCCAGCAGGTCGTCCTGCAAATAAGGGTTGCGCTCGACCACCCAGATGTCGCCCAGCACTTCATACAGCATGCGGGCAGAGCGGCCGGTGCCGCGCTCTTGGCGCAACTGGTTGAGCAGGTCCCAAGCCGACTCACCCAGCAAGCGCAGAACGATTTCGCGGTCTGAAAAGCTGGTGTAGTTGTAAGGAATTTCGCGCAAGCGCGGCGCATCGGCGTCGGCTTGCATCAAATGTTGGAGCGTGGTGGGTGCATTCATTGGGTAGGCGCGGTCAAATGCGTTTTAAAACGCGGTCAGCCAGACCTGAGCGGAGGCGTCAAACCGGCTGAAGTTCAATGTTACAGCAGTGCAATAAACACTCAACGCACAAAGGGGCACCCGATTCAGAGGGTCCGCGATGGAGCCTTGCACCATCCAAGTCACATGTTTGCCGTTTCAAAGACATCAATAAGTCACAATCAAATGCAAGGATAGATCAGTTTTCGGCCATTGAGAGCCAATTCACCCAACGTTCTTTATCTCAGGATCCAGCATGAATTTGAAAACATCCTTCACAGCCATCGCCTTGGGTTTGGCCAGCCTGACAGCCCAAGCCCAAACCGAAATCCAATGGTGGCACTCCATGTCCGGCGCCTTGGGCGAGTGGGTTGGAGACATTGCCAAAGACTTCAATGGCAAGCAAAAAGATTACAAAATTGTGCCCGTCTTCAAGGGCAACTACGACGAATCCATGACCGCCGCCGTGGCCGCATTTCGCGCTGGCAATGCCCCACACATCTTGCAGGTGTTTGAAGTCGGCACGGCCACCATGATGGCTTCCAAAGGCGTGGTGGTCCCTGCCGAAAAAATCATGCGCGATGCGGGTTACAAGTTTGACCCCAAATCCTACGTGCCCGCCGTGTCCGGGTATTACACAGCGCCCAACGGCCAAATGATGTCTTTCCCGTTCAACAGCTCAACCACCGTCATGTGGTTCAACGTGGATGCCCTCAAGGCCGCTGGCGTTTCGACCGACAAGCTGCCCCAGACTTGGCCTGAAGTGGCCTTGGCCGCGGCCAAACTCAAAGCCAGCGGCCACAAGTGCCCCTTCACCACCGCTTGGCAAGGTTGGACCCAATTGGAGAGCTTCTCCACTTGGCACAACACCGAACTGGCCACCAAAGGCAACGGCATGAAGGGCATGGACGCCCGCTTGGTGCTCAATTCGCCTTTGCATGTGCGCCACATTGAAAACTTGGGCAACATGGCCCAACAAGGCTTGTTCATCTACAAGGGCCGTGCGGGTGCTGCCGGTGCCACGTTCGAGTCGGGCGAATGCGCCATGTACACCAACTCATCGGCGGCTTATGCCGGCATCAGCAAAAACGCCAAGTTCAAGTTCGCCGTGGGCAACCTGCCTTATTACCCCGATGTGGCCGGTGCGCCTCAGAACACCGTGATCGGTGGCGCCAGCCTCTGGGCCATGGCAGGCAA
>CAITSG010000267.1 GCA_903894995.1 uncultured Burkholderiales bacterium
TGCGTCGTCAGACTCGGCCAGCAGGCGGCTGCCGGGCACGGGCGTGAAGGGTGGGGCCACCAGGGCCTTGGGGTAATAGTCGAGGCCATGGCGCTCGTAGGCGTCGGCCCAGGCGTGGTCAAACACATACTCGCCGCGTGAATGGGTCTTGATGTACAGCGGGCAGGCTGCGACCAACACATCGCCTTGTGAGGTGCTGCGCCACAGACTGATGACTTGCAAGGTCCAGCCGGTCTCGGGCACTGCCGATTGGCTGGTCTGCATGGCCGACAAATAGGCATGTTGCATAAAGGGGGATGGGGCGTCTTGCTGGGCGAGCAATCCGTCCCAAGCCTCAGCCGCGATGCCGCTCAGGTCATCCTGCACCCGGGTGACATAATTCAAGCTCAATTTTTCCAGCACCTGTATGACTCTCCAAATTCGTGTGGCCCAGCTCAACTTTGTCGTTGGTGACATGCCGGGCAATGCCCGCAAAATCATCGACGCCGCCACCTCGGCTTATGCCCAGGGGGCGAGGCTTTTGGTCACGCCCGAGCTGTCAATTTGCGGCTATGCGGCCGAAGACCTGTTGCTGCGCCCGTCGTTCATCGACGCCTGTGATGATGCCCTGAAAACGGTGGCCCGCGAACTGGCTGGGTTAAAAGGTTTGCATGTGGTGGTGGGCCACCCCGAAGGCGGCGGCCTGCGTACCCGCAGCGTGGCCGTGACGCGTCGCCATAACCGCGCCAGTGTGTTGTGCGAGGGGCGAGTGGTGTGTGCTTACGACAAGCGCGAGCTGCCCAATTACCAGGTGTTTGACGAGCGCCGCTATTTCACGCCCGGCCATGGCGTGGGCGTGTTTGAGGTCGAGGGCGTACGCGTGGGCTTGCTCATTTGCGAAGACGCCTGGTTTGACGAGCCCGCCCGCCTGGCGCGTGACGCGGGTGCGCAGGTGCTGGTGGTGCTCAATGCGTCTCCTTTTCATGCGGGCAAGGGGCCAGAGCGCGAACAGCGCATGCGCGAGCGCGTGGCCGATTGCGGTTTGCCCCTGATTTACGCGCATTTGGTGGGCGGGCAGGACGAGGTGATTTTTGAAGGACGTTCTTTTGCCTTGAATGCTCAGGGCCAAGCTGTGGCGCGGGCTGAAGGTTTTCGTGAAGGGGCCATGACGGTGCAGCTTGAGGCTGTGCCAAGCGGTGTTGACCTGAGCGCTGGGCCTGATGCCTTGGTGCCCATGGCCAGCGCCGACGCCGAGTTGTGGGACGCTCTGGTGTTGGGTGTGCGTGACTATTTGGGCAAAAACGGTTTTAAGGGCGCGATTTTGGGACTGTCGGGCGGCATCGATTCGGCCTTGGTGTTGGCCATCGCGGTGGACGCCATTGGGGCCGACAACATCCACGCGGTGATGATGCCTTCGCCCTACACGGCCGACATCAGCTGGATCGACTCGCGCGACATGGTCAAGCGCCTGAATGTGCGTTATGACGAGATCTCTATTGCGCCGCTGTTCGATGGCTTCAAGCAAGCCTTGTCGGCCCAATTTGAGGGGCTGAAAGAAGACACCACCGAAGAAAACATTCAGGCCCGCATTCGCGGCACCTTGCTCATGGCGCTGTCCAATAAGACCGGGGCGATTGTGCTGACCACCGGCAACAAGAGCGAGATGGCCACGGGTTACTGCACGCTGTATGGCGACATGGCGGGCGGCTTTGCGGTCATCAAGGACGTGGTCAA
>CAITSG010000268.1 GCA_903894995.1 uncultured Burkholderiales bacterium
CATCGCCCCGGGGCGGGGCTCCCACATAGATGGCCTTGCGGACCACCACCCATCGCCCCGGGGCGGGGCTCCCACAAAATGCAGGGATTCCCATGTGGGAGCGGCGCCCTCGCCGCGATCAAGCCCTGCAGACCACTACCCATCGCCCCGAGGGGCGGGCTTCACACGCTGATCGGACTGCGCTGTCAATCTTCCGTCAATCAGGTGTCAAAGATTCGATTTGACTGACTCAAATTTATAGGGTGGTTTTTCTTTTTTTTGATGATTTTAGTACTTAAATAAGTCTGGCACAGACTTTGCTTCATGGATTTCATATTAACATGAGGTCAACAACGTGAAGTCCCAAACCTTTTGTGCGCCTTTGGCCCTTTGGCTGGACCCCGAAACAGCCCTGAGCCTTGAGCACACCCAAGCCTTGCAGATGAGTGGTTGGTCCGTCATGCCGATCAGCACACTTGACAGTTTGGTGGCCCAAGCCAGCGATGCCACGGTGTTGGTCTTGCATCTGGCGCACGATGTCACGCGCCTCAAAGATGTTCAGCAAGTCCTGCAAAACGCGTGCCTGAACACACCGGTGGTGTGCCGCGTGGACCGCGATGACATGGACTTGGCTGTCGACGCCACGCAGTGCGGCGCATTGACCGTGCTGGCCTCGCACGATGTGCGCAGCAGCACTTGGCAAGGGCTGCACGCCAAACTCAGCCACGCCAACGCCCACGCCCATTCCCACACACCTACCCCGCCCCCCCAACGCAGCGCCCAGCCGGTGCGCAATGTGGTGTTTGTGGACCCCGCCAGCCAGCACCTGTTGGCCTTGGCCAAAAAAGTGGCTCAAGCCGAAGTGACCGCCTTGTTGGTCGGCCCCACCGGCGCAGGCAAAGAGGTCATGGCCCGCGTGCTTCACGAAGCCTCGGGCCGCGCACGCGGACCTTTTGTGGCCCTCAATTGCGCGGCTTTGCCAGAAAACCTGATCGAAGACATGCTGTTTGGCCACGAAAAAGGCGCCTTCACCGGGGCGCACCGTGAGCACAAAGGCGTGTTTGAACAAGCCCAAAACGGCACGCTGTTTTTGGACGAAATTGGCGAGATGCCCATGCACCTGCAAAGCAAGTTGCTGCGCGTGTTGCAAGAGCGCCAGCTCACGCGCTTGGGCGGTCACACGCCCCTGTCACTGAACGTGCGTGTGGTGGCGGCCACCAACAAAGACCTCAAACAGGCCATTGTGGACCGCGAGTTCCGCGAAGACCTGTATTACCGCATTGCCACTTTCCGTCTGCGCTTGCTGCCCTTGTGCGAGCGGCCTGGCGACATCATCCCGCTGGCCCACCAGTGCCTGATCCAGTACGAGCAAAACGGCCAAACCTGGCATCTGCACCCCCAAACGCAAGCGCTGTTGCTGCAATACCCCTGGCCTGGCAATGTGCGTGAATTGGAAAACGTGATGCGCCGCGCCATGGTGCTGTGCGCAGACCACCACGTCACACCAGCCCATTTGATGTTTGACGAGTGCTTGAACAGCTTGACCCCCTCTGCACCGGTGCACTTTCCTGCACCCATGCACGTTCCGGCAGCACACGCATTGCCAAGCCGGGACACTGCAGCTTGGGTCAGTGCTACACCAGCAGCGGCCATGCCCTTTGAGCACGCCACCCCCGTACACCTGTCGACCAGCGAGGCAGAAGACCTGGCTTTGCACTCCGCGATTCACAACACAGACCCACACAACACCGACCTGCACAGCGCCACTCGCCTGAGTGAGCACCAAGTCATCATGGCCACCTTGGCCAGCACCCCGAGCAAAACCGAAGCAGCCAAACGGCTGGGCATCAGCCCCCGTACGCTGCGTTACAAAATGGCCCAACTGCGTGAGCACGGGCTCTCCTTGGCATCAGCCTATTAAAGGAAATCACCATGATCGACAAAACCATCTCTCCAGCCAGCATCCAGTCCATGTTGCAAACCCTGCGCACCCACCAAGCCCAAGCCTCGGGCATGCCCGATGCGGTGGAGCTGCAAAACGCCACCTCCGAAGCTGGCAGAACCAACTTCGGCGAATTTGTCGCGGGTGCCCTGAGCGAGGTCAACCAGACCCAGGTCAAATCGGCCGACATGCGCACCGCTTACGACCGGGGCCAGACCATGTCCTTGGCCGAAGTGGTGCTGGGCATGCAGAAATCGTCGTTGGCTTTTGAAGCCACTTTGCAGGTGCGCAACAAAGTGCTCAAGGCCTACGAAGACATCTTGAACATGCCCGTCTGATTGACCTAAAGAGAACCCACCATGGCCACAGCCACTGCACCCATGAACACAGGCCTGATGACGGCGACGAACCCTCAAGCTCAGTTGCCAGCCACCTCGGGCAGCATGGCCTTGACCAGCGCCCCAGGTGAGGGCGCGCGCGCCGCGCCCGGCGCAGGAGGCTTGAGCGCTTGGCAATCCTTGGGCATGTCGGACAACTTCACCAAAGTCATCCAACAGCCCTCTGTGCGCCGCGTTTTGCCATTCATCTTGATGCTGGTGGTGGTGGTGATTTTTGCCCTGACCTATTCATGGATGCAGACCACGCCTTACCGCCCGGTCATGCCCGGGCTGCAAGAAGCTGACCAGCAAGCGGCGTTCAACTCACTCAAAACGGCCGAATTCAAGCCCAAGATTGATTCGGTCACGGGCCAGCTCACGGTGCCCACCGACCGCTTTCACGAGGCGCGTATTTTTCTGGCCTCGCAGGGTTTGCCCAAGTCCGGGGCCACGGGCCTGGACGGTCTGAAAGACCAGTCGTCCATGACCACCAGCCAGTTCATGGAGCAGGTCAAGGTGAACGCCGCCATGGAGCAAGAGTTGGCGCGGTCCATCATGCAAATTGGCAGTGTGCAAAGCGCCCGCGTGCACTTGGCCACGCCCAAGCAAAGCGTGTTCGTGCGTGACCGCACCCCGCCCAAAGCCTCTGTGGTGCTGGCCCCCTACCCCGGCCGCGCTGTGTCTGCATCACAGGTGCAGGCCATCGTTCATTTGGTGTCGTCCAGCGTGCCCTATCTCTCGCCAGACCAAGTCACGGTGGTGGACAACGTGGGCAAGCTCATGACCGAGTCGGCCACCGAACAAAAGCTGGGCCTGACCTCGGCCCAGGAACAGCACAAGCTGCAAATGGAAGAGGTTTTGCGCGGCCGCATCATGCAGATCTTGTCGCCCATGGTGGGCGAGGCCAATGTGCGTTCACAGGTCAACCTGGTGCTGGACTTCACCCAGACAGAGAGCACCACCGAAGACTTTGACAGCCGCGACAAAGGCCCACGCACGCGCTCAGAGGTGATGGCCGTAGACCGCGCCAGCGTCCGCGATGCCGAGGGCATTCCGGGTTCGCTGTCCAACACTGCGCCTGCATCCCCCACCACCACCAACAACACCCAGTTGGACCCTTCCGCAAGCGCACCGGATGCCAACAACAGCAAAACCTTGAGCAACCGGTCGACACGCAACTATGAGCTCGACCGGACGGTGCGCCATGTGCGCACTGCCAGCGGTGGCATTCAGAAAGTCAGCGTGGCCGTGATCGTCAACGAGCGCCCTGCCCCACCTGCGGCCAAAGATGCGCCCGTGGTGCCCAATGCGCCCAAAAGCATTGCCTACACCCCCCAAGAGCTTGATCAGATGCTGCAAGTGGTGCGCGGCGTGGTGGGCTTCAATGCCGAGCGTGGCGACAACGTTTCGGTGGTGCCCGCCAAGTTTGAAACGCCCGCTGTGCTGGAAACCATACCTTGGTACTTGGAAGAGACGGTGCAAAACGGCTTCAAAAGTGGCTTGCTGGCCATCAGTTTCATTGTGTTCATGCTGATCGTGGTGCGCCCCATCATGCGCAGCATGACGGCCAGCAAGGCGCTGGCCGATGAGGAAAAAGCCAAAGCCGCTGCATTGGCCGATGGCGAGTTGAGTGCCGAGGACATGAAGATGATCCAGCTTGGCGAGGGCGAAAGCCTGGAAGACATCAAGGCCAAACTCAAGCCCAAGAAGTCGAGCATCAGCGCCGAGATGCTGGACACGGCCAATACTTACGACGACAAAGTGGCCATCATCCGCATGATGGTGGCCGAGGATTCGGGCCGGGTGGCCAATGTGCTCAAGGGCATGATCAAGATCGCCTGAACCCTGCAAAGATTGAACAAACATGGCCACGAAAAAAGACAGCGACAAAGACGTCAAAGGCAAAGACGCCAAAGAAGTCAAGGGTAAGGACGTCAAAGGCAAAGAGGGCAAAGACGGCAAAGACGGCAAGGAAGTCAAAGAAATCGAGCCGACTGCTGGAGACGCGCCGATTGTGATGACCGAGGAGCTGCAAGAAGAACTGTCCGCCATGACGGGCTCGCAGCGCGCTGCGGTGCTGATGCTGTTGTTGGGCGAGCAACAAGCGTCCGAGATCATCCGCTTCATGAACCCCAAAGAGGTGCAGGCGCTGGGGGCGGCCATGGTGTCGGTCGCTGATTTGTCGCAAGAGGCGGTGAACGTGGTGCTGGACGAATTTGTGGCCATGCTCAAAAAGCAAACCAGCTTGGGCTTGGGCACGGGGGACTATGTCGAAAAAGTCTTGAAACGCGCCCTGGGCGACGACAAAGCCTCGTCGGTGCTCAGCCGCATCTTGCCGGGCCAGGGCAGCAAGGGCCTGGACATCCTGAAATGGATGGACGCCCGGTCGATTGCCGACATGATCCGCAGCGAACACCCACAGGTCACGGCCATCATCTTGTCGGTGCTCGAGTACGACGTGGCCGCCGACGTGCTGAATTTTTTGGCACCCGAGTCGCGCCCCGAAATTTTGCAGCGCATCGCCAGCCTGGAAACGGTGCAACCGTCGGCCATGGAAGAGCTCGAATCGATCATGAAAAAGCAGTTCGCCAGCAACTCCTCGGCCAAATCGTCGAGCTTTGGCGGCGTCAAGGCGGCGGCCAAAATCATGAACTTCGTCAAGGTCGATCTGGAGGCTTCCATCATGGGGGGACTGTCAGATCTGGACCCCGAGTTGATGCTGAAGATTCAGGACAACATGTTCACCTTCGAGAACCTGGTGGGCGTGGACAACCGGGGCATCCAGGCGCTGATGCGCAAAGTGGAGCCCGACATGCTGATGACGGCTCTGAAAGGTGCCCCCGAATTTGTCAAGGACAAGTTCTTCGACAACATGTCGGCGCGTGCGCGCGTCATGTTCATCGACGACATGGAAGCCAAGGGACCGCTGCGCATCACCGACGTGGAAGACGCACAAAAGACCATCATGCGTCTGGCTCGCAAGCTGTCGGACGCGGGCGAGTTGGTGCTGGCTGGCCGTGGAGACGACTTTGTCTGAAAACGCCAACCCGACTGGCAGCTGGCACGCCAGCGCTTTGCTCAACGGCAAAAGCCAAACCCCCTCTTTTTTGCGGACCCAGTGGGATCAGGCCAAAGTACACCCCTTTGGCCCTTGGCGTGTGGCCGATCGCAGCGACCCCACCGATGCGCTGACCCTGCCCGAGCCTTTGCCCAGTGCCAGCTTGCCTGAGCAAAAAGCCCATGCCCACCCGGTTGACACGCCCGAAACCCCTGTGCTGCCCCAAGCCGAGGACGCACGGGTTTCCGAATCTGCCCTCGCCGCCTTGCGCGATGCGGCCTACCGCCAAGGCCTGTCCGATGGCCAAGCCCAGATGCGCAAGCAACTGAGCGCCGAGTTGGACACAGAACGCGCCAATGAGCGCGAACTGATTCGGCACCTGGGCATTGAATTGCACAGCATCAGCCAGGACCCGCAGCGATTTTTTGAGCCCATCAAGCGCTTGTCGATGCATGTGGCCGAGCAATTGGTGCGCGCCGAGTTGCAACTGTCGGGCCAAGCGGTGAATGGTTTGATTCAAGGCTGCATTCAACAGCTGGACCACCCCGCCGAGGCCGTGCATGTGAGCCTGAATCCGCAAGACTTGCTGCGCGTCAAAGCCCTGGGTCAAGCGGCCATTGAACACCTGCAGCTGGAGCCCGACGCCCAGTTGCGCCCGGGCAGCGTGCGGGTGCGCGTGCAAGACACTTTGGTGCAAGACCTGATCGAGCACCGTTTGGAGCCGCTGGCGCGGCGTTTGCTGGTCCAGCCCGAAACCTGGATGCACAACTCCAGCCTGGTGCAAGACAAAGTCGACGTGCTGCCCGAAAACACGCCCAAACGCGACTGGGACCGCCAGGTCATTGACGTGCAAGACACCCAGATCAAAAACGCAGATCCCAACGAGGACACCCCGGCATGAACTTCGATCAAGAGGTGAACCAGCTGATCGGGGAGCTGCACGCACCCGAGCCCCAACGCAGCGGAACCTTGGTGCGGCTGGTGGGCATGCGGCTGGAAACACGCGGTCTGATGGCCCCTTTGGGCGCATGCTGTGAAATCGTGGGCCAGCTGGGCCACCGGGTCGAAGCCGAGGTGGTGGGCTTCAACGACGAAACCCTGTTTTTGCTGCCGTTTACCGAACCGCAAGGCATTGGTCCGGGTGCACAAGTGCGTGTGATCAGCCACACCTCTCAAGTGTGGCTGGGCCCCGATTTGCTGGGCCGCATCATCGACGGGCGCGGTCAAGCGCTGGACGGCAAGCCGCAGCCTGAGTGCCACGATGTGTTGAGTCTGCAGGGGCGTCCCATC
>CAITSG010000269.1 GCA_903894995.1 uncultured Burkholderiales bacterium
ACACTCTTTCCCTACACGACGCTCTTCCGATCTCTTCAGGTTCAAGTCGATCTGCGCATCAAATAACGCCTCTGACAGGGTGACCGGCCCCCCCGGAGCAGGTCCGCCAACATTGTTGACAAGAATATCAATGCCTCCGTACTGAGCTAAACAAGCCTGAACCAAGGCTTGCACAGCTTCTGCCTGGGTGACATCGGCAACATAAGGTGTGAAGTCGCCGCCAAACTCACGGATCAAATGCTGGGTCTCGGTCATCGCCTCCGAATTGATGTCAACCGCGAAGACCTTTGCACCCTCTTGGGCAAATCGCACCGCTATGGCACGACCATTCCCCCAACCAGGACCGACGCAACCCGCGCCGGTAATGATTGCCACTTTGTTCTCTAATCTGCGTTCAGGTGTATGCATGAAATGTGGATCTCTCTGTGTTCAGGGCGTAGCGGAGGTCAAACCACCATCCACCACAATACTCTGGGCCGTGATGTAACGGCTTTCGTCACTGGCCAAGAAAATCACCGCGTTGGCAATATCCCAGGCATCGCCCATGTAACCCGCAGGCACTTGCTTGTGGCGATGTGCCACAAAAGCCTCGAACTGCCCGCCTGCATATTTATCTGCCAAACGTTTAACCAATGGGGTAAAAACCAAACCGGGCACGACACAATTCAAGCGGATGCCCTTGTTTGCATAAAGCACCGCGGTGGTTTTTGTCAATTGCATCAAAGCTGCTTTGCCTGCAGCGTAGGCAACTTGTGGCTTGCCCACGTAGCGCAGCCCTGCAACTGAAGAAATGCTGACCACCGAACCGCTGCCTTGCTTCTCCATAATGGGAAGCACCGACTTCATCGTCAGGAAAGCGGTCTTCACGTTCAAATCCATTTGTCCGTCCCACGTCTCCTCGCTCATCTCAACAGGGCCGCCTGGCTCGGATTGCCCTACGTTATTGACCAAAATGTCAATGCGACCCCATTTTTCCATGCAGTCATCCACCAGGGCTTGAACTTCTTGGGCTTGGGTCACGTCCGCCGTGGTGACATAGGCAGTTCCGCCTTCGTCTTGGATAATTTTTTGAGTGACTTTTGCTGCATCAAGATCACGATCAACCCCAAAAATGGTCGCTCCCTGTCGCGCGAGTAAAACCGAAATCGCCTTGCCGTTACCCCAACCCTCGCCTCGTGTACCGCAGCCGGTGACCAAAGCAACTTTTCCGTCGAGTCTGAACACGCTATCTCCTTGAAGGACTTTGCAGCGGGTATTGTCAACTTAGGTGGTTTTTAGTGCAAGCCGGTCCCGCTAAGCAAAAATACTGCGGTCACCTCATAATGGTGATCCTTACGCTCGGAGTTATTCAACATGATTGAAGAAAACATTGATATCCAAACCGCCAATGGTTCAATGAACACATTTGTTGTATTCCCAGAAGAAGACGGACCTCATCCCGTCGTCTTTTTTTACATGGACGCTCCTGGCAAACGTGAAGAATTGCACGACATGGCCAGAAGGCTTGCCAGCGTTGGCTATTTCGTTGTTTTACCCAACCTCTA
>CAITSG010000270.1 GCA_903894995.1 uncultured Burkholderiales bacterium
CTCATGGTGTCGTCCGCTTCCACCCTGAAGCCGACCATAAAAATTGACGGCACCCCCAATTTGGGCGGTTCACGGATTCAGGCTGGCAGCCGTCGTTGACCCATGCCCAAGCTGTACCGACACCAACACTCCCCCCCGTGATCACCCTGATGCGAAGTCCATCCAAAATTTGTATGATGACCTGATCAATTGACATCAGGGATCCCCATGCAACGCAGAAACTGGATGGCAGCGGCCGCTGCTTTGCTGGTCGCCTCGCCCTTTTGGGCCACCAACGCTTCGGCCCAAACCTGGCCCGCCCGCCCCATCAAATTGGTGGTGCCTTTTCCGCCCGGCGGCCTGATCGACAACATGGCGCGCTTGGTTGCACCCAAACTGGCGCTGGAATTGGGCCAGCCCATCGTCATCGACAACAAGCCCGGTGCCGGTGGCAACTTGGGCGCGGCCGAGGCGGCGCGTGCGGCGGCCGATGGTTACACCTTGCTCATGGCCTCGCCCCCGCTGACGATCAGCCCGGCGCTGTACAGCAAGCTGCCTTACAAGCCCGAGCAAATCGCCCCGGTGGCCTTGCTGGGTCGGGTGCCCAACGTGCTGATGGTCAACCCGGCTTCGGGCATCAACACGGTGGCTGAACTCACGGCGCTTGCCAAGTCCAAGCCGGGCCAGCTCAATTACGCTTCTAACGGGCAGGGCACCTCGCTGCACCTGAGTGCCGAACTGTACAAAAGCCAGTCGGGCGCGTTCGTCACGCACATCCCTTATCGCGGCGCGGCAGCGGGCCTGACGGGTTTGATGGCGGGCGAAGTGAACATGATGTTTGACAACCTGCCCTCGGCGCTGGGCCTGATCAACGGCGGCAAGCTCAAGGCCCTGGCCGTGACCACGCCCCAGCGCAGCAGCGCTTTGCCCCATGTGCCCACCATGGAAGAAGCCGGCATGAAGGGCTACCAAGTGTTTGCCTGGTTTGGTGTGGCCGCGCCTGCGGGATTGCCTGCACCGGTTGCGCAAAAGCTGGAACAAGCGCTGGAGCGCGTGGCCAGCCAGCCCGAAGTGAAAGCGGCCATGCTCAAAGCCGGTGCCGAGCCCGCCTGGGCCAACGCCCAAGGCCTGGCCAGTTTCATGCAGGCCGACACCGCGCAATGGAAAAAAGTGGCGGCTTTCGCCAAGATCAGCTTGGATTGAAGCCTCGTTTGTAAAATTTGAATGCGTTTTTGACGCTGGAGACATGAAATGAGCACAGTGGGATTGATCGGTTTGGGGGCCATGGGCTCGGGCATGGCGGCATCGCTGCGCCGTGCAGGGCACAGCGTGCAGGTGTTTGACGTGCGCCGCGAGGTGGCCGACGCCTTCACGAACGCGGGAGGCACAGCGCACGATTCACTGGCATCTTTGGGTGCGGCGTGCGACGTGGTCGTGTCGGTGGTGGTGAATGCCGCGCAGACCGAAAGCGTGCTGTTTGGCGATGGCACCACCCCAGGGTGTGCGGCCAGCATGAAACCCGGCAGCGTGTTTGTGATGTGCTCCACCGTGGATCCGAACTGGTCGGTGGCTTTGGAGTCGCGCTTGGAGGCCATGGGCCTGCGTTATGTGGATGCGCCCATCTCGGGCGGTGCAGCCAAAGCGGCATCCGGCCAAATGACCATGATGACCGCTGGCAAGCCCGAGGCTTATGCGCTGGCCGAACCCTTCTTGAACGCCATGGCCGCCAAGGTCTACAAGCTGGGCGACAGCGCAGGCGCGGGCAGC
>CAITSG010000271.1 GCA_903894995.1 uncultured Burkholderiales bacterium
CATTTGCAACACCTGAGCTGGCCTGCACAACTGCAGCATTTGCCGGTGTGGCGCGCCTTGTTTGGCGCTAAGCCATGAGCCTGTTCAAAGCCTTGCCCCGTGCCACGGCACCTGCGGCCTTGGGCAGTCTGGTGTCCTTGGCGGCGCAGGGCTTTTTGGCCTTGGTGCTGTTCAAGCTGTTCAGCCCCGAGGCGGTTGGCGTGTTTTCCGTGACCAGCCAGATTGCTTTTTTCTGGGCCAGTCTGGCCTTGGCGCAAAGCCCCTTGAGCCTCTTGGCCAACCGACACCAGGAACCCCGTGCTGCGGCGCGTCAGGCCTGGCGGCAAAGCGTCTGGCGCATGTTGTGGCTGGCACCGTTGGCTGCGTTAGGCGTGGCTTGGGCAGGCTTGGACCATGGGGGGGCGGTGTGGGCTTGGGCTGCGGTCTTGTGCCTGACGCAACTGAGCTGGCTGTTGGCACAAAGTCTGACGCTGCGGCTGGGCAGCCTCTGGGCCATGGGCCTGGTGCGGATGGTGCCGCCGGTGCTGGCCGCTGGCGCGGTGGTGCTGGGGGCGTGGTGCTTGCAAGATGCCGGTGCACCGGTGCTGCTGGCTTCGGCGGTGCTGGGTTATGTGGTTGGGGCTTGGTGGTTGTGGCCGGCCTGGCAGAAGGGGGCTGTTGCAGAACACGGCAACACGGGTGTGGATGAACCCGCTTCACTGCAGTCCGATCCGCGCAGTGCCCGGCTCAAGATGGTGCATGCCCTGGTTGACGGCCTGGCCGCCACCGCTTTGGCGGTGAGTTGGTCTGCACATTACGGTGCGCAAGAGGCGGGCTGGCTACTGGCGGTGTTGCGTGTTTTGAGCTTCATCCCGGCGCTGGTTCACACGGCCTGGGCGCAGGTGGTCTTGGGCAGTGCCAGCGCTGTTAACTTGCGCCCTGTGCATGTGGCGTGGAGTGCGTCGGCCCTGGTGCTGGGCGTGGGGGCTTTGGCGCAAACCGCCTTGGCTTTGGGCTGGCTCGATGCGCGCTGGCAAGGCTTGTCGGGCTATGTGTGGCCGCTGGCGGCTTGGCAAATGGCCGCCTGTTTCATGGCCGCTTATGCGCATTGGCCGTTCCAAAAAGGGCTGGCGGTCGTGTATTCATGGCTGTGCATCACCATCCATCTGGGCTTGATCGCCTTGTGTGTGGTCATGCCTTGGCTGAGCCCTGCGACGGCCAGCCAGCACCTGAGTGTGATCGCCGCCTACATGGCCCTGAGCCTGGGCGGCTTGACCTTGTGGGTGGTGCTGAGCCCGTCGCGTCAGGTGTCCGGTGCTGAGGAATCCACAACGCATTGAGCCTGTGGCCAGACGGTCTTTTGCGGCCGGGTTGCTTGCGTTGGACAGATCAAGCAGGGCGTGACAGCACCAGGATGTTGTCGGCCCACAGCGGCCGCCAAGCGGCCAGGGCCGACAAAACACGCCCTTTGGGCGAAGCAGCAGGCGCGATCTGGCTGCTCCACCACAGTTCGGGTGTGAAGCCGCCACGGCTGAGCACCTTGGCCACAGTGAAGGGCGAGTACCAGCACAGGTGGTCGGTGTTGATGCGCTCGACCTGAGCCAGGCTGTTCCACACATTGCGCAGGCTCAGCCCGTTGGGCACCGAAACCACCAAGGGCACTTGCGGCATCACCTGCGCCAGGCGGCGCACAAAGGCCACCGGCTCGTGCAGGTGCTCCAGCACATCGGGCAGCAGCACATGGGTGGGGGCAAATCGCGTGGCCAGTTCGGCAAACTCGGGGGCAAACACATCCAGGCAGTGCAGGTTGGGCACGCCCAGGCTTTGGGCCAGGGCCACCGCTTCGGCATTGATGTCCACCCCGATGCAAGCCGCGCTGTGCGCCATGACCTGGTCGTGCAGCCAGGTGCCTTGCGCGCGTTTGCTGGCGATCAAGGGGCCATGGTCAGCAAAGCCCAGGTGCATCACCCGCCCACCCGCGATCAGCCGGGCCAGGCTGGCGTTCCGGCCATCGGCCTGAAACTGCAGGGGCAGGCGCGAGGCGCGGTCGGCGTCAAACTGGCGATCGTTCAGAACATCCAGCAAGTCAGGGTCAGGTTTTTGGGCTGGGTACATAAAAATACAATAGACGGTTGCAGATTCTAAGCAGGGGGCTTGCGGCACTCTTGCCCATGGCCAGCTGCTTGCCAAACACACTGAACGGTTGGAATGAACGCGACTCTGGATATTTTGGCCATCACTGGCCCCATTTACCTGACCATAGCCCTCGGATTTTTCTGCACACGACAGGGCCTGTTTGCCAAGGCCGACATGCAGGTGTTTGGCAAGTTCACCTTGCAATTGGCCCTGCCTGCGCTCTTGTTCAATGCCTTGTCGCAGCGCCGCTTGGACGAGATACTGAACCTGAATTATTTGCTGGCCTACACCTTGGCCTCGTTCATCATCATGGGCCTGGCCTTGTTCTGGGCCCGCAAGGTGAAAGGGCAGTCACTGAGTTACAGCAGCATGTTGGCCATGGGCATGTCCTGCCCCAACAGTGGCTTTGTGGGCTACCCGATCATCTTGTTGTCCTTGGGGCCGGTCGCCGGGGTCGCGCTGGCTTTGAACATGGTGGTGGAAAATTTCTTGCTGCTCCCCTTGCTCATGGCCATTGCCGACGCCGAAGGGGGGCCGCCAGGGCAAAGAAAAGCTTTGCTGCTGCAGACCCTGAAAAACCTGGTGAAAAACCCCATCATCATGGGCATCGTGGGGGGTTTCCTGTTTTCCATGTCGGGTCTGCAGATGCCAGAGCCCTTGGGGCGCACCATCCATTTGTTTGCCCAGTCGAGTGCGGTGCTGTCGCTGTTCGTGATTGGCGGCGCTTTGGTGGGCCTCAAAGCCCAAGGCTTGCAGGGCACGGTCTTGCCCATCGCCTTGGGCAAGCTGGTGCTCCATCCTTTGGCCATGTGGGTGGTGCTGGTGTGGCTGGTGCCCATCGATGATCCCGCCTTGCGCGCTGCGGCATTGCTCACTTGCGCCATGCCCATGCTGGGCATCTACACCATCTTGAACCAGCGGCACGGGCACGGTATGGTCAGTGCAGCGGCCTTGTTGGTGACGACTTTGGCTTCTTTCTTCACACTCAGCGGCATCTTGTTGCTGTTGCAGCACCATCCTGTTTGATTTTTTCTGCGGCTGTTTTTGAGAAGCCCCTCGGCCCAGCAAATATCGTTTGCGCTGAAACGCCCGTTCAATGGCTAAGCCAATCCCGGGCCAGCTCAGTGATCAGCGCCAAGGTGGCTTGTTGGGTCAAGGTGGTGGGGCGCAGCGAGCTGACGGCGGTGGTCAAGGGAATTTGCAGGGGTGGGTTGCGCAGGGGCCGCACCGAAAACGCAGAGGGTCGCACCGAGCGCATGACCGCGTTGCGTGACAGGATGGCATAGCCCGCGCCATCGGCCACCAGGTCCAGGATGGCACTCACGCCGTCGATTTCGAGCGCAATGTGCGGGCGGCAGCCGATGGCGGCCATTTCAGATTCGACATGCATGCGGATCGCGTTGGGGCGGGTGGGGATGATCAACGGCAGGGCGGCCACGTCTTTCAGGGCGATGGGCGGGGGCGGCGGGTCTTCTTGCAGGCCGGGTGGGCGGGGCTGCACCAGCAGCAGTTCTTCTTGCACCAGTGGGCGGTGTTCGATGCCGGGCGTTTGGCTGGGGTTGTAAAGCACGGCAATGTCCAAGCGGCCGTTTTGCAGGTTTTCCTGCATGGCGCTGGACAGACCTTCGCTGATGGACAGCTGGGCCTCGGGCATTTTGAGGCGGAACGCTCGGGTCAGCGGCACCGTCAGAACCCTGGCCACACTGGGTGGCAGGCCCAGCGCCACGCGGCCCGACAGGCCGCTGCGCACCCGGCCCAGTTCTTCTTTGGCCCGTTCAACTTGATGCAAGATGCCTCGGCCGTGCTCCAGCAGCAGCTGACCAGCTTGGGTGGGGGTGGCACCGCGCCCATTGCGCACGAGCAGGTTTTGCCGCAGCTCGACTTCGAGCAGGCGCACTTGGCGGCTGAGTGCGGGCTGCGCAATGTTCAAGGCTTGGGCGGCTCGGGTGAAGCTGCCCAACTCGGCCACGCGCACAAAATATTCCAGCTGTTTGAGGTCCATGAGGGGCTGTGGAAGGGGCTTTCTGTTAAGTTGATTTTGTCATAGCCATGGCTTGGTTATGCAATATTGTTCTAGCTGGTAGACGCACTGGGTGCTGGGCAATGTCCAGGGGATTGAGCACAATGAGGGTATTGCCCCGCAGGTCGGCGGCTTGAGCCACGACAAGCCCCACAGCTGAACTTTGTCGGGGCTGAAGCCTTCCACCTGCACGACACCATCAACGCAGGAAACCGACATGAGCCAAACAGACCCCTTGATCATCGACGTGCACGGCCACTACACCACCGCCCCTAAGGCGCTGGAAGACTGGCGCAACAAGCAAATTGCGGGCATCAAAGACCCCAGCGTCAGCCCCAAAGTCTCCGAGCTGAAGATCAGCGACGATGAACTGCGCGAAACGATTGAGACCAACCAGCTGGCCAAGATGAAAGAGCGTGGCTCGGACATCACCATCTTCAGCCCCCGCGCCAGCTTCATGGCGCACCACATTGGCGACTTCAACGTGTCGTCCACCTGGGCTGCGATTTGCAACGAGCTGTGCTTCCGCGTGGCGCAACTTTTCCCCGACCACTTTGTGCCTGCGGCCATGCTGCCCCAGTCGCCGGGTGTGGACCCGGCCACCTGCATCCCCGAGCTGGTCAAGTGCGTCGAGCAATACGGCAACGTCGGCATCAACCTGAACCCCGATCCATCGGGCGGGCACTGGACTTCCCCTCCATTGAGCGACAAGGCTTGGTACCCCATTTATGAAAAGATGGTCGAGTACGACATCCCCGCCATGATCCATGTGAGCACCAGCTGCAACAGCTGCTTTCACACCACGGGCGCGCACTACTTGAACGCCGACACCACGGCCTTCATGCAGTGCCTGACTTCAGACTTGTTCAAGGACTTCCCGACGTTGAAGTTTTTGATTCCGCACGGCGGCGGCGCAGTGCCTTACCACTGGGGCCGTTTCCGGGGCTTGGCGCAGGAACTCAAAAAGCCTTTGTTGTCTGAGCACCTGCTGAACAACATCTTTTTTGACACCTGCGTGTACCACCAGCCGGGCATCGACTTGCTGACCAAGGTGATCCCGGTCAAGAACATCTTGTTTGCGTCCGAGATGATCGGCGCGGTGCGCGGCATCGACCCCGAGACCGGTCACTACTTTGATGACACCAAGCGCTATGTGCAAGCCACGGCCAACCT
This sequence comes from uncultured Burkholderiales bacterium, assembly GCA_903894995.1. Classification (GTDB taxonomy): domain Bacteria; phylum Pseudomonadota; class Gammaproteobacteria; order Burkholderiales; family Burkholderiaceae_C; genus Limnohabitans_A. Next base: position 5,309 of record CAITSG010000271.1, read on the forward strand.
GAACGACGCAGAGCGTTACATGGTCTACGAAGGCAACGCCCGCCGTGTGTTCAAGCGGCTGGACGATCAGCTGACGGCCAAGGGCCGATAAACACTTTGTAAAACGCTTTGTAGGAGCCCACCCCGTGGGCGATGGTTTGTTGGGTCTTGCCGCTGATTCAAGGTGTCAATCTCAACGTCCCATCGCCCACAGGGGTGGGCTCCTACGAAGTCCCCAACCCGTTTGCATAGACAGGAGAAAACCATGTACGAACTCGGCGTTGTTTACCGCAACATCACCCGCGCAGACCGCGCAGCCGCTGACGGCCTGGGCGCACTCGGCTCGGCCACGGTTCACGAGGCCATGGGCCGTGTGGGCCTCATGAAGCCCTACATGCGTCCCATCTATCCCGGTGCGCAGGTGTCGGGCACGGCCGTCACGGTGCTTCTGCACCCTGGCGACAACTGGATGATGCATGTGGTGGCCGAGCAGATTCAGCCCGGCGACATCGTGGTCGCGGCCATCACCGCCGATTGCACCGATGGCTACTTTGGTGACCTGCTGGCCACGTCATTTCAGGCGCGTGGTGCACGCGCTTTGATCATCGACGCTGGTGTGCGCGATGTGAAAGAGCTGCAAAAAATGAACTTCCCGGTTTGGAGCAAAGCCATCAGCAGCAAGGGCTGCATCAAGGCCACCATCGGCTCAGTCAACATCCCGGTGGTGTGCGCGGGCATGATCGTGACACCCGGTGATGTGATCGTGGCCGATGACGATGGTGTGGTGTGCGTGCCCGCCGCCCGTGCAGTGCAAACCTTGGAAGCAGCTCAAAAGCGCGAGAGCTTTGAAGGCGAAAAACGCGCCAAGTTGGCTTCGGGTGTTTTGGGCTTGGACATGTACAAGATGCGTGAGCCACTTGAACAAGCTGGCTTGCGGTACATCGACTAAGGGATAACCTTGAGGATGATCGTAGTTTTAGGCGGCAACAATCAAAAGCTTCACATCCTGAGGAGATTCACTTGAATAAGAAGTCCATGTTTTTGCTGACTGTCACAGTGGCTGGCGTGCTTGGCTTGTCCGCTTGTACGACCATGCCTTTCGGCAGTGCTGCCTCTGACACTGCTTCGGACCGTGTGCAAATCGTGCGTACAACACATGGTGTTCCGCACGTCACCGCGGCCAACATGGAAATGCTGTCTTATGGAATCGCCTACGCACATGCACAAGACAATGTGTGCTTGAGCGCTGACGTCATGGCGACTGTCCGGGGCCAACGCTCGAAGCATTTTGGGCCAAACGCCACTGGTGTGCTCGGTGTGCGAACCTTGTCTAACGCCGTCATTGATGCCTTTGTGCAGGCGCACATGGACGATGACAAGCTCAAGGCCGCTTGGGATAAGTCCAGTGACAACAACCGTGCGATGGCGCGTGGCTATGTGGCCGGTTTCAATCGCTTTCTGCAAGATCACGCAGGTCAACTGCCAGCCGAATGCAATGGTAAGCCGTGGGTCACCCCGATGACGCTGTCGGATATTTATCGCGCCACCGAAGCCATTCAAGTTCAAGCGGGTGCAGGCGCCTTGGCCGATGCGATTGCCGCTGCAGTGCCTCCGACGCGCACTGGGCAAGCCACCTCTTTTATCAAGTCCTCTGACGACACATTGCTGGCCTATGCGCAGGGGGCGCGGGAGCAATTGCGCGAGGCAGGCTTGCTGGACTCTCCCCTCGGCTCCAATGCTTGGGCTTTCGGAAAGCAAACCACCGCCAATGGACGAGGCATGCTGATGGGCAATCCTCACTACCCTTGGGTGGGCCCGAGTCGTTTTTATCAAATGCACTTGACGATACCTGGGCAGTTCGATGTCATGGGCGCAGCGCTCGGCTGGACGGCCGCCGTTCAAATTGGCTTTAACAAAGACGTTGCTTGGTCACATACCGTTTCGACCGGTAAACGCTTCACCCTTCATGAACTGAAGCTGGCGCCGGGCAAGCCAACAACTTATTTGATCGACGGCAAAGAGGAGTCGATGGTGGCCAAGAAGGTCATCGTGGGTGGACGGGAGCAAACGATTTGGAAGAGCCGCTTTGGACCGGTGTTGGTCATGCCCCGAGCCGGCTTGAACTGGACCGCAGAACGAGCCTACGCGATTCAAGACGCCAATGCGGGTAGCGTGCGCTCGACGGACATGTACATCCAATTTGCGAAAGCCCGCAATATGGCTGACATGCGCAGCGCCATGAATTTGATGGGCACGCCATTCGTCAACACCATTGCTGCAGATCGGGCAGGCGATGCGATGTTTGCGGATGCCAGTGGAGTCCCTGATCTCGAGATGGCCGATTTGCAACGCTGTGCACCCAGCCGTCCGGCTGCGGCGCTGCTGACGGCAGCCAACTTGGTGGTGCTGGATGGGTCGCGCAGCGAGTGCAACTGGAAGCGCGACAGTGCATCGCCTGTGCCGGGTTTGATTGCACCTTCGCGCATGCCTGTGGTCGTGCGCCAAGATTGGTTGCACAACAGCAATGACAGCTTTGTCTATACCCACCCCGAACACAAATGGGGCCCTGTCTCCATCATGGTGGGGGACGATGTTGTTCGTCGTCCGCGCACGCGTTCAGAGCTGATTGAAATTCCAGAAATGCTCGCAAAAGGCAAGATCAGCCTCGCTGGCATGCAAGCGCAGTTGTTTGAAAACCGCAATTTTGTGGCGCGCATGGTGCTTCCGGATTTGCTGATAGCCTGTGGGCAGGCGCCGAATGCGGAGGCCAGGGATGGATGCGCTGCGCTCAAGCTTTTTCATGATGCTGGCATGCGCAACAACGCCGATGCGAAAGGGGCTCCACTGTTTCGTGAGTTTTGGCGTGCTGCCAGTCAGATCCCTAATGTGTACCGCGAGCCCTTTGATAAAGCGCGTGTTCTGGCCACCCCTGCTGGCCTGCGCATGAGCGATGCGGCCACCGCATCCCGTGTCTGGGACGCCTTGGCCGCAGCAGTAAAAAAGATGAGAGATGCTGGCTTTGCCTTGGACGCACCTTTGGGTCAAGTCCAGCGGGTTGTTTTTTCCAATGAAAACATTCCATTGCATGGCGGAGATGAGATTGAAGGCGTGCTGAACAATGTGGGTGACCGCGCCCGTCCCGGTTTGACCAAAGACGGGATTCGCATCGATTACGGCACCAGCTATGTTCAAACCGTCACGTTTGACGATCGTGGTCCCGTCGCGCAAGCTTTGTTGACCTACGGGCAGAGCACTCAGGCGGGTTCGCCCCACCAAACCGATCAGTTGAGGATGTACGCCGAAAAGCGCTGGCCTCAATTGCCCTACCACCCTGACGACATTGAGCGGCAACGCATTGGTCAACCATTGATTTTGCGTAAACCTTGATCGCATCACCAGCTTGTGCGATCGCACAAGCTTCAGTGTGATGGGGTTTGCGCATGTAACGAAGAAGGAGCGACATGAGTAAACCCACCACAGGTGACTTCACCAAAACCGCAGGCTGGATGGACTGGTATACCGGTCCGGCCAAGCCCCGATTTCAATTGCCCACAGGTGCAGTGGATGCCCACTGCCATGTGTTTGGCCCGGGCACTGAATTTCCCTACGCCCCCGAGCGCAAATACACACCGTGCGATGCCAGCAAGCACCAGCTGTATGCGCTGCGTGACCACCTGGGCTTTGCACGCAATGTGGTGGTGCAGGCCACCTGCCACGGCGCTGATAACCGCGCCATGGTCGATGCGCTGGTCAACTCGGGCGGTATGGCGCGTGGCGTGGCCACCGTCAAGCGCAGCGTGACCGACCAGGAAATCCAGGCCATGCACGACGCGGGTGTGCGCGGTGTGCGCTTCAACTTCGTCAAGCGTCTGGTGGACTTCACGCCCAAAGACGAGCTGATGGAAATCGCCAGCCGCATCCAGAAATGGGGCTGGCATGTGGTCATTTATTTCGAGGCGGTGGACCTGCCCGAGCTGTGGGACTTTTTTACCGCATTACCCACCACCGTGGTGGTGGACCACATGGGCCGCCCCGATGTGTCGTTGCCCGTGGACGGCCCGCAGTTTGCGCTGTTCCAGAAGTTCATGCGCGAACACAGCAATGTGTGGAGCAAGGTGTCGTGCCCCGAGCGTTTGTCGGTCACCGGCCCCAAGGCTTTGAACGGCGAGCAAAACGCTTACCAAGATGTGATCCCTTTTGCCCAACGCATCGTGCAGGAGTTCCCCGACCGCGTGCTCTGGGGCACCGACTGGCCGCACCCCAACCTGAAAGACCACATGCCCGACGACGGCCTGCTGGTCGACTTCATCCCGCACATCGCGCCTACCGCCGAGCTGCAGCGCAAGCTGCTGGTGGACAACCCGATGCGCCTTTACTGGCCTGAAGAATAAAGCTGATCCCCTTTCAAGTCGATTCGATCAATTTTCCATAACCACAGGAGACACTGTATGCGCCTCATTCCCTCACCGCTGCTCATGGTTGTCATGGCGGCATTCACGTCTGGCGCGGCCTTGGCTGCAACGCAAGCCTTGCCCCTGAAGCTGGCTTGCGATTCATTGAACGGACTTGAACTGCCCTCGCAAATCGTGGGTCTGCCCAGTGGTCCTGTGCGCATCGAGTCGGCTGCTTTGCAGGCTGCCAGAGCCCCATCTGTGGTCGAGCGCGGTCCAACGCCAGCTGCCCGCTTCAGCCCAGCGCTGCCGCAGTTTTGCCGTGTTTTGGGTGCGATTGCGCCCCTGGATCCTCAAGCCCCACTGATCAAATTTCAGATCAATTTGCCCATGACCTGGAACGGCCGATCGGTACAGTACGGTGGTGGAGGTTTCAATGGCGTTTTGATCAACGCCTTGGCGATGGTCCCAGCGGCACCGTTTGACCAGCCTGTGCCATTGAGTCAAGGTTTTGTGACCTACGGCACCGATTCTGGGCACCAAAACAAGCCCGGCGAACCTCCGCAAACCTTTGCCCTGAACGATGAAGCCTTGCTCAACTTTGCCCATGCTTCTTATAAAAAGGTGCGCGATGTGGTGGTTGAAGTGATGAAGCGCAGTTATGGCCAAGGGCCCGAAAAATTGTATTTCGTGGGCAGCTCCGAAGGTGGGCGCGAAGGCCTGACCATGGCTCAGCGCTATCCGCAAGACTTTGATGGCATTTTCAGCCGTGTGCCCGTGATCCACTGGACCGGCTTGCAGCACGCGGGCCTGCGCGATGGCATGGCTTTGATGAATGGCGGTTGGATGGCCCCTGCACAGGTCAAACTGGTGGGCCAAGCGGTGCTGGCTGCTTGTGACGCTGCCGACGGCTTGGCAGACGGCGTGGTGTCAGACCCGGTGGGTTGCCGTCAACTTTTTGATGTGCGCAAGCTCCAATGTGAAGGCCCAGCCAGCGACGGTTGTTTGACGGCAGCGCAAGTCAAAGCGGTGCAAACCTTGGGCTCCCCTTTGCGCATGGACGTGGAATTAGCAAATGGACTTCGCGAGTACCCAGGTCGCGGCCCCAGTGGCGAGGCGATACCTGCCTTTGCCGCCACTGGGGGGTGGATGGCGTGGTGGACTGGTGCCACTGCGCCCTCTTTGCCACCACAGCAGAGCAACGGCATAGCCTGGTTTTATGGCGGTGGTGCGATCCAGTATTTTTATGCCCGCAACCCTTCGCTGGATGTGACCACCTACCAAGCGCGTGACCACGCCGCTCGGGTGAAAGAAATTTCAGCTTTGATGGATTCGACCAATCCTGATTTGTCCGCCTTTCACGCCCGAGGCGGCAAGTTGATCGTGCTGGAAAACATGGCCGACTACGCGCAAAGTCCTTATGCAGGCATTGGCTACTACGAGACGGTGCGGCAGAAAATGGGCGCAGATACCACACAGGCGTTCATGCGTTTGTACACGGCCCCAGGTGTGGACCATGTGGGTGCGGGCGCGCCAGCCAATGTGGACATGCTCAGCGCTTTGACCCGTTGGGTTGAAAATGGTCAAGCCCCGGGGACTTTGGAGTTGCTCGATCAGTCGGTCAGCTTGCCGGTCAATTTGATCCGCACGCGGCCACTGTGCCAGTGGCCACTGGTGCCGCGTTACCAAGGTGGAGATGTCAACGCTGCGGCCAGCTTCAAGTGTTTGCAATAAGGAAAAGTGATGGCTCTAGATAAACCCTATTTGAATGTACCTGGCACCATCATTTTTGATGCCGAGCAATCGCGCAAAGGCTATTGGCTCAACCAGTTTTGCATGTCGCTCATGAAGGCCGAGAACCGTGAACGGTTCAAGGCTGATGAGCGGGCCTATCTGGACGAATGGCAAATGACCGAAGAGCAAAAACAGGCCGTGCTGGTGCGCGATTTGAACTGGTGCATGCGCACCGGCGGCAACATTTATTTCCTCGCCAAGATCGGCGCGACCGACGGCAAGAGCTTCCAGCAAATGGCGGGCTCCATGACCGGCATGACCGAAGAGGAATACCGCAACATGATGATTGCGGGCGGCCGCAGTGTGGAAGGCAACCGCTACATTGGCGAAAACGGCACTGCCCAAGCGCAGAACCAACCGCAAGGCGCAGCCGGGCAGAAAGCATAAACATGGCCAAAATCACCGCATCCGTCTACACCTCGCATGTGCCCGCCATCGGCGCGGCCATGGACCTGGGCAAGACACAGGAAGACTATTGGAAACCCGTGTTCGCGGGCTACGACTTCTCCAAGCAATGGATGAAGGACAACAAGCCGGACGTGATTTTTCTGGTGTTCAACGACCATGCGACGGCTTTCAGCTCCGACCTGATTCCGACCTTCGCCATCGGCACCGCAGCCGAGTACCAGCCCGCTGATGAAGGCTGGGGGCCGCGCCCGGTGCCTGTGGTCAAAGGCCATCCCGAGCTGGCCAGCCACATCGCGCAGTCGGTCATTCAGCAAGACTTTGACCTGACCATCGTCAACAAGATGGACGTGGACCACGGCCTGACAGTGCCCTTGTCGCTGATGTGCGGCCCGCTGGACCCGGTCAAAGACGCCTGGCCTTGCCCGGTGATCCCTTTTGCCGTCAACGTGGTGCAGTACCCCGTGCCCAGTGGCCAGCGCTGCTTCAATTTGGGGCAAGCGATTCGCAAAGCGGTGGAGAGTTACGACGAAGACATCAACGTCCACATCTGGGGCACAGGCGGCATGAGCCACCAGCTGCAGGGCGCGCGAGCGGGCCTCATCAACCGCGAGTGGGACAACGCTTGGCTCGACCAACTCATCAACGACCCGGCAGCCGCAGCGGCCACACCGCACATCAACTACGTGCGCGAAGCGGGCAGCGAAGGCATTGAGCTGGTCATGTGGCTGATCGCCCGTGGTGCGATGTGCGATATCAATGTTGGCCAAGCCACTGGCCCTGCGCCCAAGCTGCGTCACCGCTTCTACCATGTGCCTGCCAGCAACACGGCGGTCGGGCATGTGATTTTGGAAAACAGCTGATGCGCTTGGTGGTCATCGCACCGCAGTCCCTGGGCCAAGGGCCGGGCGTGCAGGGCATCGCCCACAGGGGTGGGCTCCTACAAAGACAGAGCCGCTCTGGGATGGATCGCTCAAAGGGGTGGACGCCACCGAAGACAGAGCCGTTCCCTGTAGGAGCCCACCCTGTGGGCGATGGCTTATGAACTGTTGACCCTTGCCCAACGCTCAACATCCAACGCCCAACTTCCAAAGTTGTCATCACAACCCATTCAATCTTTTGGAGAAATACACATGAGCAAAACCATCAAAGTCGCCCTCGCTGGCGCAGGTGCCTTCGGCATCAAACACCTGGACGGCATCCAAAACATCGACGGCGTGGAAGTCGTTTCCTTGATTGGCCGCGAGTTCGCCAAAACCCAAGAGGTGGCGGACAAATACGGCATTGCTCACGTCACCACCGACCTGAATGAATCGCTGGCTTTGAAAGAAGTCGATGCCGTCATCTTGTGCACGCCCACACAGATGCACGCCAGCCAGACCCTGGCTTGCCTGAAGGCGGGCAAGCATGTGCAGGTGGAAATTCCGCTGTGCGATGTGTACAAAGAAGGCCAGGAAGTCCTGCGCGTGCAAAAGGAAACCGGTCTGGTTGCGATGGTGGGTCACACCCGGCGCTTCAACCCCAGCCACCAGTGGGTGAACTACAAGATCAAAGCGGGCGAGTTCAACATCCAGCAGATGGACGTGCAAACCTACTTTTTCCGCCGCACCAACATGAACGCGCTGGGCCAGGCCCGCAGCTGGACCGACCACCTGCTGTGGCACCATGCCGCGCACACCGTGGACCTGTTCGCTTACCAATGCGGCAGCCCCATCGTTAAAGCCAACGCCGTGCAAGGCCCGATCCACCCCGCCTTGGGTATAGCCATGGACATGAGCATCCAGTTGCAAGCGGCCAACGGCGCGATCTGCACACTCAGCTTGAGCTTCAACAACGACGGCCCGCTGGGCACTTACTTTCGCTACATCGGCGACACGGGCACCTACTTGGCGCGTTACGACGACCTGTTCACCGGCAAGGAAGAAAAGATCGATGTGTCGCAAGTGGCGGTGTCGATGAACGGCATTGAGCTGCAAGACCGTGAATTCTTCGCCGCGATCCGCGAAGGTCGCGAGCCCAACAGTTCCATTGCCCAAGTGCTGCCGTGCTACCAGGTCCTGCATGACCTGGAGCAACAGCTGAACAGCTGAGTGTCTGCACAAAGGCGGCAGCACCCGGGTGCTGCCGCATCTGGGTTGGGCACTGCCCATCGTCTTTTTGGGTTAAAGTAATGAATCCTTACTTTTGGAAAAAGCATGCTTGCCAAAATCACGGCCAAAAACCAGCTCACCCTGCCCAAGAGCCTGACACAGGCGGTGGGGGCCACGGAATACTTTGATGTCGAGGCCCGTGATGGGCAGTTGATCCTGACGCCCGTGCGCATTCAGCGTGGTGATGCGGTACGGGCCAAGTTGGCCGAGTTGGATCTGTCCGAAGATGACCTTGCTGCAGCCGTTTCTTGGGCCAGAGCGCCTGCAACGACATCTGAATTGCCAGCCGCCATGGTCAACGAGCCTGCTGCTGTGTATGACACAAGGCCTGCCAAGCCCATGAAGGCCGACGCCAAAAAGTCAAAGCCCAAGGCATGAGCGCCCCTGTTCGTGTGGTGCTGGACACCAACGTGGTGTTGTCTGCCTTGGTTTTTCGCGGGGGCGCAGCCGGTCTGGTAAGGCAGGCGTGGCAGCGTGGCCTCA
>CAITSG010000272.1 GCA_903894995.1 uncultured Burkholderiales bacterium
CCCTGTGGGCGATGGGCGTGGAACACGCCCTGCAAGCCTTCGCCCACAGGGTGGGCTCCTAAAAAGACCCATATATCCACAGGGTCGACAAAAACATGGGCAATTCAAACTTTGTCCGGCCGGATCAATAGACGCCCCCCACCCCATCAAGCCTTTGACATCGCCTCTTCAATGTCCTGCGCGGCCGCAGGCCGCACCAGACGCCCCACTTCCTGCCCATCGCACAACAAAACCAAGGTGGGCCAAAGCTTGACGCGGTAGCTGCGGCCCAAAGGGCGACCTGGGCCGTCTTCGACTTTGCAGTGCTGCCAATGTGGCCGCGCGGCCAATGCCTGTGCGATCAGCGGCTGGGCGGCGCGGCAGTGGCCACACCACTCGGTGCCAAATTCCAGCAGGGTCAGGCCCTGCCAGGCTTGCACATCGGCCAGACTGGGGGCTTCGATGGCGCTCAGATAAGGTTTGAAAGTGCTCATGGTGTGGCGTTGTGGGTGCTGAACAATTGGGCCGCAGTGGCACGCAGCCACTGCAGGCACGGGTCTTTGTCAAAGCGCTGGCTCCAATGCATGGACACGGTGAAATCGCGCAAGGGCATATCGGGCTCGATGATGGCCAACTCGCCCGCCTGTGCAAAACCTTGCGCAAAGTTGCAAGGCATGAGCACTGCCAGATCGCTGCTGCGCACGATGGCAGGCAGCGACAGGAAATGGCTCACGGTCAAGCGCAAGCGATGCTGCCAGTGCATCAACTCCAGAATACGCAGCGTGTCGGCATGTGTACGCACGGCAGCAAATTCCAGCTCTGCCAACAAGGCGAACATCGCCTCAGGTGATGCCCCAGACTTTTTTTGTAACGGGCCCCATCGCTTGGCCACCGGGTGGCCCTGGCGCATCAGCACCACATAGCGGTCGCTCAGCAAAGGCTGCTGCAAGGTGTCGACCACCTCGGGCAAGAAACCGATCGCCATGTCCAACTGACCGTTGTCCAAGGCTGTTCCAATTTGGTCGTGCGGCACAGGCCTGGCTTCGAGCCGCATGCCCGGCGCAAGGCGCTGCAAGGCCAGCACCAGTTCAGGTAAAAAACGCGCCTCGCCAATGTCGCTCAGGTGCAAACGCAGCACGCGCTTGGACCGCTGCGGGTCAAACACCTGCGAGGTGTTGAGTGCCTCTTCGATCGTGGCCAAGGCCATTTGCACCCCCTGCGCCAGCCGGTCGGCGCGCGGCGTGGGCCGCACGCCCGAGCCGCTGCGCTCAAACAGGGCATCACCCAAAAGGGCCCGCAAACGGGCCAGGCCCTGACTGGCCGCCGGCTGCGACATGCCCAGTTGCTGCGCGGCCAAGCTCACGCTGCGCATGCGCCAAACCGCGTCAAACAAACGCAAAAGGTTCAGGTCCAAGTCTTTGATATTCATTAAATGCATACCGATCATGGTTGATATTTTGCACCGACAAATCACCCGTCTGGGGGTTGCGCTTTGGCTTGGTCGCCGGTCCAACCTCACTTATTGATACGGCCCAATGAAGTTTGCATGAACGCTTTTTTTGTGGGAGCGGGGCCCTCGCCGCGATTGAGCCTCGCAGACCACCACCC
>CAITSG010000273.1 GCA_903894995.1 uncultured Burkholderiales bacterium
GACCTGGTCGGCCGCACCGCGCCTTTTCCCTACTGGCCGGAGGCGGATGCCGAGAACCTCAGAGCCCGCCTGGAGGATGAGCTCGCGGGCAAGACCACGCCCGGGGGCATCCAGATGCGTGTCAAGCACCGTGACGGCACCCAGTTCGATGCCCGCCTCTACGTCTCGCCGCTGATCGACGCGCGCGGCGCGCAAACCGGCTGGATGACCTCGATGACCGACATCACCGAGCCCAACCGCATCCGGGAACAACTGGCCAGCTCGCACGAACGCTTCACCATCGTGTTGGAAGCGCTGGACGCCTCGGTGTCTGTGGCCCCGCTGGGCAGTGCCGAATTGCTTTTTGCCAACAAACTCTACCGCTTGTGGTTTGGCCAAAACACCGATGGCCATTTGCGGCTGGTCCAACAAGCAGGTTCCAGTGAAGCGCTAGAACGCGCTGACGATGTGGATGAAATGGCCGGCTTGCCCACAGAAAGTTTGACGATTGCCAAATCCGAAAATGCTGAAATTTTTGTCTCTGAATTGGGTAAGTGGTTGGAAGTGCGCTCACGCTACATCAACTGGGCCGACGGACGACTGGCCCAAATGGTGATTGCCAGCGACATCACGCCGCGCCGCCAAGCCGAAGAGCAAGCAGCCCAGCAAGCTGAACGTGCCCAAACGGCCAGCCGCCTGATCACCATGGGCGAGATGGCGTCGAGTGTGGCCCACGAGCTCAACCAACCGTTGACCGCCATCAGCAACTATTGCAGCGGCATGATCTCGCGCATCAAAAACAAGCAAGTCAAAGAAGAAGACATGGTGTGGGCTCTGGAAAAAACAGCCCACCAGGCCCAGCGAGCCGGACAAATCATTTTGCGCATCCGCAGTTTCGTCAAACGCAGCGAACCCAACCGCGTCCTGTCGGATGTCTCGGCCATGGTCAACGAGTCGCTGGAATTGGCCGAAATCGAACTGCGCAGACGCCACGTTCGCCTGTCGCACTATGTGGCTGCACGCTTGCCTCAACTTTTGGTAGACCCTATTTTGATTGAGCAGGTGCTGATCAACCTCATGAAAAATGCGGCCGAATCGATTGACAACGCCGACCGTCCTGCCGGGCAGCGCCATGTGGAATTGCGCATCGTGCCCAAACACATCAACAACCAATCGGTGGTGGAGTTTTCGGTCACCGACACCGGGCAAGGCTTGCCCGCAGAGGACACCGAACGGGTGTACGAGGCTTTTTTCTCCACCAAGGTCGAGGGCATGGGCATTGGCCTGAATTTGTGCCGCAGCATCATCGAATCCCACCAAGGCAGGATCACTTCCGAGAACCTCTACAATTCGGGCGTAGTGACAGGATGTCGATTCTCTTTCTGGATTCCGGTCTGAACCCGTTGACCACACAACAACCCACTGGGGTAAATGAATGAGTTTGATACCAAAAAAAGGCACTGTTTACGTCGTGGACGATGACGAGGCGGTGCGCGATTCCTTGCAATGGCTGCTTGAAGGCAAGGACTATCGGGTGCGGTGCTTTGACAGCGCGGAATCATTCATCAGCCGCTACGACCCGCGTGAAGTGGCCTGCCTGATTGCTGACATCCGCATGGGCGGCATGACTGGACTGGAGTTGCAAGAGCGTTTGATCGAACGCCGCTCGCCCCTGCCCATCGTGTTCATCACCGGCCACGGCGACGTGCCCATGGCGGTGAACACCATGAAAAAAGGTGCAATGGACTTCATCCAAAAACCCTTCAAGGAAGAAGAACTCTTGGACTTGGTAGAGCGCATGCTGGACGAAGCCCGCGACTCCTTTGCCGACTACCAACAAGCGGCCAGCCGCGACGCGCTGCTGTCCAAACTGACAGGCCGCGAAGCCCAAGTGCTCGAGCGCATCGTGGCCGGTCGCCTGAACAAGCAGATCGCCGACGACTTGGGCATCAGCATCAAAACGGTGGAAGCGCACCGCGCCAACATCATGGAAAAGCTCAACGCCAACACCGTGGCCGACCTGCTCAAGATTGCGTTGGGGCAAAACGCACCCAAGGCCTGATCGGCCTGCCGTTGACAAAACGCCCGCAACCAACGCCCGCACCTGCCGGGCGTTTTGCATTTTTCTCTGAACCTTTAACACCTCACACATGACCGCTCAATTGATCGACGGCAACCAGCTTTCCAAACAACTGCGCACCGCAGTGGCCACTCGCGCCCAAGCACTCAAAGCCAAGGGCGTGACGCCAGGTCTCGCTGTGGTGCTGGTGGGCGACAACCCGGCCAGCCAGGTGTATGTGCGCAACAAGGTCAAAGCCTGCGAAGACAGCGGCCTGCACTCGGTACTCGAAAAATACGAAGCCACTATGACTGAGGCCGACTTGCTGGGCCGAGTCGAAGCGCTCAACAAGGAACCGGGCATCCACGGCATCTTGGTGCAGCTGCCCTTGCCTGCGCACATCGACGCACAAAAGGTGATCGAAGCCATCAGCCCGGCCAAGGACGTGGACGGCTTTCACATCGCCAGCGCCGGTGCCTTGATGACCGGCCTGCCCGGTTTCTGGCCCTGCACGCCTTACGGCTGCATGAAGATGCTGGAAAGCATTGGCTACGACCTGCGCGGCAAACACGCCGTGGTCATTGGGCGCAGCAATATTGTGGGCAAGCCCATGGCGCTGATGCTGCTGCAAAAGGATGCCACGGTGACGGTGGCGCACTCCCGTACCCAAAACCTCAAAGCCCTGACCTTGCAAGCCGACGTGATCGTGGCCGCCGTGGGCAAGCGCAATGTGCTGACCGCTGACATGGTCAAGCCCGGCGCGGTGGTGCTGGACGTGGGCATGAACCGCAACGATGAAGGCAAGCTGTGCGGCGATGTGGACTTTGATGGCGTCAAAGAAGTCGCGGGCTACATCACCCCGGTGCCTGGCGGTGTCGGACCCATGACCATCACCATGTTGTTGGTCAACACCCTTGAAGCGGCCGAACGCGCCTCCAAGTGATACAAAGTACCCACTGAACTGATATTTGGAAGCCCCATGACCAACCCCTTGCTCGACACCTCTGGCCTGCCCTTGTTTGACCGCATTGCCCATGAGCATGTGGCCCCGGCCATGGACGAATTGCTGGCCGCAGCCGACCAAGCACTCGAAACAGTGACCGCCACTGACTTTCCGGCCGACTGGAAAGCCATCGCCCAGACCCTGGACGTGTGCACCGAGCGGCTGGGCATGGCCTGGGGCGCGGTCAGTCACCTCAACAGCGTGGCCGACACCCCCGAATTGCGCGCCGCCTACAACGCCGCCCTGCCCCGCGTGACCGAGTTCTGGACGCGCCTGGGCAGCGACGAGCGCCTGTACGCCAAATACAAAGCCATTGACGCCGCCAGTCTCAACGCTGAGCAAACACAGGCCCGCAAAAACGCCCTGCGCGGTTTTGTGCTCGGCGGTGCCGAACTGCAAGGCGCGGACAAAGAACGCTACGCCGCCATCCAGGAACGGCTGGCCGAAATCACGCAAAAGTTCAGCGAAAACACACTCGACGCGACCGACAAATTTGCCCTGTACGTGAGCGAAGACCAGCTCCAAGGTGTGCCCGCCGATGTGATGCAAGCCACCCGCGATGCAGCCCAAAAGGAAGGCCAAGAAGGCCACCGCCTGAGCCTGAAAATGCCCGTGTACCTGCCCGTGATGCAGTTCGCCGACAGCGGCGCACTGCGCGAACAGCTCTACAAAGCCTATGTGACCCGCGCCTCGGA
>CAITSG010000274.1 GCA_903894995.1 uncultured Burkholderiales bacterium
GCAAGAAATTGTTGTCCGGCGTTTCGGCGCAAATGCGCGCTTCAATGGCATGGCCCGTGAGTTTGATTTGCTCTTGCTTCAGGGGCAAGGGCTGGCCACTGGCCACGCGCAACTGCCACTCTACCAAGTCCAAACCTGTGACGGCTTCTGTCACTGGATGCTCCACCTGCAAGCGGGTGTTCATTTCCATGAAGAAGAACTTCATGGATTCGGGCTGGTCGTACGCCGTTTGTTCGACGATGAATTCCACCGTGCCCGCACCCACGTAGTTCACCGCTTTGGCGGCGGCCACAGCCGCTGTGCCCATTTGCGCACGCAGGGTCTCGGTCATGCCGGGGGCTGGGGCTTCTTCCAGGACTTTTTGGTGGCGGCGCTGCACCGAGCAGTCGCGCTCGAATAAATACACACAGTTGCCTTGGGTGTCGCCAAACACCTGAATCTCGATGTGGCGTGGGCGCTGCACATACTTTTCAATCAGCACCGCATCGCTGCCAAAACTGTTGATGGCTTCGCGTTTGCAGGAGGCCAGCGCTGCCGCAAAGTCTTCGGACTTTTCGACCACCCGCATGCCCTTGCCACCACCGCCTGCGCTGGCCTTGATGAGGGCGGGGTAACCGATGCGGTCGGCTTCGTGCTGCAGCAGCGCCGGGTCTTGGTCGGCCCCATGGTAGCCAGGCACCAGCGGCACACCGGCGGCTTCCATCAAGCGCTTGGACTCAGCCTTGAGGCCCATGGCCAAAATCGCCGAGGCAGGGGGGCCAATGAACACCAGCCCGGCTGCGGCGCAGGCCTTGGCAAAGTCTTCGTTCTCGCTCAAAAAGCCGTAGCCGGGGTGCACGGCTTGTGCGCCCGTGTCTTTGGCCGCTTGCAAAATCCGCTCCCAACGCAGGTAGCTGTCTTTGGGTGCGCTGCCGCCCACATGCACGGCTTCATCACACGCTTGCACATGCTTAGCACCTGCATCGGCGTCCGAATAAACGGCCACTGTCTGGATGCCCATGCGGCGGGCAGTAGCGGCCACTCTGCAGGCGATTTCGCCACGGTTGGCGATCAGTATTTTTTTGAACATGTCAATTTCTCCAAACCACTTGCTTATCTACGGCGTACAACTTGCAGGTGATGCCACGGCGTGCCTGGCAAAAACCCAATGCGCGTCCCACGGCCCAATCGCCCGTGGCAAAGCCAGCGCCACCCGGGCCGATGGCAAAAGCGCGCGGGGAGGGGCTGGCCAGAAAACGGCTGTACAGGTTTTGCCGGGTCTCGGCACCCACAGGCACTTTGTCGATCTCGTCCACTTGGGCGAAACCACTCGGCTCGGGGATCGGTGGCAAAGCAGGCTGGCTGTAACCAGCCTTGGCCAGAAAAGCATCCACCCAGGGCACCCAGCGGTCCATGTCGATGCTGAACCCCGAGTGGCCATCCTGTCCCACGGGCGCGAGTTGGTGAAACTCGGCTTGCCCACCACCGTCAAGCCAGGCGCGATGCCAATCACGCGGTGCTTGCGCACCCCAGAATAAATCGTTTTCCCAATACAGCCACAGCATGGGCACTCGGGCTTGTGCAGCACGGGCTTTCCAGAGTTGGCCAATTTGAACGTTCGCACACGAACGCCCTGGACGGCCCACCGGATCACCCCCGGTGCCGCCTGCAAAATTGATGGCCCCTTGCAAGCCTGCTGGGTTGCGCCAGGCCGTCGCTACCGTGGTCAAGCCGCCGACCGATTGACCCATGACCCACCACCGCGAGGCGTCAACGAAGGGCAAGCTGCGCGCAAATTCGGCCACCGCGATCACTTGGTTCGATGCGGCAAGGCTCATGGGTTCGATGCGGGGCTGGCTGCAGCCGCCATTGGTTTCCGGATCAAAACCATCGAAGGTTTCGCCATAGCCCACACGGGTGGGCACCATCACCACAAAACCCTTGCCCACAAAATACCGGGC
>CAITSG010000275.1 GCA_903894995.1 uncultured Burkholderiales bacterium
CAGCGTGGCGGGGCGGGTGATGCCGCAGTGCTGCATGTGTTCGATCAGTGCCTTGATGGGTGCAAAGCCCGTGCCCGAGGCCAGCAGCACCATGGGCTTGTTGCTGTCTTCACGCAGGTAAAAACTGCCATACGGCCCTTCGGCGCGCAGGATGTCTTTTTCTTTCATGGTGGTGAACACCGGGTCGGTGAATTTGACGCCGGGCATGTGGCGAATGTGCAGTTCCACCGTGGGCGGGGCCACCTCCAGGGTGTGCGGGGCGTTGGCCATGCTGTAGCTGCGGCGCGAGCCGTCGCGCAACAAAAATTCGATGTACTGGCCCGCGTGGAACTTCATCACGTCGTTGGCGGGCAGTTGCAGTTTGAGCACGATCACGTCGTGCGATTTCTTCTCCAGAGTGACCACGCGCACCGGCATCTTCTTGACGGGCAAGCCGCCTTCGGCTGTCACTTGTTTCGATTCGAGCACCACATCGCTTTGGGCCGTGGCGCAGCAGGTCAGCACCAGGCCTTGGGCTTCTTCATCTGCCGACAAAGCTTTGTCTTGGTGCGGGCCGTGCACCACAGTGCCCGAAACTTTTTTGCATTTGCACGAACCACAAGCGCCGTCCTTGCAGCCATAGGGCAGGCCGATGCCTTGGCGGATGCCAGCGGCCAGCAGGGTTTCGTTGGCGTCGGCGGTGAAGCTGCGGCCACTGGGCTGCACGGAAATCTGAAAGCTCATCTTTTGGGTATCCTTGAGGGGTTGCAATTGACCCGGAACACCTGATTTTGCCTTCAAACCAAACTCCCTTGGGCGCGTTGCCTGCCCGCTTTCGTCGCCAGCGTGTCCTGATTGTGGGTTGTGGCGACGTAGGGCTGCGCACGGCGGGCCAGCTGGGAGCGCCACAAAGCCAACGCGTTCGCCTGATGGCGCTGACTTCTTCGCCTGATCGCGTGCGTTTGCTGCGCGCTTGCGGCATCACGCCTTTGCAAGGCAACTTGGACGATCCCGCAAGCATTCAACGCTTGGCGGGCATCGCCCACCGCGTGATTCACCTCGCACCACCGCCGACCGACCGTGCGGGCGTGTCCGAGCGTGATCCGCGCAGTTTGGTGCTGGTGCGCGCTTTGCGTTTGCGCACGCCCCCGCTGGCGCTGGTGTACGGTTCGACCACGGGTGTGTATGGTGACTGCGGCGGGCAGCGGGTGGATGAAACCCGAACTGTGAACCCGCACACACCCCGCGCCCAGCGCCGTGTGGATGCGGAAAACCTGATGCGGTTTTTGGGGCGCAGCGGTGTGCGTGTGAGTGTGTTGCGCATTCCCGGTATCTACGCGGCCGATCGAGAAGGCGGCACGCCCCGTGAGCGCTTGCTCAAGGGCACGCCGGTGCTGGCGGCCAAAGACGATGTGTACACCAATCACATCCACGCCAACGACCTGGCGCGCGCTTGTGCGGCCGCTTTGTGGCGCGGCAAGCCCCAGCGCGTGGTCAACGTCACCGACGAGACCGACCTCAAAATGGGCGATTATTTTGATTTGGCCGCCAGCCTGTTTGGCCTGCCCAAACCGCCGCGCCTGCCGCGTGACCAAGCCAGCTCAGCCTTGCCCTTGATGCTGCTGAGCTTCATGAGCGAGTCCCGACGATTGGACAACACGCGCATGAAGCAGGAACTGCGGCTCAAGCTGCGTTACCCGCATGTGCGCGATGGCCTGAGCCCACAAGGCCAGCTGATCTGATATTTTCTGGACCCTTTGCGATGAATTCCTTGCGCATCGACAAATGGCTGTGGGCCGCACGTTTTTTCAAGACCCGCAGCATCGCCAGCGAAGAAATCGGCAAGAACCGTGTGCAGGTCAATGGCCAAGACGCCAAGGCCTCGCGCGAAGTCAAGGCGGGCGACACGGTGCGATTACGTCAGGGCGCGGTGGAGCGCACGGTGCGGGTCTTGGGCGTGAGCGGTGCGCGTGGCCCGGCACCCGTGGCGCAATTGCTTTACGAAGAAACGCCAGAAAGCATCGAATCCCGCCAAAAAGCTGCCGAGCAACACCGCTTGTCCCGTGAGCCCGCGCTGAGCATCGAGCAAGGCCGTCCCACCAAACGCGACCGCAGGCAGATTGAGCGCAACTGGAACGACCGGTGGAGTGCGGGGATCGATTGAGGGCAAGCTGAACAGTGAAGCGCCCAAGAAAAAAGCCGCGAGTTCGTCGAACTTACGGCTTTTGTCTGGTGCCCGGGGCCGGACTCGAACCGGCACGCCTTGCGGCGGGGGATTTTGAGTCCCCTTGGTTGATTATTCTTCATTGTTGATTGATGTCGATATAGTCTATAAAAATCAATAAGTTATGTGAATTTTTCGTATCGATTGATCGACTGAATGTTGATCAATGTTGAGTAAAATATCAGTCTTGCGCCTACATGGTGCCTACATGAAGTTCGGGGGATTAGATGGCGAGACTCAGCAAAACCACTCCGCTGGACCTGACTAAGGCCCAAGCACTAACCATTGGGACTATTGAACGACTTACCTGTACGAACGGTAAAGACCAAGCCTTTTTGCGTGACGCTCTGGTCAAGGGCTTAATGGTGCGTGTGACCAAATCAGGTGCAAAGTCATACGTGTTTGAACGCCGATTTAACAAGAAAACAATCCGCTTAACCATTGGGGACGTGACCACTTGGTCCATTGATGCTGCGCAAAAAGAGGGTAGACGATTGGCCGTGACGCTGGACAAAGGCGAAGACCCAAGGGAGTTGGACCGCGCCAAATTGGAAGCCAAAGCACTAGCCAAAACCGAAAAAGAACGCGTCGCCAAATTTACCTTTGGGGCGCTGATGGCTGACTACGCTAACGAGTTGGAGCGCCAAGGCAAGACCTCACACGCGAAGGTGCGGGGTATGGTCAAGCTGCACCTGACCGAGGGCGCACCAAGGCTTGCCAACACCGCCGCCGCACTGGTGACCGCTGAACAAGTGGCCGACCTGTTGCGTGGCCTGCGCGAAGCCGGGAAAGAGCGCACCGCTGGCAAGCTGCGAAGCTATTGCCGCGCCGCCTTTGAGATGGCCAGAACCGCTAAGCTGAGCTTGTTGGTGCCCGTGCACTTCAAGAGCTACGGTGTGCAGCACAATCCGGCCGCTGAGACTGTGGCCATCAAGTTGGTGCCCGACAAAAAACCTCTGATGCCCTTGCACCTGCGTCAGTATTGGCAAGCTATCGAACCGCTGCAAGGGGTCCGGGGTGCTGTACTGCGCCTGCACCTGCTGACAGGTGGCCAGCGCATCGAACAACTCCGCCAGTTGGTTAGGCCCAACGTGGGCGAGGGCGCAATCACTTTGCTGGATGCCAAAGGGCGCACAGGCCGTGGAGCGAGGCTGCACACCATCCCTCTGCTGCCTGATGCTCGTCAAGCCTTGAACACCTTGCTGGCGCTGAATCCCGGCCAGTTCCCTTTGTCGCTGGATGGTGGCGAAACCCCCGTGAGCGCCAAAGCGATTGCAGACTGGGCCAAAGATGCCGCCGCCGGGGTTGATTGGATGCCAGCCGATAAGCCCGTGGGTCAGTTTCAGGCAAAGCGCATCCGCTCCGGCGTTGAAACCGTATTGGCCAGCCTGCGCGTCAGCCAAGAAACTCGGGGGCACTTGCTGAGCCATGGCGTGACTGGTGTGCAAGCGGCCAGCTATGACGGGCACGATTACGCGCAGCAAAAGCTGGAAGCATTGGAAACACTGCATCGATTCCTGACCGAGGCCAGCGCCAGCGTGGTTCACATCGCATCAAGAGTGGCCGCTTGAGTTTTTAATTTATTGCCCATACAATAAATATATTCATGCAATTCACATTTGACCCGCGCAAGGACGCCGCCAACATTGCCAAGCATGGGCTTTCACTGTCAGATGCGCCTCTGGTTTTTAATTCGGTCAACAAGCTGACGATAGAGAGCACGAGGGGCGATGAGGACCGATTGATGGACGTGGCCATGGTGGAAGTCGCTGACGTGGTGCTGGTGCTGGTATATGTGCTGCGTGAACCCAACGAGGTGCGGGCCATATCGCTGCGCCGTGCATCGAAACATGAAAGGTCGCTTTATGCCCAAAACATCCAGTAACGCTTCCAAGACCGATTGGGAGCGCGTCAAACGCGAAGCCGCCCAAGATGCACCGATTGCCCACAACGTCTCCGATGGTCCTTTTGACCCCAACGATGCAGCCGCCGTTGCAGCCTATTGGCAACAGGCCAGCATCAAGCGCGGCCGGGGCAGGCCCGCCGCCGCAGTGAAGCGGCCTACTCTGAATATGCGCGTGGATGCCGATGTGCTCGAAGCATTCAAAGCCACTGGGCAAGGCTGGCAAACTCGCATCAATGCTGCACTTCGTGAAGCTGTGGCTCATGGGCTGACAAAGGCATGATTTTTTCGTCTCACCTAGGTCTGTCTTCACACCGAACCGAAAGCCAGTGCATCCCGCTGGTTCCTGAGGCAACTTTCAGGGGGTGCATTGGGGGGCCTCATGAATATTGACCTTGCAACAGAATATACCTGCGACCGGTTGCGACTTGAAGACTATCGCAACGCAAAAAAAGACGACTTGAGGGCAAAGCTTTCGACAGCTTACGCGTTGACTTTGGACGCATACAGACAATTGTTTTTTGAAAGCGAAAACTCCATACCCTACCAAGTGCAAAACCCCGCTGGCGGCATCAAAAGCGCCGGGATGCAAGCCTGTGAAAGGATTGCCGCCGCTGAGCCCAAGGCTGCTACGTTTTTTGGATGGCTTGAAAGCGGTCAATCAAAGCTTGATAACCAAACGTTTGAGCGGGAAGAACTGGACCGCTGGATGGATGAGAACGGTATTCGAGAACTTTATTCCGTCAGAGAAAAAGTGAAACGACAAACACCAGAACAACGACAAACTATGCGCTGGGAGAATTGCGAAAGTGCCGGATTGATTATGCCTACCGACACTTATGCCCGCTATCCCCGCGGCATTCGTAAAGTTGCTGAAGACCTAGGCATCTCAAGACAGGCGCTGTGCGATGACTTGGACAAATATCGGGAACGTAACTTCAGTAAGTAACGGCAGGTAAAAGGCAGGCACTTGCCTGCCGAAATATGAGAAGAATAAGCAACCATGTTCAACAAACCCTAGGGTTTACATCATGGCTGTAAAGACTTTTCAACCCGTACCGCTGACGCTGGAAAAACGGTCAGCTCTGCCCACATTTGAGGCTGCATACCACTTGAGCCGGGCTCAGCAAACTCTCAGACTTTGGGCTGTACGCAACGATGGCCCGGTTAAATGCCTGCGCATCAATGGCCGGCTGGCATGGCCCGTGGCAGGTATAAAAGAAGCTCTGGGTTTGTCAGCATGAAAAAGAACCCGCTTCTTACAAACGCCACCAAGCGCAAGCAAGTCGAGACCGCACTGTGCATGGAGTGCCACGCAGGCAAGTCCGACCGCGCGATTGCCAAGCCGTGCAAGGTGTCCCACACCCTCGTGGCATCCATCCGCAACCCCGAGGCCAAAGAGCCTCAGGCCCAAAACCTTGCCAAGCACGTTGCCAGCAAGGTGAGCGACGAACCCCAAAGTGGAGTTAACTCCACTCCAGACGTGGAGTCCGACTCTACCCCATCCAAGACCCAAGACTACGGCCCGGACGCCGCAGAGCTGAAGGCCATGGAGCTTGCAGAGCAGGCTGACCGCGACACCATGTACAAGATGCTGGAGTCGGACGATGCTCTTGCCACGGCCGTCAAAGAAATCGAGCGTCTGAACAACCTGAACGCTCAGATGAAGATCCGCTTCGACTCCCTGATGAACGAGAGGAACGCCTGCGTTACGCAAGTCAAACGACTCGAGCATCAAATTGTGATGAAGTTTGGGAAAGGTAGCTGACATGAGCGCCACATCCTCCTTCCACACCGAGCGCCTGCAACGCGATGAATATGCAAAGTGGTTAAGTGACCTTGCCGACTGGAGTCATGCCGTCACCGTGACGTGCCAACCAAGCCTCATGGGCTTCGATCGATCTCAATCTTCAACGATTAGCGCCACGATCAACTTTGTTCATGTACTTAATCGCTTGGTGCTTGGCCGCACACAGATCAAGCAAGGCCACAAGATCGCCTGTGTGGCCGTTTGTGGGAACGGAGCATACGGCGACAACCCTCACGTGCATTTGGCTTTCCAAGCGCCATCTCACATGTCTTATGAAGCGATGAAGCAAGCCATTTCATGTTCGATCCAGAGAACGCATGGTCTTGGTATTCAAGAAGATATCCAGCACTACACCTCAGATGGTTGGATCAAATACATGTTGGACCATGGCACTGAAGGGCTGCTGGTCCAACTTACCACTCCTGCCAAGTACTGACGTGCTGCCTTGGCCTGACCTGAATGGAGGGCCGAGTGGTGGGTAACAAGGGGAACCCCTTGATTAGCCGAACTCACCCTAAATTTAATTAGCCGAACTCACCCTAAATTTAATTAGCCGAACTCACCCTAAATTTACCGAACAAGGATGCCGAAACTGGACTGGACTGTGATGGACGAGGCTGACCAAACTGGAGCAGGTGTACTGGGTCTACATTCCCTACCTATTCCACCTGTAATCCCCTTATGAGGAAGATGGTCGTTTTCCCCTTAAGTTTTGCGCGGCGCGCTTTGGACTTTGAGAGTCGTGCAAAAACACCCCTACAGAGATGTGTACGGGACATGGAGCGGCAGTTGTGGAACCGACAAGGCGACGTAGACACGGTCTATGACCAACACGGATTCAGCGTGAGTGGAATTAAATTCCACCAGACACCAAACATACAGTGGAATCGGATTCCACCGCTGGAGTCGACTCCATCTGACATCAAACTTACACTGGAGTCGACTCCACTCAACATGAAAATTGCATGAGCTATGGATGCCACAACAGACCAGCCTACAAAGCCGCCATCATTGTGCAAGACGGCTGGTGGATGGATGGCACCAAACGCATGGCCAAGATGACTTCCAAGCCGTTTGCTATTCAGTATAAGTGCCGGGGAAGATCTATTCGTTGACGCCAATGATCCGCGTCGTTGCCAACTCAAATCCGCAAATTTCAATACAAAATGGAGATGAACTCATGAAATTCAAATCAACGTGTGGCGCTCATGCACGTACTACCGGTGCCCCCTGCAAGGCCAAGGCACTGCCCAACGGTCGATGCAGGCTTCATGGTGGAATGAGCACCGGCCCAAAGACCACATCAGGCCGTAAAGCGATTGCGCAAGCCACGCGTCAGCGTATGGCCTCAGAAAAGCGTAAACGGGTCTTGGAGGGCTATTACGCTTGGCTTGAGGGGGGTGGCAGGGAATTGCTTTCACAACTCGCAAAAGCCCGTGAAAGACGAAAGCGCTGGAGTCGGCTGATGCTTCAATAACTACACACATCGCGCCTGCGCCCCCGAGTGCATGTTGGGGTTTTGATGCTGCTGCGACAGGAACAAAATTTCACGACCAGTATCGTGCGCACGAGTGTTTCGGGGACTTAAGGCTGGCCATATAGTTAATTGGGAAACTTGAAGTTAAAGTCATTACGAAGCAGTGCGCGTATCTTTAACAATTTCTTAAAGGTCGCGTGGCAGTACGATGCCATGCTGGTTGAAGCCGCGCCAGTGTTTGAAATACCGACGGGACTGAGTTTAAGGTGGCTAACTCAACTCGACACAAAAATTTTAAAAATTTTATTTTCGGCATACGGAAGGGTCGTGAGTTCTTGAGCACTGGGCGTTACACATTGACGGGCTAGAGCTCTCAACGCAACTCATCGCACAAAAAAATTGCCCCATAGCTTTGGCACTCTCACACTTTTCTAGGGGCGTACCACCACAAGCTATCAAAATGAAGCACGCGAAAAGCATGCCTAAAATTTTAGTGTTGCGAATTAAAAGCATATTTTTTTATCAGTTGCGTCTCTGCATCTGCATCTGCATTAATTGCTGCTGTTGCTGCATGATTTGTTGTTGTTGTCGCAAGATTTCTTGCTGCTGCTGTTGCTGTTGTTGTTGCTGTTCACGCTGCTGCTGTTCACGTTGCTGCTGTTCGCGTTGTTGTTGCTGCTGATACATCGGAGTATCGGAGAGTTGGACCAATGGCTGCATCTGAGCATTTGCAACGAAAGTAGAAGAAACCAACAAAAAACATGTGATTTTCAATAAATTCATGACTTTTTTTCCAATCAGGGTGGTAGTTTTGATTGTTAATTCATTAACTAAAAACTGTGATTACTTTAGTAAAGAGTTAAATCTAACGTGGTTTTAAGTCTCTCATCTATAGATGCTCCTGTCAATGCAGGAGATCAAAAAACCGAAGCCGGGGCGACCGCATGGGGCAAAGAGCTTTGACCCTGCGCCAGCGTTGGCATTCGGTGGAGCAGTCAAAGAACGTCGCCTTGAACTTGGGATGTCTCAAGAGGAACTGGCCAGCTCTGCGAATGTTGAGCGTTCGCATATGGGAAAGATCGAACGTGGGAAGCACTTGCCCAATTTGGTGCTGATCTTGCGCTTGGCAAAAGCACTATCTGTAAAGCCCGGAACGTTGGTGGACCGGACATCAGAAAAGTTATCCCAGTCTGTCTGAATCAAGCTTAATTTGAGCCAACCCGATTAAAAGGTGAGTTCGTCCGTAACAGTTCGATTGTCCGAAATCGACCGTTTTTGAACACCCAGCAAAAGAGTGTACGAAAAATAGCTTGACATTGTTTCGTACGTGCGAAATAATTCGTACATCCATTTCGGACACGAGGAGCATCAGATGTCACGCGTTTTTGCCTATTGCCGGGTTTCCACCGCAGACCAGACCACAGACAACCAGATTCAAGAAATTACCGCCGCCGGGTTCACCGTGCAGGAGGGTCGCGTCATCGCTGAGACGGTGTCTGGTTCGGTGGCGGCCATGGAGCGCAAAGGATTCTTGGCCTTACTCAACAAGCTGGAAGCATCAGACGTGCTGGTCGTGACTAAGCTTGACCGATTGGGTCGCAATGTGATGGACGTTTTAACGTCAGTGCAGCGATTGGCGTCCATGAAGGTAAGGGTGCACTGCTTGGCCCTTGGTGGAATCGATTTAACCAGTTCGGCTGGCAAGATGACTATGGGGCTGATTGCTGTGATTGCGGAGTTTGAGCGTGACCTGCTGGTGGATAGGACTCAGTCGGGCTTGGCTCGGGCTAAGGCTCAAGGGAAGGTACTTGGGCGGCCTCGCAGCGTCGATGCTCAGGCCACCAAACTGGTTCTGGAGCGGCTTGAGTGCGGTGAGACCGTTGCAGCCTTGGCAAGAGAGTTCGGCACTAGCCGCCAGTCCATCATGCGCATTCGGCACTCAAGCCATGCTGATCCATCGAAAACGTCGTCACTGTAAATCGGCCGCACTTAAACACTAACGTCACGTTAGCAGTTGAATTGAGTTGGCTGGCACTTTAGCTGTTTGACTGCACGTCAAAACAAGTGGCTGAACCCCCGTTCATCCCAAAAGTTAAATCAGATGCTGGCGCCTACATGGTGCCTACATGGAAGCAGCAAAGAAAAAAGGCCAACCCGTGAGGGTTGGCCTTGATTCGCTTGGAACCCGCATGCTTGCTGAGTTTCCAGAGATGGTGCCCGGGGCCGGACTCGAACCGGCACGCCTTGCGGCGGGGGATTTTGAGTCCCCTGAGTCTACCAATTTCACCACCCGGGCAGGTAATTTGTGAAGTCTCGAATTATGGCACATTTTTGACGCCATTTTTGGAATGTTGGGGACTGCTTGTTAAAAGATGTCGGTGTCAGCTGTGAAAGAGCAATTGGCTCCCAAGCCTGTGCGCACGGAAACGGCGCAGGGCCCGCTTGGCAGGCAAGGTCAGCAGCTGGAAAGCGGGTTTACACCGTGGATTGAGCCAAGCTCTCTGCCATCAAGGGCGTTCAAGTTATGGCAAAGTACAGCCATGACTTATCCAACCATTGAAGACGCGATCGGCAAAACACCTGTGGTGGCTTTGCAGCGATTGGGAGCAGCGGATTGCGCTGCGCGTGGCAACGTGATTTTGGGCAAGCTCGAGGGCAACAACCCTGCCGGTTCGGTCAAGGACAGGCCTGCTTTGTCGATGATTCGGCGTGCTGAAGAGCGCGG
This sequence comes from uncultured Burkholderiales bacterium, assembly GCA_903894995.1. GTDB lineage: Bacteria > Pseudomonadota > Gammaproteobacteria > Burkholderiales > Burkholderiaceae_C > Limnohabitans_A. The sequence goes on from CAITSG010000275.1 coordinate 10,119, forward strand.
TGAGATCAAGCCCGGAGATACCTTGATTGAAGCCACATCGGGCAACACTGGGATTGCGCTGGCCATGGCGGCGGCCATTCGGGGTTACCGAATGGTTTTGATCATGCCCGAGGACTTGTCCATCGAGCGGGCCCAGACCATGAAGGCCTTTGGTGCCGAGCTGATCCTCACGCCCAAAAGTGGTGGCATGGAATACGCCCGCGATTTGGCTGACAACATGGCCACGCAGGGCAAGGGCCGCATCCTCGATCAATTTGCCAATGCCGACAACCCGCGCATCCATTACGAAACCACTGGCCCGGAAATCTGGGAGCAGACGGGCGGCAAGGTCACGCACTTTGTCAGCGCCATGGGCACCACCGGCACCATCACGGGTGTGTCTCGGTTTTTGAAAGAAAAGAACCCGGCGATCCGCATCGTGGGTGCGCAGCCCAGCGAGGGCTCGCGCATTCCGGGTATCCGCAAGTGGCCGCAAGAGTATTTGCCCAAGATTTACGATCCTAGCCATGTGGATGAGCTGGTGTATGTGAGTCAAAACGATGCCGAAGAGACCTGCCGCCAGATGGCAAGGACCGAAGGCATCTTTGCGGGCATCTCCGCTGCAGGTGCTTGTTGGGTGGCCCAGCAGGTGGCCAAGACGGCGCAGAACGCCACCATTGTGTTCATCGTGTGCGATCGCGGTGACCGTTATTTGTCGACGGGTGTTTTTCCCGCCTAATCGGAGTTGTTTGAATGGCTCAATACCGTTTTTGTCCTCAATGCGCCAGTCCTCTGGCATGGGTTTCGCAAATGGAAGACGGGGGCGAGACGATGCGCCTGCGTTGCACCGCTTGCGACTTCACGCACTGGAACAACCCCACGCCTGTGCTGGCAGGCATTGTGCAAGTAGGTGACCAGATTTTGTTGGCCCGCAACGCAGCCTGGCCTGGGCGGCGCTTTGCGCTGATCACAGGTTTCATGGAAGCAGGCGAAACGCCCGAAGAAGGTATCACGCGCGAGATTGCCGAAGAAACCAATCTCAAGGTGTCGGCCCTCAAGTTGATTGGCGTTTATGACTTTCAGCGCATGAACCAAGTGATCATTGCCTACCATGCGGTGGCCGAAGGCGAGGTGCGTTTGTCGCCCGAGTTGGCGGAGTACAAGATGTTCGATTTCAAGGATCTGATTTGCTGGCCTGCGGGAACAGGTTACGCCTTGGGC
>CAITSG010000276.1 GCA_903894995.1 uncultured Burkholderiales bacterium
ACTCGGTGGTACTTTGGGTGTGACTGGTGCAACCACTCTGACTGGTGCTTTGGCCGCCAACGGTGGCGTGACCACCACCACATTGAACGCGACAGGTAACTCGTCGGTCGGTGGTACTTTGGCTGTGACGGGTGCAACCACCATGACCGGTGCTTTGACCGCCAACGGTGGCGTGACCACCACAACGTTGAACACAACAGGTAATGCCTCGGTCGGCGGTAACGCCTCGGTCGGCGGTAACCTGAATATGACGAACAACGGCAAGATTACCAACGTTCAAAATGGTACCGCTCCTGGCGATGCTGTGAACTTTGGTCAGTTGCAAGACACCCGTAAGATGCTCGCTGGCGGTATTGCAGCTTCTACGGCCATGGCAAACATTCCTTTGGTTGATACAAACAAAACCTTTGCTGTGGGCGTTGCCCTTGGCGGATATGACAGCCAGTCGGCCATTGCCGTGGGTGCAAGCTACCGGATGAGCCCAATGACCATCTTGCGTGGCAGCATTGCTGCTGGCAGTTCATCCAAGACTGCTGTCGGTGTGGGTATCAGCACTGCTTGGTAATTTGCTTTTTAAAGTAATTTAATGATGCCCAACCCCGCAAGGGGTTGGGTTTTTTTATTCCCTAAACCTTTGGATCATGAAAACAAAGACTCTCCTAGCAGCAATCATTGCCATCCATTTAATGGTGATTGCGAATGGCGCAATTGCTCAAAATTCCAATAAAGCCCGCGGCTCTGAGCCAGTTAAAAAAAAAGAAGCAGATAATTCCCGAAGTAAAAATGAAGAGAACACAATAGCAGTACCGACTCAAGCTGCACAAAATAGCAATACCAGATCGTGCAGATCACTGTCTGAACAGGTCAACCGATATTTGACCACTGAGAGCATCAATACTGCAGGCATCATTTTCACTGCACCTGAAAATTCCAATACACGCATTATTTCCAGTTCGATAGAAATTGAAAATAAACAAGGGCTTACTTATGCGTCAACCACTTACTCCCCCAATAACGATTCAGGTTGCGGCGTTGCTTACGATACTGTGACTTATTGGAATGAAAGTTGCAATGATGTGTATTCAAAAACATTGCGAGAACTCCGTTCTGTTGGCACATTGGGAACCAAAATATTTATGTTGGATGGTGGTACGGCGATGAAGATGTTCCTCATGCCTGCTGGTTCCGGATGTGTTCAGATCAAAAAAGAAGTTTTGTATTGAATTTTGGGGGTCTGTCAGTGAATTCATAAGTGCAGCATCATCGCTTCCCAGCATGCTTCACAACTTTGTAAGGCAGTCCGCCAATTTGGGCAGTATTCGACAAGCATTGGTGGTGGAGACAGCCGCAAGTTCGACCAAGGACACACCCCGCAAATCGGCCAGCACCTGCGCGATGCGCGGCAACTCGGCCGGGCTGTTGCGCCCCTGTACTGCGCCCAGCGCCCGCTGCTCGGCGGTTTGGTAGAGCCACTGCGGGGGAATATCGGGTGCATCGGTTTCCAGCACCAAGGCGCTCAAGGGCAACTCACACGCCAGGCGGCGCAGTTGCAAAGACCGCTCATAGGTGAGTGTGCCGCCAAAGCCCAATACAAAACCCAAGTCCACAAAGGCCTGCGCCTGTTGTTGGCTGCCATTAAAAGCGTGGGCGATACCCGAGACCACCGGGCACTGGCGCAAGCCCTTGAGCAAAAGGTCGGCAGAGCGGCGCACATGCAAGATCACGGGCAAGCCGTGTTGTTGCGCCAACTTGAGCTGCGCGGTGTAAAAAAACCATTGCCTCTCGCGCATGTCGGGCGTGCACAGCTCAGGCACAAAAAAGTCCAGCCCGATCTCGCCCACGGCCACCAGGCGGGGGTCATCCCGGCGCTCGGTCAAGGCCTGCTCCAAAGCCTTCACATCGGCTTCTTGGGCCTGCGGCACAAACAAAGGATGGATGCCCAAGGCATAGGCGTCGCCATGCCGCTCGGCCAATTGCGCCACTTGGGGCCAATGGCCAGCGTGCACCGCCGGGATCACGCAGCGCGTCACGCCCACTTGGCGGGCGGCCTCGCGCACAGCGTCCCGGTCGGCATCAAACTCGGCCGCATCCAGGTGGCAGTGCGTGTCGATCCACATCCCGCGTTGTCAGCTCATACAGGCGCTTGCAACACACCCTTGACCAAGTGCAATTGCCGGTCGCAGCGCGCTGCCAAAGCCTGGTCGTGTGTGACCACCACAAAGGCGGTGCCGCGCTCGCGGGCCAGTTGCAGCATCATGACAAACACGCCGTCGGCGGTTTCTCGGTCCAGGTTGCCGGTGGGTTCATCGGCCAACACACAGGCTGGGTCGTTCACCAAAGCGCGGGCCAGGGCCACACGCTGGCGCTCGCCACCCGACAACTCGGCGGGCCGGTGGTGCAATCGCTCGCCCAGGCCCACGCGTTGCAGCCAGCCCGTGGCCACGGCAGTTGCTTCGTCGCGGCCCTGCCTGCGAATCCACAAGGGCATGGCCACGTTGTCCAGCGCGCTGAACTCGGGCAGCAAATGGTGGAACTGGTACACAAAACCCAGGTAGCGGTTGCGCCACTGGCCTTGCTCGGCCGCGCTCAAAGCCGACAGCAACTGGCCCTTGAGCTGCACAGAGCCTTGGCTTGGCGCATCAAGGCCGCCCAGCAAATGCAGCAAGGTGCTCTTGCCCGAGCCCGATGCGCCCACGATGGCCAAGGTCTCCCCGGCGTGCACGGACAGGTCCACGCCTTGCAGCACCGTCACGTCCAAGCGGCCTTCGGTGAAGCGCTTGGTCAGGCCTTGGGCCTGCAGCACAACACCACCGCCGAGTGGGCGTATTACGGCCAAAGCGTTGCCCCCCTTCAAAGCCGCCGTGGCCACTGAGCCCAAAGAACCCAAAGTGTCCGGTAGCTCAGGAAGTTCAGGAAGAGAGAGCTTATTCATAACGCAGTGCCTCCGCCGGGTTGACCTGGCTGGCGCGCCAGCTGGGGTAAAGCGTGGCCACAAAAGCCAGCACCAAA
>CAITSG010000277.1 GCA_903894995.1 uncultured Burkholderiales bacterium
CTTGCCAGACGATGCTTCGCAGTCGCCACGGGCTCGCACTTACTCGGTCCTGGAGCAAGAGTTGCTCGACTTGCGCGCAGAGTTGGCCTGCCAAATTGGCCTTCGCAATGATGCAACGGCCCTGTTGGCGCAGGCGTCTTTGTCGCTGCAAGAACAGGCCAAGGCCAGGGCGGCCAATGAGGCGGTTTTGAATCAGCTTTTGACCAGTCGCAGCTGGCTTTTGACGAGACCCTTGCGGTGGGTGGCGACATGGTTGCGGCGCTGAAATCTCGGGGAAATGCTGGGATGCCTGATGCGTCAGGCAAAGCGCCAGTCAGTCAGGAATATGCCCTTGTCCACCGGTGCGTTTGGCCCAGCCATCTCGCCAGCCGCGGGCCACCCAGATCAACCTTTGCAGCCGACCGGGCGCAAAAATCAAGTTGGCCAGAATGACGCGCAGAGCGTAGAGGAGGTGGTGTGCGCGCCACCCTGTTGGAAAACGCTTGTCAGACCACAGCAACAAGGCATTTCGCAATACAAAGTAATGACGAAAAGGTGAATGCACATGAAAATGCCGCCCCAAAAATGCCTGTGACCGATGACCTATGCGGTGAATCAAAACCGCATCACCGTCCATGAGCAGGGTGTAACCTGCCGCGCGTGCTCGGCCACACCATTCAACATCGACCCAATCGATGAAAAGATCGGCATTCATTGGGCCTGTTTTTTCCCAAGCTTCACGCGGGATGAGGCAGCCCGATGTAATGAGGTGGTCAACATGCCAGCGCTTGCCAGACGTTGGTCGTATGCGCTGACGCATCCAGTTATAAGGAGCAAAGCTTGTAAGCAAATGCGCACCATCCCTGTCACATGTGGCGGGTCCGATGGCTCCAAATTTGAGATGCGATTGGCGATGGACTTCGCCGTTCCAATGGTCTCGCATTTGCGAAACAAGCCCCACTGGGGGTTCGCTGTCTTGATCGAAGCCAATCACGCCATCGGCACCCTCGGCGTATGCCTGGGCAAAACCGCGGTTGAGTGCTTCGGCAACACCTAGATTGCCGCCAAGTTCTATGCATTGCACTTGTGCGCCCAAGTCACTTGGCAGTTCATCCACTTGGCCGTTGTTCACCAGCAAAATTTGATGCACATCGGGCGCAAGCGCCAAGATCAAGCGGTGCAGTGTTTCATGGTTTGGATGAAAACAAACAATGACGGCGGAAACCACATGAATTTTTTGGCTCATGCTTGATTAGCCAACACACCACGGAGTAAAGGTTGGGGAAACAGCTTTTTCAAATTACATTGCAAGTACGCTGTTTGATGAAAATAAGACATACTTGAATTGTATGATTCAAACATATGTCTACACCAATAATTTCAATACTTATACGCAGCACTGCCAGAAAATCTCTTGAGGAGACTTTGAACTCCGTTGGGCGGCAAACCTACCCAAAAATTGAGGTTTTGGTTATTGCTGCTGTACCAAACCACCCGGAATTGCCCGTGCGAAATGACCACTGTCATACGCAGTTGGTGCCAACAGATATACCGCTTCAACGCTCCAAGGCGGCCAATAAAGCGCTTCAACTGGCCACGGGTGAGTACGCTCTTTTGTTGGACGATGACGACTGGATTTCGCCCAACCACATCAGCAACTTGGTCGATGCCCTTCAAAAGGCACCCTCTTATCTGGTGTCTTACAGCAGAACGCAGACCGTCAACGCCAATGGTGCGGCAACAGGCCAACCCGTTATGGGGCTGCCCTACGATCCTTTGCGTTTGTTGGCGGGGAACTCCATGCCTGCGCACAGTGCACTGTTTTCCATTCGCTTGCGTGAATTGGGATGCCGTTTTGATGAGCAACTTGATCTGTACGAAGACTGGGACTTTTGGCTGCAAGCCGCACAACACAGCGACTTTCTGTTTGTGCCTGTCATCACTGCTTTTTATCGCATTCACGAGAGCTCTGGCGTGCATCAACATGCGCCATTTCACGGCAATGCGGCTCATGTTGTTTATGAAAAATGGCGTACCCGCTGGTCAAGCTCTCAATTGGGCTTGGTCATGGAGCGCAATTGGCAACACAGCGATTGGGTTGAAACAGTAGAAAGTAAAACCTCAGAGCTTGCAAACCAAGCGACTGTCATCGAACAACAGCATGCCCGTGTCTCCTCGCTCATAAGCCACGTTCAACAGCTCAAAGTCAATGTCGTGCAACATAAAGACCGTGCCAACGCACTTGAAAATCACGCTCAGCAACTCAAAGACCGATGCACGGTGCTTGAGAGTCAGCAACTCGCACTGCAGCAGGAGCTGACTCAGTTGCTTGCAAGCACTGTGCCCAAACTGCAACACGAGCAGGAATTGGCCACTTTGTATAACAGCCGCAGCTGGCGTTGGATGTCTCCTATTCGATGGTTTTTTAACGGTGTCAGGCGCTGGAGAGCGCAATCACGCTCATGGTTTCGGGTCATCAAAACCATGGCCGTCTCGCTGCCCAAGTTGCCCAAGCTTTTGCGCAAATACAGCATTCAAGATCTTTCAAACAAGGTGCAAGCCGAATTGCAGCTGGGCAATGACTACCTTGATTGGATCAAAGCCAATGAACCTAAACCAGACCAGGTTGCACGCATGCGTGGCCTGATTCCGTCATGGTCCAACAAGCCGCTGGTGTCTATTTTGATGCCCACCTACAACTCCCCTTTGAACTACCTTCAAGAGGCGATCGAAAGCGTTCAGGCGCAGGTGTATGACCGTTGGGAGTTGTGCATTGCGGACGATGCCTCACCACGGCCAGAGGTTCGCCAATACTTGATGGATGCGGCCAAAAAAGACCCTCGCATTGTGCTCAGCTTGCGCGAAAAAAATGGGCATATTTCAGAAAGCAGTAACACAGCTTTGCACTCCGCCAGTGGCGAATGGGTGGCCTTGCTGGATCACGATGACCGACTGCACCCCTTGGCCCTGTTTTGGGTGGTCAACGCCCTGCAAAAACAGCCCGATGCCAACATCATCTTCAGTGATGAAGACAAGATTGACGGCAGCGGTGTTCGCTTTGGACCCTACTTCAAAGGTGAGTACAACCGTGAGCTGATGTGGGCTCAAAACATGATCAGTCATTTGGGTTGTTACAGACGCAGTGAGTTGCTTGAAATTGGCGGCTTCCGCGTGGGTTACGAGGGGTCGCAAGATTACGATTTGGCTTTGCGCGTGATTGAGCGCAGTGCCCCTCACCAGATTGTTCATGTCCCGCGCGTGCTGTACCACTGGCGTGCGATAGCAGGCAGTACGGCGCTGGCCGCCGATCAAAAACCTTATGCAGAGTCTGCCAGCAGAAAGGCGTTAGAGGGTCACTTGGCACGCATCGGTTTGGCCGCAACAGTGTCTCCTTCGCCGGAAATTCCAAGCATGAACCGGGTCATGCCTGCACTGCCAACCCCCTTGCCGATGGTGAGCATTTTGATTCCGACCCGTGACAGGATTGAGCTTCTCCAAACCTGCATTGAGTCTTTGCTCAAACTCAGCACTTACCCTCACATTGAAATCCTGGTCATTGACAATGGCAGCGTTGAGCCCAACAGTTTGCTTTACTTTGAGCAATTGAAGGCTCAGGGTATTGGCATCATTCGAGACGATGGCCCCTTCAATTACTCGGCCTTGAATAACAGAGCGGCAAAACAGGCAAAGGGGGAGTTTTTGTGCCTGATGAACAATGACATTGAAATCATCACGCCGAATTGGCTGGAAGAGATGTTGTCATTTGCCGCCCTGCCCGATGTGGGTGCGGTGGGCACAAGGTTGTGGTATCCCAACAACCAGGGTTTGCAACACGGTGGTGTGATCATTGGAATGGGTGGGGTAGCCGGTCACGCCCACGCCAAGTCACCCAAGGGCCATGCGGGTTACTTCGGCAGAATTGCGTTGCACCATCGCTTGTTGGCCGTGACTGCGGCGTGCTTGCTGATTCGCAAGTCGCATTATGAAAAGGTCGGGGGTCTTGATGAGAAACTGGCCGTTGCGTTCAATGATGTGGATTTTTGCTTGCGCCTTCACCTAGCTGGCTTTGCTTGCATTTACACCCCCTTTTCAGAAATGGTCCACCATGAGTCCGCAAGTCGCGGCGATGATCTAACGGGTGAGCGCCATCAACGCTTTGTGTCAGAGGTGCATTTCATGATGGACCGGTGGCAAGACCGTTTGAATGATGACCCGTTCTTTTCACCTAACCTGTCTTTGGCGCATGGCGACTTCAGGCCGGCACTGAAGAGTCGTGTAGCGTCCGTTGAGTGATCTTGGGTGATGAGGTGAGGCCATGGACCCCACGCTCTTGGCCGTGGTGGGTTGAGGTATCAACAAAGTCAATATGCGCCGTCCTTGGAAATAACCACATGGGCGGTTCTGAACAGGATGATGAGGTCGTACCAGAATGACCAATTTTTAACGTACCAAGCATCCAGGTAAACACGCTTGTCATAGTCCAAACTGGATCGACCGCTGGTCTGCCAGAGCCCGGTCATTCCGGGCCGCACCAGCAGGTAGTAACTGGCATCTGAACCAAAGCGTTTCAGCTCGGCCTCAACCACAGGCCGAGGCCCGACCAGACTCATCTCGCCACGGATCACATTGATCAATTGCGGCAGTTCGTCGAGGCTGTGGATGCGCAAAAAGCGGCCAAATCCGTTGACGCGGGGGTCGTTCTTGAGTTTTCGTTCGTTTTCCCATTGCACGCGCAGTTCAGGCTGGCATTGAAGGAAGAGTTCGAGTTGCTGCTCGGCGTCGACCACCATGGTGCGAAATTTGTAGCAATTGAAGGTTTTGCCGTATTTGCCC
>CAITSG010000278.1 GCA_903894995.1 uncultured Burkholderiales bacterium
GGCTTTATATTTCCTTGAACCAATGCTCTTAGAGCCCGGGCTTGGAACATTGGCTGGTGAGCGTGATCATCTCGCGTCAGATGAACCCAACGCCAGTCTGCCCTCGCCCACCTGAACCCCGGTTCAGGATGCCGGTCCGGTAGCACTTGCAGACACCTTTAACGCCATTTGAATTCATCGAGGAAACAGCATGAGGTGGCTGCGCTATTCACACCAAGGCCATATGGGCATGGGTCAGTTGGTCGGTGAAACCATTCACGTTCATCAAGGTTCTCTTTTTGACCATCCGCAACCCACAGGCGAGACCTTGAATGTTTCGGACGTTGAAATTTTGGCACCCTGCCAACCCACCAAAGTTTTGGCGCTTTGGAACAATTTCAAAACGGCTGCAGAAAAAAATGGTTGGAGTGCCCCTTCAGAGCCACTCTACTTTCTCAAATCGCCCAACTCCTATTCACACCACCTTCAATCTGTGGTTAGACCCCAACCCGATGTAGGACGGGTGGTGTACGAAGCCGAGTTGGGCATCGTCATAGGTCGACGCGGACGCGATATCCCACATGAGGAAGCTGCAAACTATATTTTTGGCTACACCTGTGTGAACGACGTCACGGCCGTTGAACTGCTGAGATCCGACACCAGCTTTGAGCAATGGACACGGGCCAAAAATTTTGACGGCTTTACCCCTTTCGGTCCTTGGATCGAAACCGATTTGGATTGCACCCAAGCGATCGTGACCGCCAAAGTCAACGGACGAGAGCGCCAAAACTACTCTGTTAGTGACATGTTTTTCTCACCCCAAGAATTGGTTGCCAAACTCTCCAGAGGCATGACTTTGGAGCCTGGCGACATCATTTCTTGCGGCACATCCCTCGGGGCCATGCCTTGGCAAAATGATGCCGTTGTCGAAGTGAGCATTGAAGGCATCGGCACCCTCTCCAACACCATGAAAGCGTCAGCATGAGTTTGAACATTGCCATTGTGGGCGCAGGCGCCATTGGGGGTTACCTCGGGGTGAAGTTGGCCTTGTCGGGTTGCAACGTGACCTTCATTGCGCGCGGAGAAAACCTCAAAGCCATTCAAGCCAATGGCATGACGCTGACGCTAGAAGACGGCACCTCTTTGCACGCCCCCCATGTCAAGGCCTGCACCATCGATGAAGCAACGCCGCACGACTATGTTTTTTTAACCATGAAGTCGCATCAGGTCAGCCCAGTAGCCGAACAAATTGGGCGGCTTTGTCATGACCATACGGCTGTCGTGACCCTGCAAAACGGTGTGCCATGGTGGTACTTTTACAACCTGGTGGGTGAGTATCAAGACCGTCAATTGACCTCCATTGATCCAGGTGGCGCTCAATGGCAACACATCGGCCCAGAGCGGGTGATCGGCGCGGTGGTGTACCCCGCCGCTGAATTGGTCGCACCGGGTGTGGTCAAACTCATTGAAGGCAATCGCTTTACTTTGGGCGAACCCAGTGGCGAAAAATCTGAGCGCGTGACCGCATTGGCGCAGGCCATGATTGCCGCAGGCTTCAAGACGCCTGTGTCGACGGACATTCGCAGCGAGTTGTGGGTGAAACTTTGGGGCAACCTGACTTTCAACCCGGTGTCTGCCTTGGCGCACGCCACGCTCGAAGACATTTGCAATTTTGATCTCACCCGCAATTTGGCTGCCCGCATGATGGCGGAAGCCCAAACCGTGGGTGAAAAACTGGGCGTTCAATTCAAGATCAGCATCGACAAGCGCATTGCAGGCGCGCAAGCCGTAGGCGCCCACAAAACCTCCATGCTGCAAGACATTGAGCATGGCAAAGCATTGGAATTAGAGGCGCTTTTAGGCAGCGTGATTGAGCTGGGCAAAATTTGCAACATGCCCACCCCCACACTCGACTCGGTTTACGCCTTGACGCGCTTGCTCGAGCAGAGTGTGTTGAGGAAAGGCAAGGGCCTCAGCCTCGGCTGAGTTTTTTGAACAAACCCAGCAGGGGCCAAGCCAGCATGACGAGCGCCAGGCCAGTGATAGAGCCGGCCAAAGGCGTGCTGACAAAAATATCCAAACTGCCTTTGGAAATCAGCATGGACTGTCTAAAGCTGGTTTCAGCCATGTCTCCGAGCACCAAAGCCAAGACCAAGGGGGCCAGAGGGTACTTGAGCTTTTTGAAGGCGTAGCCCATCAAGCCAAAGACCAACATCAAGACGACATCGAGCATGCTGTTGTGGACCGTATAGGCACCGACGGCACAGATCACCACAATGACTGGCGCAATGATCGAGAATGGAATTCTTAAGATCGCCGCCCACCAAGGTACTGTGGTCAAGACCACAATCAAACCCACAATGTTGCCCAAATACATGGAGGCAATCAGACCCCAAACAAAATCTTTTTGCTCGGTGAACAACAAGGGGCCGGGTTGCAGTCCCCAGATCAAGAGTCCGCCCAACAAAACGGCCGCGGTGGGTGAGCCAGGAATTCCGAGCGTGAGCATGGGCAACAAAGCGCTGGTGCCCGCGGCATGGGCGGCAGTTTCGGGGGCGATCACACCCTCAATGGCGCCCTTGCCAAAGTTTTCAGGATGCTTCGACATCCGTTTGGCCGTGCCATAACTCATGAACGAAGCAGGTGTTGCGCCCCCTGGTGTCACGCCCATCCAGCAGCCGATCAAACAAGCGCGCAAGGAAGTCGCCCAGTACTTGGGCAGTTCCTTCCAAGTGTCGAGCACGTCTCTGAGGGTGATGCGACCCTTTTGACCTTTGAACGCAAGTCCTTCCTCCATGGTGAGCAAGATTTCCCCGATACCAAAGAGGCCAATGACTGCAATCAAAAAGTCAAAGCCTTTGAGCAAACTTTCTTGGCCATAGGTCATGCGCAAGGTACCGGTCACGCTGTCCAGGCCCACAGCAGCCAAAGCAAAACCCAACATCATGGCCAACATGGTTTTGACAGGAGGCTCTTTGCTCATGCCAATGAAGCTTGCAAAGGTCAGCAACTGAACTGCAAAGAATTCAGGCGGTCCAAAGTTAAGCGCAAACTTGGCCACCAAGGGCGCCAAAAACGTCACCATGAGAACAGCCACCAAGGCCCCCACAAATGAAGATGTGAATGCGGCGGTCAAAGCCTGCGCAGCCTTGCCCTTTTGAGCCATGGGATAGCCATCAAATGTGGTGGCCACTGACCACGGCTCGCCCGGAATGTTGAACAAGATGGAAGTAATGGCCCCGCCAAACAATGCCCCCCAATAAATGCAAGACAACATGATGATGGCTGACGTGGGTGACATTCCAAAGGTCAGAGGCAGCAAAATGGCCACGCCATTGGCGCCGCCCAAACCTGGCAATACCCCAATCAACACGCCCAAAAAAATACCAATCAGCATGAAGCCAATGTTGGGCAGTGTCAGCGCAACGGCAAAGCCATGAAACAGATTGTTAAGTTCATCCATGATCAATAGCCCAACCAAGTTTCAATGAAGCCTTTTGGCAAGGGCAACTTGAACCAAACTTCAAACAAGGCAAACAATGCCGCGCTGATGCCCAAGCCGACTGCTACTGATTTGAAGACACTGTATTTCCCCTGCCAGACCATAAAGGCTGCGACAAAAGTCAGTGAGGCCAAATAAATGCCCAACACAAAAATGGCAGCGGTGAAAACTGCAGACGGGATGAGCATCAGCAACATCAAATTGAATTCATGCTTTTCAGCAAATACTTCTTGGCCACCGTCTTGCTTCCAATTCAGCAAGGTTTGCAAAATAACCCAAGCAGCGCCGCCCAGCAAAAGGCAACCAATGTAAAAAGGAAAGTATCCAGGCTCTGGGCCATCAGTGCCCCATGCCTTGCCTACACGAATACTGTCTGTGATGACCAACAAGCTCACACCCATAAAGCATGCCGCCACCAACAACTCCATCCACCGCATTTGAAGGTGTGAACCGGATTTCATGACGAGGTCCTTCCGGGTTTTTTTATTTGGCCAGGAAGCCAGCTTCACGCATGAGACGGAAATGCTCCACCTCAGCTTTCAGCAACCAATCTTGAAACTGCTGTCCCATCATGAAGGTTTCTTTGAAAGCGCCGGTCTCCATGAATTCTTTCCACTCCGGGAGTTGGCGTACTTTTTGGAAAACATCGGTGAAATAAGCCACTTGTGCTGGCGTGGCCTTGGGCGGCATGAAAATGCCACGCAGCATTAAATACTCGACATCCAAGCCTTGTGATTTGCAGGTGGGAATGTCTTTCCAAGACTGTGTGGGGGTGATTTTTTTGGGATAAGGCATGACCTGCGAATCAAACACACACAGTGCTCTCAAGGTGCCGCCCTTCCAATGGGCCACCGCTTCAATGGGGTTGTTCACTGTAGTGTCCACGTGCTTTCCCACCAATTGAACCGCCACATCACCACCGCCTTTAAAAGGGATGTAGATCATTTTTTTGTCTGTGGCTTTTTCAATGGCCACAGTGATGATCTGATCCTCTTGCTTTGAACCGGTTCCACCCATTTTGAATTTGCCAGATTCAGCTTGTTTCATGGCCTTGGTGAGATCGCCCACCGATTTATAAGGTGACTCGGCATTGACCCAAAGCACAAACTCGTCCAATGCCAGCATGGCCACAGGTGTCAAGTCCTTCCAATTGAAGGGCACGCCCGTTGCCAAAGGTGTGGTGAATAAATTGGACAGCGTGATGATGATTTTGTGACCATCCGGACGAGCCCCTTTGGCATCCAAAAATCCTTCTGCACCTGCACCACCCGACTTGTTGACCACCACCAACGGTTGGGCCATCAGTTTGTGTTTGGTAATGACACCTTGAAGGAAACGTGCCATTTGATCAGCACCACCACCTGTGCCAGCGGGCACGATGAATTCAACATTTTTGGTGGGCTCCCATTTGGCCTGCGCAAACGTGTTCGAAAAGAAGGCGCCGCCTACTACCAAGGCAGCAGTTTTAAGGAAGATCGACAGATGATTTTTCAAAATAAACTCCTTGGTAATTTCTTTGACTCAGAAGTATGCTACTAAAATGTTTTGTGGTTTGTCGAGTAGAAATTCCTTTAAACAACAATTTTTCATCTTGCACTAATGAAAACCCTTATAGATCTTTTGTCTTTTGGTCTTGACCAGTCTGTTTGTTTGACCGCTGCGAACAGTGCGCCCATGACTTATGCCGCATTACGGCAACTGAACAGTGATGTTCAAAAAGAATTCAACCAAGTTGGCATTGGCAGAAACGATCGTGTGGCCATCGTTTTGCCCAACAGCGCAGAAATGGCGGCCAGTTTTGTGACTGTGGCCTGCTGCTGTACGTCCGCACCCCTCAACCCCAGCTACCGCGCCGATGAATTCGAGTTTTACCTGAATGACTTGAACGCCAAAGCTTTGGTCGTTGAAAAAGGCTCGAGCAGTCCTGCCGTGGCAGTAGCCGCCAAAATGGGCATCGCGCTCATTGAACTCGATCCGACCCCCTCTATGGGCGCGGGCTCTTTCACACTGAACATGAACGGCTTATCGCCCAAACCGGCGCAGCATCCTGGTCAAGCGCAGCCTGACGACGTGGCCTTGGTGCTTCACACCTCGGGCACCACATCGCGCCCCAAAATTGTTCCACTGACACACCGCAACGTGACTGCCTCAGCGCAAAACATTGCCCACAGCACGCGCTTTAGCAGTTCCGATCGCGGCTTGAATGTCATGCCCCTCTTTCATATTCACGGCTTGATTGCAGGCATCTTGGCACCGCTGTCTCAAGGCGGGGAAGTGTTTTGCACCAGTGGCTTCAATGCGTTGAAGTTCTTCAGCCAAATGGACGAAGTCAAGCCCACTTGGTATACCGCTGTGCCCACCATGCACCAGGCTATTTTGTCCAGGTCCGCCAACAACAAAGAAGTCATCGCCAGGGTGCCACTTCGATTCATTCGTTCGTCATCCTCCTCATTGCCACCGCAGGTTTTGGCAGAGCTCGAAACCACCTTCAAAGCCCCGGTGATTGAAGCTTATGGCATGACCGAAGCGGCCCACCAAATGGCTTGCAATCCGCTGCCGCCTGGCCAAAGAAAACCGGGCACCGTCGGCTTGGCAGCAGGCCCTGAGATCGCCATCATGAGTGCAGAGGGTGAGTTATTGCCAGCAGGGAGCACAGGCGAAATTGTGATCCGCGGCAGCAACGTCACCCCTGGCTATGAAAACAACGACAAAGCCAACGCGGAAGCCTTCACCCATGGATGGTTCAGAACAGGCGACCAAGGCGTCTTGGATGCTCAAGGCTACGTCAGCATCACAGGCAGGCTCAAAGAAATCATCAACCGCGGCGGTGAAAAAATCAGCCCGCGCGAAGTCGATGAAGTCTTGATGGACCATCCTGCAGTTGCACAGGTGGTTTGCTTTGGCATCCCCCATGACAAATTGGGCGAGGAAGTTGGCGCTGCTGTAGTCCTGCGCGAGGGCATGACGGCCACTGAAAAAGAACTGCGCGAATACACGGCCACACGTTTGGCCGATTTCAAAGTGCCGCGCAAAGTTTTACTCATGGATGAAATTCCCAAAGGGGCTACCGGTAAATTGCAACGCATTGGCATGGCGCAAAAGCTCGGATTGGCCTGAGCCCCATGGAAGCTCAAATCTTTTTGGAACTGGCCCTGACTGGCACGGTTGTGGGGTTCATGGCTGGGTTGTTGGGTTTGGGCGGTGGCTTGATGATGGTTCCCGTGTTGAGTTTTTTACTTGGCAACATGGGCGTGGCAGAGGACCTGTCCATCAAAATGGCGATTGTGACGTCCATGTCGACCATTTTGTTCACATCGATCTCCAGCGTGAGAACCCACCAAAAGTTGGGCGCTGTGCGGTGGGACTTGGTCAAAGGTTTAGCGCCTGGCATTGTGCTGGGAAGTGCCATGGCCAGCCTCTGGATTTTTGTGGCCGTGAAAGGCACCACATTGGCCATTTTGTTTGGCCTGTTTGTCTCTTTTTCTGCCTTTCAAATGTTCTTGGATAAAAAACCCAAGCCAACGCGTCAAATGCCGGGTTTCGCGGGTCAATTGGGCATGGGTGGTTTGATCGGCTTGCTGTCTGGCTTGGTCGGTGCTGGGGGGGCTTTTGTGAGTGTGCCTTTGATGACCTGGTGCAACGTGGCCATACACAACGCCATTGGCACCAGCGCTGCTTTGGGATTCCCTATTGCATTGGCGAATGTCACCGGCTTTGTCATCAGTGGCATGAAACTGGAGAACCTGCCTGCCTGGTCACTGGGTTATATCTGGTTGCCTGGCATGGTTGTCATTGCCTGTTTCAGCGTTGTGACCGCCCCTTTCGGTGCCAGAGCTGCACATCGGCTGCCTGTGAGGAAACTGAAAAGGGTGTTTTCTTTCTTCTTGGTGTTTCTTGCGGCCTACATGTTCAACAAAGGCTTGAGCGCCGCTTGATGCCGGACCAGCAGCCCCGACTCGGGCTACTGGCCTGCCAACTCAACGCAGCACAATGCTGCCCGAAATGTTCACCACCACGCGCGACTTGCCGGCCACCGCTGGCACCGGCATCGGCGATGGAGCGTCCATCTGCACCATGGCCATGCGCGGCATGACATGGCCCTCGCTTGCCTCTTGGCTGCTCACGCGCACTTCCCTGATCGTGTAAGCGGAAAAGCCGAACTGCTTCGTCAGGGATTGGGCTTTGGTCTGAAAATGCGCCACCGCGTCGGCCTGGATGCGCGATTCGGCTGCGCTTTTTTGCTCAGGGCTCAGCTGCCAATCGATCTGGGCCACCGTCAAATCTGGCATGCGCCCTGCAAGCGTGGTGATTTGTTCGACATCCCGGCCCTGCAAAACAAGTTGCGCTGAGCCCACCCAGCCGTTCATCTTGCCGTCACGGCCATAGCGCGGCGACACATTCATCTCGCCCGTTTTCACCTCCAGAGCCCCGGGTTTGACCATCGGGGTGGCCACAGCCAATGCGGCGGACACCATGGCGTTGAGCTGTTTTTGCACGGCAGGGGCCTGCAAGCCTTCTTTTTGCACCGACAGGCTGATCACCAACCAGTCTTGAGGGACCTCGGTCTGAGCGGAGGCACTCAAATGCAGGACTTGGTTCAGTGCGGCTTGTGCTGGTTGGGTCAAACTGGCTGCGCTTTGGGCCTGCACCGATGCAACAGGCAGGGCCAGCGCCGTCATCAGGGCCCAAGCCATTGGGGGTGTTCGAATCAGTTTCATGAAGAGTCTTTCGCAGAAGGTGGCAAAAACATCGGGCACTTAGCGCCATGATTCTGATCGCCGCAGCGAGCGTCACACGCCCCGAGCCCTGCATTTTGGTGTCAGGGTGTAACGCACCAGGGTGCTTGGTCATGCACCAGCCCCATCCACAAGGCCCAAGCCGACACGGACGCCAACGCCAAGCCCGCCACACGCATGCCCCAGGCCCCATCGCCCAGGGTCTGCATGCGCAAAAACAGCCAAGGTCCGGCCCACAGGCTGATGCTGCTGCCCAAGGCAAACAAGGCCATGGTGGCAGCACCCTCTAGGGGCTGACTGGTCAAGGCCGCCACCATCAGGGCCGAATACAGCAAGCCGCAGGGCATGAAGGCCCACAGCCCGCCCACCATCCAGGGTGCGGCGCGCCCCCAGCGGGTGTTGAAGGCCCGCACACGCGCCCACAAACGGCGCGCTGCGGCATCGAGCCACACAGGTTGCCGCGCCTGCAGCATGAGCATCAGACCCAGCACCAAGGCCGTCAGGTGCAGCAAGGTCCACGCCGGGCGAATGGCCGCTGACTGCGTGGTCAACCAACCCAGGCCCTGCACACTGGCCGCAGCCAAAGCACCCATCAGCGCATAGCCGCCCAGGCGGCCCAACTGAAACGCCAGCAAAGCTTGGCCACGACGTTCACCCGCAGCCTGACCCAGCCCCGCGCAGGCTGCACCGCACATGGCCACGCAGTGCGGGCCACCCAGCACCCCCATCATCAAGGCCGTGATGGCCAAAGAACTTTGCATGGCGTGTTCGCTTGAATGTCAAGATTTGCATTGTTGGTGATGCAGATCTCCTCCGGTGCTGCCAAACCCATGTCTGCAGGCATCAGATGATTTTGGAAAACCGTGAGCGGTTGAGGTCGGCCTGCACGTAGCGGTCAAACACCATGGCCACGCCGCGCACAAAAAACCAGCCCATGGCGGTGACCTGAATGCCGGTTTCGCTCAACTGCAACAGGCCTTGCGCCTGCATCGCTTCAAGCTGGGTCAGCTCTTGGGCAAACAGGATCTTGAAGTCAACCAGCCAGGCCAGGTTGAGGGACTCGTATTGCAAATGCCCTTGGCACATGAGCGCCATGATGACCGAGCGGCGAATCAGGTCGTCGCGCGTGAGCGCCAGACCCCGCACCACCGGTAAATGGCCCTGGTCGAGCAGGTCGGCATACTCTTCCAGCGTCTTGGCGTTTTGGCTGTAGGTTGTGCCGATGCGGCCGATCGAGGACACACCCAGCGCGATCAGGTCGCAATCGGCCTGTGTGCTGTAGCCCTGGAAGTTGCGGTGCAAACGCCCCTGCCGTTTGGCCACGGCCAAAGCGTCATCTGGCAAAGCGAAGTGGTCCATGCCGATGTAGACATAGCCCGCCTCGGTCAGGGCGCCGAGCGAGCGCGAGAGCATGGCCACCTTGGCCGCCCCAGTTGGCAGCTCATGCGCATGGATGCGCCGCTGCGGTTTGAAGCGTTCGGGCAAATGTGCATAGGCATACAGGGCAATGCGGTCCGGGCGCAGGCGGTTGACCTGCGCCAAGGTGCGGTCAAAAGATTCCGGCGTTTGCAAGGGCAAGCCATAAATCAAGTCGACGTTGACCGACTCAAACCCCAGGCGGCGCGACGCCTCCACCAAAGCAAACACCTGCTCTGCGGGCTGGATGCGGTGCACGGCTTTTTGCACGGCGGGGTCAAAGTCCTGCACGCCAAAACTCAGGCGGTTGAACCCCAGCTCGGCCAGCACGGCCAGGCGGTTTTCGTCCACGGTGCGCGGGTCCACCTCGACAGAGTATTCACCACCCGGCACGAATTCAAAGTGCTCGCGCAGCAGGGCCATGAGTTGCCGCAACTCCGCGTCGCTCATAAAGGTGGGCGTGCCGCCGCCCAGGTGCAACTGGCTGACCGACTGCCCTCGCCCCAAATGCCGGGTGTGCAACTCAACCTCTTTGCGCAGGTAACGCAAATAATCTGCAGCCCGCTCTTTGTGTTGGGTGATGATTTTGTTGCAGGCACAGTAGTAACACAGCGACTCGCAAAACGGGATGTGCACATACAGCGACAGCGGTGGCTGCTTTCCCACCGTGCCCGATTGACGCAGCGTGAGCGCCTGCACGTAATCGGCCTCGCCAAAAGCTTCGACGAAGCGGTCTGCCGTGGGGTAGGAGGTATAGCGCGGGCCGGGCACGTCAAAGCGTGCCAACAACTCAGGCGTGATAACGGACATGTGTCTCCCCCTTCATTTGAATGTGGTCTAAATAAGACCTCACTTTGCCCGTTCGCATCTGCCGGTTTGTTGACTCAGGTCAAACCCTTTACTGGTTTTCTGGGATTTCCAGCAAAGACAGGGTATACCCGCAAATTCAGCGGTTGATTAGGTATACGCTCAAGTCTTGATCCAAGGCAAATCCATTGCACAACCAAGAGATAAACCATGAATCCCCAAGCCATCAAAGTCGCCTGTTCCAACTGCAACTTGCGCGAATTGTGCATGCCCATGGGCCTGAGTGACCATGACCTGAATCGGCTCGACGATCTGGTGGCCGTGCGCCGCAAGGTCAAGCGGGGGGACACCTTGTTCACCAACGGCGAAAAATTCACGTCGCTGTACGCTATCCGCACCGGATTCTTCAAGACCTGCTTGGCCACCGAAGACGGACGCGACCAAGTCACAGGCTTTCAGATGGCCGGCGAGATCATTGGCCTGGACGGGATCGTGAACGACCAGCACAGCTGCGACGCGATCGCCCTGGAAGACGCCGAGGTCTGTGTCATGCCCTTTGACAGGATCGAGGAAATTTCTCGCGAAGTGATCGCTTTGCAACACCATGTGCACAAGATCATGAGCCGCGAGATCGTGCGTGAGCACGGCGTGATGCTGCTGCTGGGCAGCATGCGCGCCGAAGAGCGCTTGGCCGCCTTTTTGCTGAACCTGGTGCAGCGCCTGAATGCGCGTGGATTTTCCCAAACCGAGTTGGTCTTGCGCATGACGCGCGAAGAGATCGGCAGCTACCTGGGCCTCAAGCTGGAAACCGTCAGCCGCACTTTCTCCAAGTTCGTCGAGGATGGCACCCTGGAAGTCAAGCAACGCCATGTGCGCATCCTGGACACGGAAAGCTTGCAGCGGCTGGTCAACAACACCTCCCATTGCCACTGAACCCTGGGCTACAGCACTGAACCGGCTGCGTGCAACGCGCCTTCTTTCGGCATCAGGGTTGGGTGGGCTCAGCAGCAGGCGCTTGCAGTGCAGCGGGCAACTCACCCGTGGCCGCATGGTTGCGCCCTTGCATTGCCGGAACATGGGTGATGCCTTGGCGCTCTTGCGAGACTGTGCGCGGCGTAACTTGGAGCACCGGGTCCGGGTTGGTGATCGCAATGTAGAGCGTGGTGAAACCGGCCACCACGACCACAGCGGGGCCACCAAAGACCATCCACACCAAGCCGAAACGCCACCAGGGTTGCCCCTCTTTGTACGCATTGAGAACCTTGTTCATGCTTGTCTTTCAAAAATGGGGCCCGCTCAACGAGGGACCAAAAACACGGTTTTTTCGCTCAGCTGGCCGACCGATTGGCCATCAGGTGAGCGGGACTCGATGCGGAAATGGATCGGGTGCGACCCGGCAGGCGCTGCGTCATAGGGCAGCTGCAAACGCACAGACACCCAGCGCGATTCAGTAGCGGCCACTCGCACGTCCGTTTCGCCGGCCAGATTCAGGCCCGGCAAGCCATCGACCTGCAGGTGGAACGTCAGGTTTTGTTCCGCCGCGTTCATGATTTGCAGGCGGTAAACGTTTTCAATCTTGCCGCCCGCCACGATGCGGGCCATGGTGGCACGGTCACGTTCGATGTCCACCTTGAACGGCTCGCGCAGCCACAAAGACACGCCAACGCCAATGATGATGGCCCACAGCACGGCGGTGTAGACCAACACCCGCGGGCGGAAAATGCGGCGCAGCGTTTGCGCCCAGCTCCAGCCCTTGTCCATGGCGTTTTGCGTGGAGAACTTGATCAGGCCCCGCTCGTAACCGACCTTGTCCATCACGTTGTCGCACACGTCCACACAAGCGCCGCAGCCAATACACTCGTACTGCAGGCCTTTGCGGATGTCGATGCCTGTGGGGCACACCTGCACGCACAAAGTGCAGTCCACACAATCGCCCAGCCCCAAGCCTTGGGCGTCCACCTTCTTGGAGCGGGCACCCCGTGGCTCACCACGCGCTTCGTCGTAGGTGACGATCAAGGTGTCTTTGTCGAACATGGCGCTCTGAAAACGTGCATAGGGACACATGTATTTGCACACCTGTTCGCGCATGAAGCCCGCGTTGCCGTAAGTGGCCAAGCTGTAAAACAGAATCCAGAAAATTTCCCAGGGGCCAAAACCCAGCGACAAGATCGACGCCGTCAACTCGCGAATCGGCGTGAAGTAGCCCACAAAACTGAAGCCTGTCCAGATCGACAACACGGTCCAGGCCAGTTGCTTGCCCGTTTTGCGCCAGGCTTTGTTGAAGCTCAAGGGCGCGGCATCGAGTCGCATGCGCGCTGAGCGGTCGCCTTCAAACTTACGCTCGATCCACAAGAAAATTTCGGAGTACACCGTTTGCGGACAAGCAAAGCCACACCACAAACGCCCGGCGACTGCCGTGAACAAAAACAACGACAGCGCCGAGATGACCAGCAAAGCCGTCAGGTAAATGAAGTCCTGCGGGTACAACACCAGGCCGAAAATGTAGAAACGGCGGGCCCCCAGGTCGAACAGCACCGCTTGGCGCTGCCCCCACTCCAGCCAAGGCAGGCCGTAAAAAACCAGCTGCGTGATCACCACCATCAGCCAACGCCAGCGCGCGAACACGCCCTGCACACTGCGGGGGTAAATTTTGGGCTGCGCTTGGTACAGCGACACCAACCCCACATCGCCATCGGCGGGCACGGGGGTGATCGGAATCACACTGCGAGAAGGGCGATTTTCAGGGGCGGACAAATTACAGGCCTTGGTTCAAATGCTGCATCAGGGACAGCCTGATGCAGGGGGTTCAGATCACTTGGCGGGGCTCACTTGTGCGCTGGCCACTGCGTTGTTGGACAGGCCCCAAACGTAAGACGCCAAGACATGGATCTGGCCTTCCGTCAACTTGGCGGCCTGCGCGGGCATCTGGTTGACCTTGCCGTTGTTGACCATGTTGACGATGGCGTTCTCACCCCAGCCGTGCAACCAGATGTCGTCCGTCAGATTGGGGGCACCCATGACGTGGTTGCCCTTGCCGTCCATGCCATGGCAAGCAGCGCAGGCACCAAACTTGGACTTGCCCAACTGTGCGCGCAAGGAGTCATGCGGGCTTCCCGACAGGCTCATCACGTAGTGCGCCACGTTGCGCACGTCATCCGGTGTGCCCACTGCGGCGGCCATGGGCGGCATGTTGCCGATGCGCCCTTGCACCAAGGTGGCTTTGATCGCGTCGAGTGTGCCGCCATAGAGCCAGTCGGCATCCGCCAGGTTGGGGAACCCTTTGCTGCCGCGTGCGTCAGAGCCGTGGCACTGGGCGCAGTTGTTCATGAACAGGCGGTCACCCATGGCCAAGGCCTGTGGGTCCTTGGACACTTCTTCGGGTGGCATGCCCGAAAACTTGGCATACAGCGGGGCCACTTCGGCATTGCCTTTGGCCACTTCGGCCTCGTACTGACCGGCCGAAGACCAGCCAAATTTGCCGGCAAAGTGGCCCGCACCCGGGTACATGGCCAGGTAAACAAAAGAAAAAATGACGGTGATGATGAACAAGCCCACCCACCAGCGTGGCAGCGGGTTGTTCATCTCGCGCAGGTCACCGTCCCAGACATGGCCGGTGGTGTTGTCATTGGCCGTCATGGCCTTGGCCTTGCCGCTGAACCACAGCAAAAGCAAACAGGCCAAGATGCTGACCAGCGTGATACCGGCCACGTACCAGTGCCAGAAGTTGCTGATGAAGTCACTCATGCTTATTCCTTGAATTTTTTATTGTTGGAGGACGGCTCAGTCGTCCTGATGAAACGGCAGTTGCGCCGCCTCGTCAAAATCGGATTGGTTGCGGCGTGACCAGGCCCACACCACGATGCCGACAAAGCAGCAAAAGGCGAGCAGGGTCACGACAGAACGCATGGTGTTGATGTCCATGGCCATTCCTTATTTGCGGGCAATGCCCAACACCTGCAGGTAGGCGATGACGGCGTCCAGCTCGGTCATGTTTTTCACCTCTTCAGGTGCATTGACAATTTCTTCGTCGCTGTACGGCGCGCCCAAGGTGCGCAAGCCGTTCATGTGGGCCTGGATGGAGGCCGCGTTGGCCGGTGTTTTCTCCAGCCAAGGGTAAGCGGGCATGTTGGACTCGGGCACCAGATCACGCGGGTTGGTCAGGTGGATGCGGTGCCATTCGTCGCTGTAGCGGCCGCCTACGCGGGCCAGATCGGGGCCCGTGCGCTTGGAGCCCCACTGGAAGGGACGGTCGTAGACGAATTCACCCGCCAGCGAGTAAGGGCCGTAGCGCAAGGTCTCGGCGCGAAACGGTCGAATCATCTGCGAGTGGCAGTTGTAGCAACCTTCACGCACATACACATCGCGCCCTACCACTTGCAGCGCGGTGTAGGGCTTGAGGCCCGGCAACGGCTCGGTGGTGGACTTCTGGAAGAACAAGGGCAGGATCTCGACCATGCCGCCGACCAGCAGCACCACCAAGATCAGCACGATCATCAGGAAGTTGTTGGTCTCGACTTTTTCGTGCGAGAGACCACCTGTTTTTTGGTTTTGAGCCATGTTTGATTTCTCCTCAGGCGTGTGCAAGTTCGAGAGTAGGGATGCGGACTTCCACCGAACGGCCTTGTGTGACTGTCTTGAAGGTGTTCCACAGCATGATCAGCATTCCCCCGAAGTACAGCAAACCACCCACCAAACGCAAAACGTAGAACGGGTATGTGGCTTTGACGGATTCCACGAAGGTGTAAGTCAAGGTGCCGTCGGCGTTGATGGCACGCCACATCAGCCCCTGCATCACACCGGCAATCCACATGGCAGCGATGTAGATCACGATGCCGATGGTGGCGGTCCAAAAGTGGACCTCAATGGCCTTGACGCTGTACATCTGCTTTTGACCAAACAGGCGGGGAATCAGGTAGTACATCGAGCCCATGGTCACCAGACCCACCCAACCCAGAGCACCCGAGTGCACATGGCCCACGGTCCAGTCGGTGTAGTGGCTCAGGGCGTTGACGGTCTTGATGGACATCATCGGACCTTCAAAAGTCGACATGCCGTAGAAAGACAGGGACACGATCAAAAAGCGCAGGATCGGGTCGTCGCGCAGCTTGTGCCAGGCACCCGACAAGGTCATGATGCCGTTGATCATGCCGCCCCAGCTGGGAGCCAAGAGAATCAGGGAGAAGACCATGCCCACAGACTGTGTCCAGTCAGGCAAAGCGGTGTAGTGCAGGTGGTGCGGGCCCGCCCACATGTAGGTGAAGATCAGGGCCCAAAAGTGCACGATCGACAGGCGGTACGAATAGACGGGCCGCTCGGCTTGCTTGGGGATGAAGTAATACATCATGCCCAGAAAGCCTGCCGTCAAAAAGAAACCCACCGCGTTGTGGCCGTACCACCACTGCACCATCGCATCTTGTGCGCCAGCGTAAGCAGAGTAAGACTTCATCATGCCTGCAGGAATCGCAGCGCTGTTCACGATGTGCAACAAAGCCACCGCAATGATGAACGCACCGTAGAACCAGTTGGCCACGTAGATATGTTTGACCTTACGGGTGCCGACGGTACCGAAGAACACCACAGCGTAGGCGACCCACACCACAGCGATCAAGATATCGATGGGCCACTCGAGCTCTGCGTATTCCTTACCCTGGGTGAAACCC
>CAITSG010000279.1 GCA_903894995.1 uncultured Burkholderiales bacterium
CCTGAAGCGGTTTCAGGCATCCTGTCACTTTGATTGACCACCCAAACAGGAGCAGGCCCATGTCAGACGATCCACGGTGCTGCGGCACCGGCACTTGCATCATCAACGCCGAAGGCCTGTGTTGGTGCGGCCAGCGTTGGGACGGCGAGAAAATGTGTTTCATGCCCGAGCCAGCGCCAGCGCCAGCCCCAACTCAAAACGCCGAGCCCTCCAACCCGCCTTCTCGGGCTGGACAAGACTGAGCACGGCCCCAGCATGACCCGCAGCCCATTCCCGCTCGAGGTCTTGCAGCGTTGGAAGCCCGGCACAAGGCCGCCACGTTGAGCGCTTCAGCCCCCCCGGCTCCAACCCCACCCGCCATGCACTGGCGCGACCCGTTCCGGGTGCGGAGTTTTCGCTTTCAGTGGCCCGCCGACCTGGCCACGTCCTGGGCTTTCGAGATGGAGTCCATCGTGCTGGGCTGGTTCATCCTGGTCGAGTCGGGCTCGGTGATGATGCTGGTGGTCTTTGGCTCATTGCAATACTTGGGCTCATTGGTTTCGCCCATGTTTGGCGTGGTAGGAGACCGCCTGGGTTATCGGCGCATGCTGGTCCTGTCGCGAGCGCTCTATGCGGCCTTGGCCGCCACCTTCATGCTGCTGGCCTGGTTACAAGCCCTCACGCCCATGATCGTGCTGTTCATGGCGGCCTTGGCGGGCCTGGTGCGCCCCTCGGACATGATGATGCGCAACGCCTTGATCGCGCAAACCCTGCCGCCAAGGCATTTGCTGGGCACCTTGGGCATTTCGCGCATCACCTCGGATTCGGCCCGCATTGCGGGTGCACTGGCGGGCGCAGGCGTGGTCGCTTGGCTGGGCATGACCTGGGCCTATGCCCTGATCACGTCGCTTTACACACTCAGCTTTGTGCTCTCTCGCGGGGTGTCGGACGTGCCCGCCCCAGCCCATGACACCGTGCGCGTGTCGCCCGTGCGCGACTTGCAGTTGGCTTTTGGCTATGTGTGGACGCGACCGGTGCTGATGGCGGCCATGGCTTTGGCGTTTTTGGTCAACCTCCTGGCCTTTCCCTTCTCTTTGGGTTTGTTGCCCTATGTCGCCAAAAACATTTACCTGACCGACCAGACGGGCCTGGGCTGGCTGGGGGCCAGCTTTGCCTTTGGGGGCCTGGTGGGCTCGGTGGTGCTCAGTTCGCACCGCTTTGCTTTTCGCGCTGCGCAAACCATGGTGCTGGCGGGGGCGGTGTGGTTTGCGGTGGATGTGCTGTTCGCCTTCAGCACGCAACTGGGCGTGGGCATGGCCTTGCTGTGGGTGGCGGGCCTGGCGCAAAGCCTCAGCATGACACCCTTGGCCGCAGTGATGCTGCGCGCCACCGAGCCCGCCTACCGGGGCCGGGTGATGGGCATGCGCATGTTGGCCATCTGGGGGCTGCCATTGGGTTTGTTGCTGTCTGGGCCGCTGATTGACCGTTGGGGTTATGCCGCCACAGCCGGCATGTATTCGGCCTTGGGGCTGCTCTTGACCGGGGCCATGGCGGTGTATTGGCGGGCGCACATTTGGGACCGCAAAGCCCCGGCCAATGCACCTTTGTGACGCGCGCTGGATGAGCCTTGCTGTGACCCAAGCGACAGCGTGAAAGTGGCCTTGGGCGCACATTATGAATTCGACACGATGAAGCAGACACATCAGAGCCATCCCAACGCGTGTCATCCCGGGCGAAGACCCGGGATCCAGTGTGCACCGATGCCCTTTGCAAATGCCCGCAGTGAGCAATGGAACCCTGCTCAAGGCCGGGATGACAATATAAAAAGCCGGAATGACAAATCTGAATGCATCAAGTCGAAAGCGCAAAAACGACCATGACAACCTTGACCACCTCTTCCGCCCCTGAACCCGAACAATCCGCCGACCACTCCCGCGTGGTGCGGGGCCTGCTCAATATCGGGCACGCGCTGGACCATTTGTTTTTGCTGATTTTTGCCGCGGCGGTCAGCACCATCGCGATCGACATGGGCTTGGTCCAGTGGCAAGACTTGATGCCTTATGGCGCGGGGGCGTTTTTCATGTTTGGATTGGGCTCCTTGCCTGCGGGGCGTCTGGGCGATTTGTGGGGTCGACGCAGCATGATGCTGATCTTCTTTTTTGGCATTGGTGCGGCGTCTATCTTGACTGCCTTGGCGCAAACCCCGATGCAGCTGGCGGTGTGCCTGACCTTGATCGGCGTGTTCGCCTCCATCTACCACCCGGTGGGCATTAACATGCTTCTGGAGCGCTCGTCCAATCCCGGCGCGACCATCGGCTTCAATGGCCTGGCGGGCAACCTGGGTGTGGCCGTGGCCGCCTTGCTCACGGGCTTTTTGATCCAGTGGCTGGGCTGGCGTGCGGCCTTTGTGGTGCCGGGTGTGTTGGCCTTGGTCTGCGGCTGGGTGTTTGCCCGCGCTTGTCCGCAAGAGCTGTCATCGCCCGCCAAGCGCAAGGGCGGTGCCAAGGTCAGCCTGCCCGCGCCCATGTTGGCGCGAGCGTTGGTGGTTATGACGGCAGCGGCTGTGACCAGCAGCGTGTTGTTCAACTTCACCACCAACGGCAATGGGCCTTTGATCACCGAGCGTTTCAAGGGCGTGATGGAAG
Source organism: uncultured Burkholderiales bacterium (assembly GCA_903894995.1). Taxonomy (GTDB): domain Bacteria; phylum Pseudomonadota; class Gammaproteobacteria; order Burkholderiales; family Burkholderiaceae_C; genus Limnohabitans_A. Next base: position 2,625 of record CAITSG010000279.1, read on the forward strand.
ACCCAGCCAGTTTGGGCCTGTTGCTGGCGCTGGTCTACGCCGTGGCCTCGGTGGCCCAAGTGGTGGTGGGGCACCTCATCAACCGTTTCCCGCTCAAGCGCTTTTTCATGTTCATGGTCTTGGCGCAAATCCCCATGCTGGTGCTGGCTTCGCAGGCGCAAGGTTGGTGGCTGTTTGCGGCGCTGATTGGGGTGATGGTGTTCATCTTCGGGGCCATACCGTTTACCGATTTCATGATCGCCCGCTATGTGGACGACCGTTTGCGCTCGCGCGTGTCGGGCATGCGCTTGGGCGTGTCGTTCGCGGTCAGTTCTTTGTCGGTTTGGGCCTTGGGGCCGGTGGTCAAGGCCATGGGCTTTGGCAGCTCGCTCTTGCTGCTGGCGGGGTTTTCGGTGGCCACCACGCTCATTTTGACTTTGTTGCCCAGCGCGGCGCACGAGCAAGTACAGGCGTCTTGAAGTCCACGGTGCAGTCCTACCGCCCGTCAGAGCTACTTGATTGTGTGTGTGCGCTCAGTCCTGACCTTCAGTCAAAGTGTCGAGCTGGAATTTGCCGCTTTTGTGCCACAGCCACACATCGGTGTAGGTGACCTGGCTCAGGTGCTGAGGAACTGGGTAGGGCGCAGCGGCTTTGACCATGCGCTCGATTTGTTGCATGACTTGGGGTGCATGGCGGGGTGCACGCATCCAGTTGACGGACTTGACTGAACCGTGGCGGTCGATGTCCACGTTGAGCACGCCAACGGCCTCCAGCATGGGGGGCAGTCGACCTTTGTAAATGTGTTGGCTGTGTTGTGCGTAAAGGTGTGAAGCTGCGTCTCTTCGGTAGTCTTTGGCATTGCGAGCCGCAGATCGGCTTGGCTTCTCAGGTGGCTGCTCTACAACACGAGGTGCAACACGAGGCTCGGCGACGATGGGTTTGTCCTGCGCTGGTTGAACGCTGGGGGGCGCTTCTGCTTGTGGGGCCTTTTTGATGGCGGGACTTGAGCCGCAACCACCCAAGCAGCTTAGGGCGGTAGCAGCCAAGGTCAGCAAGGCCAGTGGCAAGTTACGTCCGTCTGCGCTGTTGCGGCGTTGAATGTGTTTCATCGTTGAATCCTTCTCCTTGGCATACTCAGGGTTTGGCCGGGATTGTGGCATTGAGAGCCAAGCTTGGCGAGTGCCTTTTTTGATGTGGGAATTCTTGTGAACTGGACCTTGGCAGCGTTGGATCGATTGGCCCGTGAAGCGGCTGTTTGGGTGCTGGTGCAAGCCACCCAAGGCTCGGTGCCCCGAGGCCCTGGCACCCACATGCTGGTGTTTGCGCAAGGTGAAGCGGGCACGATTGGGGGCGGGCATTTGGAGTTTCAGGCTTTGGCGCATGCACGGCGCTTGTTGGCAGGGCTGACCGAACAAACGGCCCTGCGCCAAGTGCTGGGCCCCAGTTTGGGGCAGTGTTGCGGTGGGGTGGTGAGCTTGGCTTTTGAACGGGTCGATGGGGCTGATGTGGCACGGTTGCGCACCTTGTTGATGCCCCCGCGCACCCCGCTGGCGCTGTTCGGCGGGGGGCATGTGGGCAAGGCTTTGGTGCACGCATTGGCCCCTTTGCCTTTTGCGGTGCGTTGGGTGGACAGCCG
>CAITSG010000280.1 GCA_903894995.1 uncultured Burkholderiales bacterium
ATCCGCTGGGGTGACATGGACGCCATGGGCCACGTCAACAACACGCTGTACTTTCGCTACATGGAGACGCTGCGCATCGACTGGTTTGAGGCGATCGGTTGCCAAGTCAACCCGCAAGGGCAGGGGCCGGTGATCGTGAACGCGTTTTGCAATTTCTACAAACAGTTTGAATTTCCAGGCGACATCCTGGCGAAGATGTTTGTCAGTGACCCTGGTCGCACCACGTTTGAAAGCTGGTGCACTCTGGAGCGGACCGATCAGCCCGGCGTGATCTTTGCCGCTGGAGGAGCCACCACGATTTGGGTGGATTTCCCCAATCAAAAAGCCGTGACCCTCCCCGATTGGGTGCGGGCCTTGGTCAGCGACTGAGCGAGGTTGCTGTTTTGTGGGAGCGCACCCCCGTGCGCGAATGCCTTAAGCCGCAGCCTGGGGCGTTGAACCCACCGCACGCCATTGGTCGGCATGGTTTTCCAGCCAATCTTTCGACAAGGTGTCGCTGCCCACTTGCATGGGGTGAAAGTCTTTGCGGGTGTATTCCCAAACGGGCTTGGCCACACGCCAGACCATGCCGTGACGGCCAAACAAGAACTTGCTGGCCGACCACCAAGTGGAGGGCTTGAAGAGCGTCTTGTCGTGCCACAGGTTGTTGACCGTCTGGCGAAACACGTCGGTGCTGAACTGCACCGTGACGTACCAAAACCAGCGCATGCGCCAAGCGTGGTTGCCGCCCAGGCGTTGGTACAGGTCAAAAGCCACGCATTTGTGCTCGGATTCTTCGGCCGCGTGCCAACGCCACAGGGTTTTGAGGGGTTCTTCGGCCCCGGCGAACCAGTCGCCGGACTGGTCCATGCGCTCCAACGTCAGGTCACCAAAGATCGAGGTGTAGTGCTCAAAAGCTGCGGTGATGGCCAACTCGTGCAAATAACCTTTGGCGCTCTTGTTAAAAAACTCTTCGCGGCCCTTTTTCAAACGCTGCTCAGCGCGGGGACCCCAATGGTTGACCATACCTTGCTTTTCAAGGTGGGCGTTGTAGAGGGCGTGCAGGTGGCGGTGGGTGGCTTCTTGCCCAATAAAGCCTTTCGCGACACTTTTCAGGTCAGCGTTTTCTGGCGTGTCGGGCAAGGCTTTGGCACCGTTCTTGACCGCGTCGATGAAGGATTGTTCGCCCACCGGAAAGCTCATGGACAAGGCGTTGGCATAGGCCGTCATGAAGGCGTCGCCACCGTTCCAGTGGCGAGAAAATCCGTTGTGCAGGTCCACGCTCAAACGGCGAACGGTCAATTCGGTGGGAGAGTCTGCGTGTGTGCTCATGGGTGTGCCTTGCGTGATCGATCAGAATATGAGCATTGTTCAGGTTTTGCAAAGACCTTGCAACTCGCGATCTGCTCACATTTTTGAAGGGCTTTTTTTATGGCTTCAGCCAAACCTGCCAAAGCCCCGTCCAGCCTGCGTCGCCAGCCATCGCAGGCCAGATCGCAGCAAACCATGCAAACCTTGTTCAAAGCCGCTGCTCAGATTTTGGACAAGGATGGTGAGGGCGGTTTGACCACGAACAAGGTCGCTGCCGCGGCCGGCTTTTCGATTGGCACGTTGTACCAATACTTCCCCAGCAAAGAGGCCTTGATGCGTGCCATGGCCTCAAGGGGGCAAGATTTGGCGCTGCAAGCGCTTGAGCGCTATTTGAGTGAACTGGAAAACCAGCACGATGTGCAGCAAGTCGATGGCCGTGAACTGCTGGGCAAAGCCATCCGCATCTTGATTCGCGGTTTTGCCACTGGTGAAGGCCTCAGTCAGAGCATGATTCGGACGTGCTGGACGCTGGAGCAGCCTGAGGAGACCGCCAGCACCGTCAGGCAGGTGTCGGAGCGCTTGGCCATTTTCTTTGAGCGCATTCAGCACCCCGCCTTGCATTCACCGAGTTCGGCGCAATGGTTTGTGCTGACCCGTTCGGTGATTGGCACGTTGCGCAGTGCCAGCCTGGAAAAATCACCCCTGCTGGGCAGCCCGGCTTTTGAGGCGGCTTTGCTGCAAATGGCTTGGGCCGTGCTGGCCCGTAACACAGGCCGATCTGTTTGAACCGGGCCTTGCGCTGGCCCGCATCAATCGCCTTGCACGATGCCTTCACGTCGGGGGTCGGCCCCACCAAACCACCCTTTGCGGGTGCGTTCAATGGCTTGCAAACCGCTGGTCATCTCCATTTCGCGCACCTCATGGCCACGGGCCTTGAGGGCGTCCACGGTGCTGCGGTCAAAGCGTTGGGCTTCCAAAAGTGTTGGGCCGCCCAGTGATCCGAAGTTGGGCAGGTCAATCGCTTGCTGCGCGTTCAGGCCCCAGTGCAGCGTGCCTGTGAGCAGCTTGGCGGTGTAGTGGATGATGGCTGCGCCGCCGGGGCTGCCGCCGCTCATCAGCAGCTGGCCTGTGGCCTTGTCAAACACCAGCGTGGGCGACATGGACGAGCGCGGGCGTTTGCCGGGCTCAACCCGGTTGGCAATCGGGCGGCCCTGCGCATCGGTTGGGGCCAGGCTGAAATCGGTCAACTCGTTGTTGAGCAAAAAGCCGCCGGGGCGAGTGGGGTCGGTGGTGACCATGCGGCGCGAGCCAAAGGCGGCTTCGATGGTGGTGGTCATGGCCACGGCGCGGCCTTGAGCATCGACCACGCTGATGTGGCTGGTGCCGTACTCGGTTTGGGTGGGCATGGGGGCGAAGCTGGTGCTTTGGCCACCGGGCTGGCCCGCTGGGGCCGCTTTCATGGCCTGGTTTCCGATCAGCTGGCTGCGATCGCGCAGGTAGTCGGGCACCAGCAGGCTGCGCCAGTCGCCAGCGGGGGCGCTCACAAAATCCGGGTCGGCCACGTACTGTGCACGGTCGGCAAAAGCCAGGCGCGAGGCTTCGGTGTAGCGGTGCAGCCAGTCGGGCGAGGGTCGGCCGCCTGCCAGCTCGGGGCCTTGGGCCTGGGTGTGGCCCAGCAGGCCCAAAATTTGACCGATGGCGATCTGGCCCGAAGACGGTGGCGGAAAGCCACAGAGGCGGTAAGACCGCGCTGCGGCTGTGTGATCAAAACACAGGGCCTCTCGCATGCGGGGCTGGTAGCTGGCCAAGTCTTGCAGGCTCAGGGTGCCGGGGCGCGGCGCTTGTGCTGTGCGGGCCACCATGGCCTGTGCCACAGACCCTTCGTGCAGGGCGCGGCTGCCACTTTCGGCGATGCGGCGCAGCACATGGCCATATTCGGGGTTGCGCAGCACATGGCCCACAGGCCAGGCTTGGCCATCGGCTTGGTAGAAAAAGCGCAAGGCCAGCGGGTCTTTTTTGAGCAGCACATCGGCTTGCAGCAAGCTGTGCAAACGGGGGCTGACCTGAAAGCCTTGCTCGGCCAGCGTGATGGCGGGTGCCAACAACTGCGTCCAAGGCAGGCGGCCGTGCTGGCGGTGCGCAGCCTCCAGCATGCGCACCACACCCGGCACGCCCACCGAATGGCCGCTTTGCACGGCATCCGCGAATGGCAGCGGTTGGCCTTGGTCCATGAACATGTCTGCCCGGGCGCCCGAGGGGGCGGTTTCGCGCCCGTCGTGCGCGGTGACTTTTTGGCCATCAAAGTGCAGCAAAAACGCCCCGCCGCCAATGCCGCTCGACTGCGGCTCCACCAAGCCCAGCACCATCTGCACGGCAATGGCCGCATCGAGCGCCGAGCCGCCTGCGCGCAGGACCTGGTGCCCCGCCTCGGTGGCCAGCGGGTTGGCCGCAGCCACAGCCTGGCGCGTGAAAGCCCAGCCGGGTTTGGCTGTGTTGCCACTGGCCGCTTCGGGTTGGGAGGTTTGATCGGGCACGCTGTAGCGAAGGGCCTTGGCGGGGGGCTGTGTGGTGCAGGCGCTCAAAAAAGCCAGCATGATCAGACTCAGTGGCCAGTGTGCGTTCATGGGTTCTTTCTTTTTGAAGGACAGTCGTCTGTATGGCCGGATGGTGACGTGGCAGGTTTAATTTTGATCATATGGGGCTTCAGGTGTCAAAACTTATGAACTTTGCACCGTGGCTTTCAGTTTTAGCCCGTACAGGCCGCCAGCTCGGGCCTGGGGGGGGGTGCCCAACAACAGGTGGTATTTGAACGGATTTCGTGCCAACGGGCGCATCCGCAAGTAGGCTTGGGCGGCTTGGTTCAGAAAAGCGGGGAAATCCACAAAAAGCGCTGCAGGGTGGCCTCCAGCAAATGGTCTCGACTGGGTGAGTGCCGGTGGGGACTTGGTGTGAAAGCCCGAGTTTTTGGGCGCCAGCTTGAAGGCTCAAACTGTTTATGACTTGTTCAGAGATCACTTCGCGGGCCGCTCGGATGGAGGCTTTTTTTCAGATCCAGTTCTTGAATGGTCATGACCATATGGCCTTTGACTTGGCTGCGTTTTGACAGTGTCAACTGTTTAAATGACACTTGAAGGCGGTGTCAATTTTTGAGGTAATCATGTCATTTTTAGATGGGCTGCAGAGCTTGGCCGATTTGGTTTTGGGCTGGCATGGACTGAGTGCAGCGCAAAAAACTTTGTGTGTTTACGGGCTGTTGATGGCGGCCTTGTTACTGCCGACTTATGCGTTGTCGTGGTTCGATGCGCGCACGCTGCGCGATGTGGGCATCTGGGCCAAGCCCATGAAGTTCATGGCGGGCACTGCGCTGTTTGCCCTGACCACCGTTTGGTTGACCCTGCTGGTGCCAGGCCGTGTGGGTCAAGGCCAAAGCTTTCAGTGGATCGCTGCTTTGATCATCGTCACCTCTTTGTTTGAGGTGGTGTACATCACTTCCCAAGCGTCGCTCGGTGAGGGCTCTCACTACAACACGACCGACCCTGTGCGAGCCATCCTGTTTGGCCTGATGGCTGTTGCCGCGGTGGGCTTGGTGGCATCACAAGCTTGGCTGGCGTGGGTCATTTGGAAAGCTTTGGTGACAACGGTGCTCACTCCCACCATCATGGCGGTGCTCTTGGGCTTGGTCCTGACTTTTGTGCTGTCCACCGTCAGTGGCTTCATGCTGGGGGGCAAGCAGCCGCCTGCTGGCGTGGGCTGGCCGGTGGTGGGCTGGCACACATGGCAAGACTTGCGGCCAGCACATTTTTTGGCGGTGCATGCGCAGCAATTCATTCCGCTGGTGGGCCTTTTGGCCGAACGTGTGGGCGGTCAGGCCGCCATGCCCGGTGTGATTACTTTCACAATCAGTTATCTGGCCGCATGGTTGGTATTGAGTGTGATGGGCATGGCAGGTTAAGCCTCAAAGGCCTCAGATCGACCCTTGGGATGGCACATTGTTTGCTGCACGGATCGAATCAGTTGTCAAATCACTTCGGTGCCAGTCGAATCGCCCCATCCAGCCGGATCACTTCGCCGTTGAGCATGTCGTTTTCGATGATGTGTTGGGCCAATTTGGCGTAGTCCTGCGGAGTGCCCAAGCGGCTGGGGAAGGGCACGCCTGCGGCCAGGGCGTCTTGCACTTCTTGCGGCATGCCAAACAGCATGGGGGTGCCGAAGATGCCGGGGGCAATCGTCATATTGCGGATGCCGTTGCGCGCCAAGTCGCGGGCAATGGGCAGCGTCATGCCGACCACGCCGCCTTTGGAGGCGGCGTATGCGGCCTGGCCAATCTGGCCGTCATAGGCGGCCACGCTGGCGGTGCTGATCAGCACGCCGCGCTCGCCTGTGGCTTCGGGCTCGTTTTTGCACATGGCCTCAGACGCCAGGCGAATCATGTTGAAGGTGCCCACCAGGTTGACCATGATGGTCTTGGTGTAGACGGCCAGGCTGTGTGCGCCGTTTTTGCCCACGGTTTTTTCGGCCGGGGCGATGCCCGCGCAGTTGATCAGGCCAGACAGTCGTCCCATGGACACGGCTTGGGCCACCACGGCCTGGCCGTCTGCTTCGTTGCTCACGTCGCACTTGACGAAAGCGCCGCCCAGTTCTTTGGCAATCGCTTCACCTTTTTCGGCCTGCATGTCGGCAATGACCACTTTGCCGCCGTTGGCCGCCAGCATGCGCGCTGTGCCTTCGCCAAGTCCCGATGCACCGCCGGTGACGATGAAAACTTTACCTTGAATGTCCATGTGCAACTCCTGAATTTGATTGACGTTACGTCAACGTCAATTATGCACAGATCGCGCGCCCGAACGACTGCCAAAACGGGACGACAACAGGCATCCGCTACCACGATCAAGGTAGCCGCTTACCGGCTTTGTTGGATGTACAAAGCCAGCCGCGTTTCTTAGCATGGTGAAGATGCGGGCCACCGGTCCGCTTGGCATTTTCACAGGAGACAAGCATGTCTGAAGGCCTCACTCGGGACAAGAACGAAACCGTTTTGCTGCACACCGACGAGAACTGGCGTCGAGCGTCCGAATTGCTGGCCACGGCAGACATCCAGGTCGGCGGCAGCAGGCCTTGGGACATGCGGGTGCACCACCCGGCCACGTTTGACCGCATCCTGACGCGGGGCAGTCTGGGGCTGGGCGAGAGCTACATGGACGGTTGGTGGGATTGCGACCAGGTGGATGAGCTGATCACCCGGATTTTACGGGCGCGCCTAGACGAGCAGGTGGGCCGGGCCGGCTGGTTGTGGGCATCGCTCAAAGCGCGGCTGACCAATTTGCAGTCATCCCACCGGGCTTGGCAGGTGGGTGAAATGCATTACGACCTGGGCAACGATTTGTATGAAGCCATGCTGGACCCGTCCATGGCCTACAGCTGTGCTTACTGGACCGTGGCCCAAACCCTGGCGCAGGCGCAAGAGGCCAAGCTGGACTTGATCTGCCAAAAATTGCAACTGAAACCCGGCATGACCTTGCTGGACATTGGTTGCGGTTGGGGCAGTTTGATGCTGTTTGCGGCTCGTCACTACCGTGTGCAGTGCGTGGGTTTGACAATTTCCAAAGAGCAAGCCCGCTTGGGCGCGCAAAAGGCGCGGGATTTGCCTGTGCGTTTTGAGTTGGCCGATTACCGGCAGTTCAATTCGCAGGGCGAGCAACGCTTTGACCGCATCGCTTCCATTGGCATGTTTGAACATGTGGGACACAAAAATTACCGAGCCTACTTTGACATGGCCCGCCGTTGCTTGCGCAACGATGGCTTGTTTTTGCTCCACACCATTGGCAAAAACAGGGCCGGTTCAAGCATCGATCCCTGGATTGAACGGTACATTTTTCCCAATGGGGTGTTGCCATCGGTGTCTGAAATCGCCCAATACAGCGAGGACGTGTTTGTCATGGAGGATTGGCACAACTTGGGCGAGGATTACGACAAAACGCTCATGGCTTGGCACCAACGCTTTGAGGCGGCCTGGCCCACGTTGAAAGAACGTTACGGCGAGCGTTTTTACCGCATGTGGCGGTATTACCTCTTGTGTTGCGCAGGCACTTTTCGTGCCCGTGACAACCAACTGTGGCAGGTGGTGTTCTCACCCCTTGGCCAGTCCGGAGGGTACCGCAGACCGCTGCAATGAGGGCCAGGCAACACCGTGCCTTGATCCTTGTGGCTTACCTTGTGCACGTTGCTGCGACCGAAGTCATGCTTCAATTGGCTGCTCTCACTTTGGCCCCGTGCCCCGCTCCACATGTCCAATCCTTCTCCCAATGAAACGCCTGTTTGCTCGTTCCACGTTCGGCTTGTCTCGGCCCGGTGGTTTCTGGCTTTGGGAGCGGTCAGCGCCTGTGCCAGCGTGGTGTTCAGCGCCGCATTCGCGCATTTGCCGGTGTTTGCCGGGGGGGTGCCCACGGTGGTGCAAACCGCTTTGA
>CAITSG010000281.1 GCA_903894995.1 uncultured Burkholderiales bacterium
CCCATGTCGCGCTGCACATGGCCCAGCTGGCTCCAGGCTTCGGCCAACTCGGGGTCGTGCGCCAGGGCCTGTTCGAAGGCCAGCAAGGCTTGTGGTAATTGCGTTTGGTGCGCCAAGCACTGGCCCCAACGCAAACAAAATTCGGCACCGTCTGCGCCCAAGGCGCGCGCTTTGTCGTGGCAAAGCAAAGCCTGCGACCAATCGCCCAGCGCCATGTGCGTCACGCCCCAGGCCTTCCAGGCATCGGTTTGAGAGTCGTCCGCGTCCAAAGCTTGACGCAGGCACTCATTGGCCCGCTCAAAGCGGCCCAAGTGCACGCAGCTGACCCCCAGGTTCAGCAGCACCGACGGTCTGCCCGGCGCGTGCCGCAAAGCTTGTTCAAAAAAACCGGCCGCCGCCTCGAAGTCGTGGCGTTCAAACTGTTCGATGCCAGCCACAAAGGCTTGGCGAGCTTGTTCAAGTGAAGGGTCCATGATCGCCAGTGTGACACAGGCTTTGAGACCCTTGGGGTGTCCCATTCCCGTGCAAGGCACAATGCTTTGCAACATGCGAACACCGGAGACACCATGAAAGAAACCCCTTACGCCTGGGTGGTGGTTTGGGCCACTTTTGTGTGCCTGGCCTTGATCTTTGGGGTGTCGTATTCGTTCGCAGCATTTTTTGAATCGTTTGCCGTTGAGTTTTCAGCCCAGCGGGCCGATGTGTCCTGGATTTTTGGCCTCTCGGGCTTTGTCTACTTTGTGATGGGCGCAGGCGGCGGCATGCTGGCCGACCGCTTTGGGCCACGCATCGTGTGCTCGGCGGGCATGGCACTCATTGCGCTGGGCTTGCTGGCCACCAGTTGGGCCACGTCTTTGCTCGCGGTGTATGCGAGCTATGGCTTGTTGGTGGGCTTGGGCATTGCGCTGGTCTACACCCCGTCCATTGCCAGCGTGCAGCCTTGGTTCACCACCCGACGCGGGCTGGCCGGGGGCATTGCCAGTTCAGGTGTGGGCGCGGGCACCTTGATGGTGCCGGTGCTGGTGGCCATGGCCATTGGCCCCATGCCTTGGCGCGAGGCGATGCAGGTGCTGGCGCTGGGCGTGTTGGTGCTGGGTTTGTTGGCGGCGGCTTTGCTGCGCCGCGCACCTGCAGCACCATCCAGCGGATCAGGTGGCTCGGCCTCCGGCCTGACTTTGCGTGAAACCCTGCGCAGCCCCACTTTTCGCTGGCTGTACCTGGCCACGGTGCTGGCCTCGCCGGTGATGTTCATCCCATTTGCCCATGTGTCGGCGTCGGCGCGTGATCTGGGCTTGGGCGAAGCGTTTGCGGTGGGCCTGGTGGGCTTGATTGGTGTGGGCAGCCTGGTCGGGCGCTTTGCCATTGGCCTGCTGGCTGACCGGCTGGGGAGGGCGCAAACCTTGGTGCTGATGCAGCTGTCCATGGGCGCGTCGTATGTGTTGTGGGGCGCGGCGGGCGGGCAGGGATTGCTGGTAGTTTTCGCGCTGTGGTTCGGCCTGAGTTATGGCAGCATCGTGTCGCTTTTGCCCGCCATTTGCATGGACTACTTTGGCGGCAAATCGGTGGCCAGCGTGGTGGGCACGCTCTACAGCGGTGCGGCTTTTGGCAACTTGTTGGGCCCGGTACTGGCCGGTGCGGTGTTTGACCACAGCGGCCATTACCTGGGCGTGATGGCGGTGTGCGGGGTGTTGTCGCTGAGCGCGACCTGGGCCTCGCGGCAGATGAAGCGCAGTGGGCGGGTGACGTATTGACGGTGTGAGCCCTATGGAGCAGATGCGCCCCGAGTGCGGGGCTCCTACAAAATGCAGTGCATCCCCCTGTAGGAGCGACGCCCTCGTCGCGATCACCCTCGCACACCACCCCTGTCGCGAAAAGCGTCGCAGATCACCCTTCACTTCAAACTTCACAGGGTTTGATCGATAAAAAACACCCTGCAACACTTAAGCTTGAGGCTTCAACAGAAAAACGCTGAAGAAAAAGAAGGACCCCATGCACAACGATTTGCACGCGCTGCGGCGCATCCTTAAAACGTGTCACATCATCGCCGTGGTGGGTTTGTCGGCCGAGTGGCACCGGCCCAGCTATTTCGCTGCCAAGTACATGCAGTCCCACGGCTTCAAGATCGTGCCCGTTAACCCGCGCTATGCGGGCGGCGAGATCCTCGGTGAAACCTGTTACGCCAGCTTGGGCGACATCCCTTTTCAAGTGGACATGGTCGATGTGTTTCGCCGCGACGAAGACGTGTTGCCGATTGCCGAGCAAGCGGTGCAGATGGGCGCAAAGTGCCTGTGGCAACAACTGGGCGTGGCCAACCCCGAGGCCGATGCGCTGGCCCGGCAAGCCGGGATGGATTCGGTGAGCAACCGCTGCGTGAAGATCGAGCACGCCCGGCTGTTTGGCGGATTGAATTGGGTGGGCGTGAACACCGGGATCATCTCGGCAAGGCGGCTGGTGTGAGGCCAGTGATCGCCCACGGGGTAGGCTCCTACCCATACAAGCTCGCGTCACGTCCCATGGCCGACATGTTGCCCATGCAGTTGCCGTGTTTTAAACCGCCTTTTTGACCCCCGAACAACATGACCGACCGCCAATTCCACCCCGAAACCCTGGCCATCCACGCCGGGCAAATTCCCGACGCGGCCACCGGCGCACGCGCCTTGCCCATCTACCAAACCAGCAGCTTTGTGTTTGACAGCGCCGAGCACGCGGCTTCGCTGTTCAATCTGCAGACCTTTGGCAATGTGTATTCGCGCCTGAGCAACCCCACGGTGGCGGTGCTCGAAGAGCGAGTGGCCGCGCTCGAAGGCGGGCGCGCTGCTGTGGCCAGTGCCTCGGGCATGGCGGCCGAAACCATGGCGCTGATGACCATCTTGCAGTCGGGCGACCATGTGGTGGCGGCCGGGGCTTTGTACGGCGGCTCGGTCACCTTGCTGGCCGTGAGCTTGGCCAAGTTCGGCATCGAAACCACCTTTGTGGACGCGACAAAGCCCGAGGCCTTTGCCGCCGCCATGCGCCCCAACACCCGGGCGGTGTACGCCGAAAGTCTGGGCAACCCGAGCATGGTGGTGCTGGACATCGCCGCCGTGTCCGAGGTGGCCCACGCGCATGGCGTGCCGCTCATCATCGACAACACCGTGCCCAGCCCGCTGCTGTGCAATCCGCTGGCGCTGGGCGCCGACATCGTGGTGCATTCGGCCACCAAATACCTGGCGGGCCACGGCACCACCTTGGGTGGCGTGGTGGTTGAAGGCGGCAAATTCCCTTGGGACAACGGCAATTTTCCGGGCATGACCGAGCCGTCCAAGGGTTACCACGGCGTGAAGTTTTACGAGACCTTTGGTGACTTTGGTTTTTCCATGCGCTGCCGCATGGAAAGCCTGCGCGTATTCGGCGCGGCACTCAGCCCCATGAGCGCTTGGCAGATTCTGCAAGGCGTTGAGACCCTGCCCCTGCGCATGCAAAAGCACTGCGACAACGCTTTGGGCGTGGCGAAGTTTTTGCAAGCCAGCCCGCGTGTGGCCTGGGTCAACTACCCCGGCCTGCCCGACCACCCGCAGCACGCGCTGATGCAGCGCCAGATGCGCGGGGCGTCGGGCTTGCTGTCGTTTGGTGTGAAAGGCGGTTTGGCGCAGGGCGTGACCTTCATCGAGTCCGCCCAGTTCATGAGCCACTTGGTCAACATCGGCGACACCCGCACCCTGATCAGCCACCCGGCCAGCACCACACACCGCCAGCTCGACGACGCCCAGCAACTGGCCGCAGGCGTGCCACCCGACATGGTGCGCATTTCGGTGGGCTTGGAGAATCTGGACGACATCCTGTGGGACATCGACCAAGCGCTGGACAAGGCAAGTCGCTGAGCGGTTGACAAGGCGCGTACCGCGTCCTATCGCCCACGGTGTGGGCTCCTACAAAAAACGGGCACCTCCCTGTAGGAGCCCACCCTGTGGGCGATGGCTTGTGCGCTCAAGTCGTTGCGCTCATCGACAACTCAAGCGAACCACACAATCAAGGCGCAGATCAAAGCGCCAGCAAAGCCTGCTTGCGCCTGCGCTCCGCCTGCAGCAGCCCCAGCCCAGCGGCCACCACCAGCGCAATGCCACACCAGGCCAACGGGTTGGGCACATCGCCCCACATCAGGTAGCCCAGCACCAGCGCCATCAGCAAACCGCTGTAGCGAAAAGGCCCGATCACGCTCATGTCACCCAGCCGCATGCTCAGCGTGAGCAGGTGGTAACCCGCCGCCAGGCACAGCGACGCGCCGAACAGCAGCCACAGGTGCTGCGTGGCCATGGGTTTCCAGGGCTCGAACAAACTCCAAACGCCCGACAGCAGCATCACCATGGTGGAGGTAGACAAGGTGATCAGCAGCGAAGGCACCTGGGCAGGCACCAGGCGCGTCATGAAATCTCGCCCCGCGTGCAGCATCGCCGCAAACAGGCAGAGCAAGGCATAGGCATTGAAGTCGCCCACGCGCGGCTGCACCACCAACAACACACCGGCAAAACCCAGCACGATCAACGCCCAACGGCCGGGGGTGACCTGCTCCTTCAAAAAGAACACCGCCATCAAAGTCAAGAACAGGGGTCCCGCCAGGTTGATGGCCGTGGCATTGCCCAAGGGCATGTGGAACACCGCCGTGAGGTAAGAGAAGGACGCCAGGCTGTCCAGCACCGCGCGGGCAGGCACCGAACGCGTCAGCGTGGTGCGCCAGAGCTGCAACTGGCCCATCCAGCCAGCCAGGGCCAACAGCAGCGCCGTGGTCATCACCCCGCGCACAAAAATCAGTTGCGGGGTTGAAAGGTCCGTGCTGACCCACTTGACCAAGGCGTCGTTGGCCACAAAAAACACCATGGCCCCGGTCATGGTGACGATGCCGCGCCGGTTGTGCTGGCTCATGCCGCCAACCCTCGCAGAAAGGGCAAGGCCTGCGCCAGCAGAGCGTCAGGCGCTTCTTCGGCGATGTAATGACCGCAGGGCAGCGCCTGGCCCGTGACCTGGGTGGCCACTTTTTGCCATTCCTTGAGCGGCTCAAAACAGCGCTGCACCACGCCTTGTGCGCCCCAGAGCACCTGCAGCGGCATCTCCAACTTCCTGCCTTGGGCGATGTCCTCCCGGTCGTGCTCTAGGTCAATACCTGCCGAGGCGCGGTAGTCTTCGCACAAGCCGTGTGCAGCACCCGGCAAGGCCAAGCAGCGCTGGTATTCGGCCAGCGCCCGCGCGTCAAAAGGGGCCAGTCCGGCGCTGCGGTTGCCCATGACATCGGTCACATAGGCCGCCGGGTTGGCCTGGATCAGGCGTTCGGGCAGGGGCTGCGGCTGGATCAAAAAGAACCAGTGCCAATAGGCGCGGGCAAAGGCCTCGGTGGTCTGTTCGTACATGGCCAAGGTGGGCGCGATGTCGAGCAAGGCCATGCGGCTGACCGCTTGCGAATGGTCCATGGCCAGCCGGTGCGCCACGCGGGCGCCCCGGTCGTGCGCCAGCACCGCAAAGCGCGCAAAACCCAGCTGCTGCATCAAGCTCACTTGGTCTTGCGCCATGCTGCGTTTGGCGTAAGCCGTGTGGTCTGGCCCGCCTTCGGGCTTGGACGAATCGCCATAACCACGCAAGTCGGCCGCCACCACGGTGAAGTGCTGCGCCAGCGTGGGGGCCACTTTGTGCCAGATGGCCAGGGTTTGGGGGTGGCCGTGCAGCAACAACAAACCAGGACCCTGGCCGCCCAACATGGCCGAAATCGAGATGCCGGGACTGACCTCCAGCAGGTGGTGGGCAAAACCGGGAAACAAAGGCAAGGCGGGGTGGTTCATGGGCAAATCGGGGCTTCGGACACCTCCACGCTGAAGCCCTGCCGAATGGCGCGCTCGACCAGCGGAGTGTCAGCTGGGCCATTATTGGGCCACTGCGCGGCAACGCCTGTGACCTGCGGGACCCGCAGCCGGACAGTGAATCATGCAGGCAAGCGCTTAAAATCCCCCGCTTTCATCCCAGAACAAGGAAGACCCCATGGGCGCGCAGTGGAAAGCAAAAGGCAAGGCCCAGGCGGCCGATGCACGAGGCAAATTGTTTGGCCGCTTGGCCAAGGACATCATGATCGCGGCCCGCAATGGCGCCGACCCGTCGGCCAACTCGCGC
>CAITSG010000282.1 GCA_903894995.1 uncultured Burkholderiales bacterium
ATTTTGGGTCGTTTACGACATCGTTTGCCGCGTGTTTGGCTTTCGCAAAAACGGTGAACTGATCGTGGCGGGCTTGATGATCGTGTTCGTGGCGTTTTGTTCTTGGCTGGCCAATGAGCTGTTTGCAGGGCGCGCCGCCTTCTTGCTGGTGGGTGCGATGATTGCCACAGCCATGAGCGCCAACGTGTTTTTCTGGATCATTCCTGGACAGCGCAAAGTGGTGGCGGCCATGACGTCTGGCGAAAGCTATGACGCCAATGCACTGGCCATCCACGGCAAGCGCGGCAAGCAACGCAGTGTGCACAACACCTATTTCACGCTGCCTGTCATCTTTGCCATGCTGAGCAACCACTACAGTTTTTTGTACACGCATGAACACCGTTGGGTGCTGCTGTTTGTGATGATGTTGGCCGGTGCCTTGATTCGTCAGTTTTTTGTTCAGCGCCACGCCTTCCATTTGGGGCGTGCCGCCAACCCTTGGCCCTTTGCGGCAGTAGGGGTGCTGATGATTTTGAGCGTGATTGTGGCTTTGAAACCTGCCGCGCCCATGGCTTCAGCGACGCCTGCAGCACCCGCAGCGCCTGTGGCTTTTGCCCAGGTCAAGGCCGTGTTGGAACAGCGTTGCACCATGTGCCATGGCGAGCAAGTGCAAATGAAAAACGTGCGCTTGGACAGCCCCGAGTTGGTCAAGCAACATGCGCAAAACATCTACCAACAAGTGGTGGTGACCAAGCAAATGCCCATGAACAACAGCACGGGCATCACCGACGAAGAACGCGCTTTGATCGGTCGCTGGTTCCAAGCAGGTGCCAAGGTCGATTGATTCAGACAAGGGCCTCCAGGTTGAGCGCCAGAAGAATGCTCTGGCTGGTCAGCATCCATGATGCTGACAGCCTGCAGCAGGCATGCCGATCGGTTTCGCCGAGGTGCAAACGGGTACGGCCACCGACAAACGCGTTCCATGCCATCCAGCCATACCGCACGCTGTAGTCCGGGCTGCGCAAAGCAAAAATACCAGGCTTCAGATCTGCCAGCCCATGCTTCGGTGAATGCGCCAAGACAGGCCCGCACCCAGCCAGATGGCGATCAGGGTCAGCCAGGCCGTGAGCGAGAACACCGAGCCTCCAGTCATGCCCGCGCCCACCGTGCAGCCACCCGCCAGCACCGCGCCAAAACCCATGAGCACCGCACCCGTGAGGTAGTGGCCCAGTTTGTTCTCGGTCTTGAAGCCCTCGAACTTAAAGTCACCCCCGACCAGTGCGCCCAGTAAAGAGCCTGCAAAAGTGGCGGGCAGCAAACCCGCATCAAAACCCAGGCTGGGTGATGTGGCGCTGGACAGGACCCGCATCAGCATTTCGGCTGAGGCACCGCTGAAGCTCAGGCTTTGGATTTGAATGGATTCAAACGACTGCGAGGCAATCGCCTGCGTCAGGCCCCAGCCCAGCGCGATGCTCAAGCCCACCACGATGGCCCCCAGCGCCAAGCCCCAACGGCGCTGGTGCGTCTTAAAGAAAAAGTAAAACCCGGTGCCCAAAGCCAGCAGCGCCAGCACCAAACCCCCCGTGGGGCCAATGCCTGTGAGCTGCAGCAAATCACGCCCGGCCCCGCCATCGATGGGCCACCAACTGGCCAAGGCCTGGCGGGCAGGGGCCAGCCAACCGGCAATGCTCGCTTGCACCGTGACGGCAAACACCAAGCCAGCCAGCAAGGCGCGTAAATTGCCATTGCCCGACAAAATCAGCAGGCGGCTGGCACAGCCGCGCGTCAAAATCATGCCTGCACCAAATAACAAGCCCCCCAGCATCGCGCCTGAGATGCTGCCAGCAGGGCCAATGTAACGGGCGTCCGAAGGCTTGAGCCAGCCCAAGGACACCAAAGCCTGCACCCCCACCATTGCTGCGCCAAAAGCCAGCCACCACACGCTGAAACGGTCACCCGTCTGGCCTTCGCAGCACTCCACCACGGCCGCACGGGCACAAAATCGGGTGCGCTGGGCCGCCAGGCCAAAGATGAAGCCCACCAATGCACCGGCCATGGCCAGTACATTTGTGTCTCCCCAGGTTTCAAGCAAGCTTGCGAGATTCATGGATTTCTCCAATAATTCATTGAGTTCTTATATTCAATGTGCGGCACTGAAGATGCGTCAGGCCGCCACACAAAACCCGCTATTGTCCACTGTCCGCAATTCATCGCTTCCAACCTGACTATGTTTTCTTCTTCTGTTTTGCGGCGTCGCGACTGGTTGTTACGGGTCGGGGTATTGCTTGCGGCCACACCCGTTTGGGCGCAATCGGGCCGAGCGGCCACCTTGCCAGCCGCCCAATCCCTGCCCGAAGAACTGGCCCGCGCCCTCAAAAACAAGCAGCCCCTGATCGTCATGGTCAGCCTCGAAGGCTGCGTCTTTTGCCGCCAAGCCAGGCAAAGCCACCTCTCGCCCATGGCGCTTGCTGGCACCGCGATCGTGCAGGTGGACATGCGCAACAACCAGCCCGTGCTCGACTTTGCGGGCAAGCTCACCACACACGATGAACTGACCCGGCGGTGGAAAGTCTCCATCACGCCCACCTTGTTGTTTTTTGGGCCCGGTGGCAAAGAAGTGGCCGAGCGCATGGAAGGTGCCTACCTGCCCGACTTTTATGGCCCTTACCTGGAAGAGCGCATGGCGCAAGGGCGCAAGGCCATGTAAAGCCAGCCCGCGCGTCAGTTGGCGGCACGTTGCGCATGCTAGATTCAGAACATGATCCCCATCAAGATTGACTCGGCCTGGAAAGGCACCTCGGACTGCCGCAACTGCGGAATCCGAGACATGGTGCTGTTTGCTGATCTGAACGAACAGGACTTTGGCGAAATCCACACTCCGATCGACGACATGGTGTTCGCGGCAGATGCGCCTCTGTACAACGAAGGCCAAACCGCCGTGGGCGTATTCACGTTGCGCAAAGGCATGGTCAAACTGGTGCGGGCCACCGCCGACGGCCGCGAACGCATCGTGCGCGTGCTGCGCCCAGGCGACGTGATCGGCCTTGAAGCCCTCGCCACCGCCCGCTACGACAGCGAAGCCATCGCTCTGGTCGAAGCCCAGGTTTGCCGCATTCCCTTGTCGGTGTTGCACCACCTCTCAGCCAATTCGCCACGTCTGCACAAGCGCCTCATGCAAAAGTGGCAACAAGCCCTGAAAGACGCCGACGACTGGCTTGCCGACCTGAACTTCGGCTCGGCCCGTCAACGCGTAGCGGCCTTGGCCCTCAAAATGCGCGACCCCGACCAACCCAGTATCACCTCGTTTTTTGCGCGCGACGACATGGGCGCCATGCTTGACATCAAACTCGAAACCGTCAGCCGTGAAATCAGCAGTCTGGTGCGCGACGGCGCCCTGAAGCCTTGCGACAAACAGGGCCGACGTTATCAAATCACGAACGAGGTGCTGTTGCAGCGCTGAGCCAGCACTGCGGGCTTATGCGCCAGCCGATTGTGGACAATGGGCCCATCTAGAAGGCGTTGAAATCAGCATCTGGACCAGGCCATCCAACGAGCATCTGATTCAGAGCCTTGTCGCCTGCATTCTCTGTTATGACGAGAAGCGAATCAAAGTGTCATTGGGATCACTTGGAACCTTCCAATGTCGAAAAAGCCTGGGACTTCCGGCATAAACCAGTCCACGAATTTAGCTGCGTGCCCCTTATGTCGTCTAAAGAGGAGGACTGCTTTTCTAAAGTGTGGAGCCACCTCAAAACCCGCGGCGACTCATTTTTTGACCTTGATTGCCTTGAGTCGAGGTTTCAGTCTGAGTCAGGGTCTCTTGACATAAGCCACTTGAATAATTCGTATCAAGTTCAGCCGTACTTCAACGCAGTCGCCTTGCCCCAAAACACGCGGTACATGAACACCGTGTAAGCGATGATCACCGGCAGCGTGATGGCCACACCGACAAAAATCACATTCAGCGATGCGGTGCTGATCGCAGCTTCCCAGACCGTCATGCGGCCGATCACAATGTCCGGAAAGATGCTGTAGGCCAAGCCGAAGAAGGCCAACACAAAAATCAGAACGGTGTTGGCAAACACCAACCAGCCGTAACCTGCGTTGACCAAGTTCGGACGCGTGAGTACCCAACGCATGGCAAAGAACGCCAAGGCGCACATGAGGGGGACCGATAGCAGGGCAAACACCTGCGGTACACCAAACCATTTCTCAAGCACGCCCTTTTTCACCAGCGGTGTGGCCGCGGATATGGCCAACAAGGCCGCTGCCATGGGCCACAGCACGCGCTTGGCCCAGCACACGGCTTTTTGCTGCAGATCGCCTTCGGTTTTCATCATCAACCAGCCTGAGCCCAGCAACACATAAGCTGCTGGCAAGGTGATGGCGATGCCCAGGCTAAATGCCCAGCCCAGCGGTCCGTCGGCAAAACCGGTGATGTAGCTGCCGAGCATCCAACCCTGCGACGCACTGGCCATGAGCGATCCGGCGAAAAACGCGCGGTTCCAGAATGGCTTGTACTTCAGCGGTGCTTTCACCCGGAAGTCAAACGCCACACCGCGCAAAATCAAGTTGATCAGCATCACCGCCACGGGCAGGTAAAGCGCTTGGAGCACAACGCCATGGGCCATCGGAAAGGCGATCAACAACACACCAACGCCAAGCACCAGCCAGGTCTCATTGGCATCCCAGAAGGGGCCGATGCTGGCGATCATGGTGTCCTTCTCGGCGTCGGTCGCTTTCAAGAGCAGCAAACCAACGCCCAAGTCATGGTCGTCTTTCAAATTTATTTTCAGATACAAAGCAGCTGTGAGCAGTGCATCACACCCCGGCTTTGCCCAACAAGGCACCCGTGGGCGCTTCCTGTTTGTGTTCTTTGGGGTTCTCGGCCATGTACTTCAACACGCCGACATAAGTGACCAACAGCAAGCCGTAAACCACCCGGTATGCTGTCAAGGTGAGCGCAATGTAGGGCGGCGGCAAAGTGGTGGCGGCTTCGCTGGTGCGCATCAAGCCATACACCAGGAAGGGTTGGCGACCGATCTCGGTCACGTACCAGCCCGCCAGTGTGGCTACCCAACCAGAGAAGGCCATGCCCGAGAGCACCCACAGCAGGGGCTTGGGCAGCACCACTTCCGACTGCCGGCGCTGAAGCCATAAGCGCCAAGCGGTAAAGCCAGCCACTAACAACATCAACGACCCCACGCCGACCATCACGCGAAAGGCATAAAACACTGATGCCACGGGTGGGTGCACACCTTCAAATTCGTTGATCCCTTTGACTTCACCGTCCAGCTCGTGGGTCAAGATCAAGCTGGCAATTTTGGGGATCTTCTCTGCGAAGTGGGTGGTGCGTGCTTCTTGGTCGGGAATGCCAAACAGCGTCAGCGGTGCGCCGCGCTCGGTTTCCCAGATGCCTTCCATGGCTGCGACTTTGGCCGGTTGGTGCTCCAGTGTGTTGAGGCCGTGCATGTCCCCCACGAGGAACTGCAGTGGCATCACGCAAGCAGCAGTGAAAACGGCCGCACGCATGGCTTTGTGGGTGCCGCGGGTAGCGCTGCCTTTGATCAGTTGCCAAGCGCACAAGCCAGCGATCAAGAACGACGCGGTCAGTGCCGAGGCAAGCAACTTGTGGGCAAACCGGTAGGGAAACGAGGGGTTGAAAACCACCGCCAACCAATCGGTGGGGATGAATTGGCCGTTGACGATTTCAAAACCTGCCGGGGTATGCATCCAGGAGTTCAGACTCAGGATCCAGAAGGCCGACATGGTGGTGCCAAAAGCGACCAAGAAAGTGGCCACCAGGTGAACCCGCTCGCTCACCCGGCCGCGGCCAAACAGCATGATGCCTAGAAAGCTGGCCTCCAGGAAAAACGCCGTCAGTACCTCATAGCCCAGCAGCGGCCCTGAAATATTGCCCGTGCGCTCCATGAAGCCCGGCCAATTGGCGCCGAACTGGAAGCTCATCACAATGCCCGAAACCACCCCCAGTGCAAAGGTCAGCGCGAACACCTTGGCCCAAAAATAGTAGGCCTCTTCCCAGGCCACATCCCGGGTGCGGGCAAAGCGCAAACGGAAGAACAGCAAGAACCAGCACAGCGCGATGGTGATGGTGGGGAACAGGATGTGGAAGCTGATGTTCGCAGCAAACTGGATGCGAGAAAGGATGAGTGCGTCGATGTCCATGGTGGCTTTCTTTGGGGGTCAAGCGCTGTCGCGAGTTTGGCTGATGGCCGGTGCCTTGTTGCCGCGACCGGTCAGGCGGTCTTTGAATTCGAGCACCTTGGTCACCGTGGCGCCCATGCCCATGAGCTGCATGGCGGTCTCGGGCGCAAGCTTTTGCACGTCGTCAAACCAGGTCATGAGGCGGTCGATCAGGTCGTGCATTTCGCGCATGCGCTGCTGGGCATGGCGCTCTGCGTCGGTGCTGGGCGTCTCGAGCAAGGCTGTTCTCAGCATGGACAGCGTGGGCTCGATTTCACGGCGGCGGCGCTCTTCGGCCAGCACCCGAAAGATTTCCCACACGCCGGCTGGCGCCTCAAAGTACTCGCGCCGGTCGCCCGATTGGTGGCGCAAACGCACCAGCCGCCAAGCCTGCAACTCTTTGAGGCCCATGCTCACATTGGATCGCGAGAACGCCAGCGCTTCGGCAATCTCATCGGCATTCAAAGCCTGCGGCGGCACATAGAGCAGCGCGTAAATTTGGCCGACCGTGCGGTTGATGCCCCACTTGCTGCCCATTTCACCGAAATGGGCGATGAACTCGCGGTTCAGGGACGGGATTTGTTCTGAGATAGGCATGTCTTAATTCCAACCAAAACTTCCGAAGTTTCAGAAATGACTGAAATATCAGGAATGGATGCACAAAGATCCCACTCCGTGAATCATTGCTTTTACGATAAAAATCCCAGACATATCCCCTAGACATTGATGCAATGGAGACATCCTAGACACATAATATTCGTCACCGCTAATATAAATTCAACTTGGATAAATCATGAGCATCCGTTTCACCACCCTTGCGATAGCCACCGCTGCTAGCTTGATGCTGGCCCCAGCCGTAAACGCCGACAACAAAGCTGCGGTGATTGACGAAATGGAGGGGTATTTGGAGTTTGTGGACTATGGTGGCGGTGTGATTTTTGCCGAGCAAATTCCCAAAGACGAGTGGCCCAAGATGGTGGTGATCGATGCGCGTGACCCGGCGCAATTTGCCAAGGGGCACATTCCCGGCGCGGTCAACATGGACTGGCGACAGGTGCTGGCCAAGCGCAACACCATCCCCAAAAACAAGCCTGCGCTCATTTATTGCAACACCGGGTCGCTGTCGGCCCAGGCCGGTTTTGCCCTGCGGGTAGCAGGCTGGGAGAACGTGCGCATCTTGCAAGGCGGCATGACAGAGTGGCAGGCCAAAGGCGGTTTTGACGCGGCGGCCAAACCCACATCAGCAGCTAGGCACTGACGGCACGGCCGTGCAAGAGAAGTGTATTGAGGGCTTGTGATGGTTCAATTCATCCCTTCTGTGCAAATCAGCATGCGCGCTGGCCATATGCCACAGCCCGAAGACAATGGCCAGCGTTACCTGAGGATCACTGTGAACGCACTCCTAGCCTTGATCGTCAGCGCTGGCTGACCCGTCAAGCAGGCTTGCGTGCTGTTAAACCCAGCAGGCCCGACATGCCTTGGTGGCCTGTGCCCTCGGTGATCTCAGCCTCATAGGTGCGCAGGTCCAGGATGTCCAGTTCACCGAAGGCATCCAGCATCAGGGCTTCGTCGTACAGGTGCGCCAGTTTGCCGGGGCCGCCCGTATTGAAGTCCAGTTGGCGCGGCGTGTAGCCCTGGATGATCAGGGTGCCGCCGGGCTTGAGGCTACTGAGCATGCGTGCAAACAGGGTGCTGCGCTCATCGGGAGTGGCGAACTGGAAAAAGATGCCCACCACGTTGTCGTAATGCGCAGGCCGCCAGTCAAAAGACTGCCAATCGCAGCACACCCAATTCACCGTCACTTGTCGGCTTTGGGCCAAGGCTTGGGCTTTGCGGATGGCGTTGTCCGAGAAATCAAAGGCATCGACCTGCAGGTCTTGCTGGGCCAACCACACGCCGTTGCGGCCTTCGCCATCGGCCACGGCCAGCGCGGTGCCTGGCACCAAGTGGGCCGCTTGTGATTTCAAATAGGCGTTGGGCGCTTCGCCAAACACATAGTGCTCGGCGGCAAAGCGTTGGTTCCAGGTTTGTTAGGGGTTTTGAAAATTGCTCATAGGGGAAATGCTTTCAATTTGCTGAGAATGCTCCGACCTTTATACGCGCCGCGCAAGGACCACGGCTGCGGCTGAACCTGAGCCGACCACGCTGCACCACAAACGCAGCCACCAAGGCGAGTGCTGGCCTGCCAAGGCGGCGGCTTCGTCTCGGTGGTGCTGTTCATCGGCTTGGCAGCGCTCCAGCAAAGGCAGCAGGCCTGCGGGGCCGCCGTGCTGTTGCAGGTGGTCAATTTGCTGTTGGTAATGCACATCCACAAAGGTCTCGACGGCGGCGATGGTGCCGTAGACGGCACGTCGGCCGAACAGCGCGGGCAGCGCCCCGGTCAGCCAACCCGCCATGCGCCAGGGCATCAGCAAGCGACTGCGGCGCTCAGGGGGTAGCCAGTCCTCAATCAGGCGCAAATGTTCGGTTTCGGTGTCCCCATGCTGGCGGGCAAAGGCCAGCAACTCGACATCTTGCCGCCAGCGGGCCACTGCCGTGATGCCTTTGTAAATGTAGACCGCACCAGTTTCGCCCGCATGGTCCGAGCGCAGTTCGCGCACCATGTGTGTGCTGAATTCGTGCACCAGTGGCTCGGTCGCTTGGGTGTTTTTCACAGCTTGTATTTGGTGATGGCGGGATGGATAGGAAGCTTTGATCCTATCCGTCTGGCCTTGCCCCTCAGTCAGTGGGGTGCATCACAGTTTGCTCGGGTGCATCTTTGATCGTGCATTTATATAATAGGCCACTGATATTTAAGGGGTTGAGATGTCCATTCAGACTTGGCGGTGGTTGGTTGGGGTGCTGCTGGTTTTGGGCCTGCAAGCGTGCAACTCAGAGGCGAGGATGCCCTCGGTGTCGCTTGAGCAAGCCCGCGTCGAGCACGAGTCGGGCAAGGTGCTCATGATCGACATCCGCGAGCCGCAAGAGCACGCCACGGGCGTGGCACAAGGTGTGGTCTTGCTGCCCATGAGCCAGGTGGCGCAGCGCGTGGCCGAGATTCCCAAGCAAGCGGACCAACCGGTTTTGCTGATCTGTAACACCCAAAACCGCTCGCGCGCCGTGACCGAGGCGCTGCAAGAGCAGGGCTTCACCAACATCCGCTATGTCGATGGCGGCATGAGCGAGTGGGCCAAGCTTGGCTGGCCCATGGTCAAGCCGCAAGACTTGCTCGCGCCCGGCAAGTCCTGATTTGTGGCCTTCCACGTTCTTTACAGTCCGGCTTCGGCAGAACGTTTTCTTGATCCATGGCAAAAGCGGCCCTGGCCTTCACCTATAGACTGAAACTTGTAAAGACGGTTCCGGTTGCCCTCCAGAACGGGGGATCGGTGAACCGTTGCCAGTCATCATCAGAAAGTGGAGCCCTGTGAGTGAAAAATTGATTTCGGTCACATTGACCCAGCAGCACGATTACCGCTTTGACATCCGCTTTGACGACAACATGCCGGTGTTGACCAGTGACGAGCCAGAGCCTTTGGGCACGGGGCTGGGGCCATCGCCGGTGCAGTTGCTGTGTGCAGCGGTGGGCAATTGCTTGAGCGATTCGCTGCTCTTTGCCTTGCGCAAATTCAAGCAAGCGCCTGAGCCTTTGCGCTGCGAAGTACAGGCCGAAGTGGGACGCAATGCCGATGGCCGCATGCGTGTGTTGAACATGCTGGCTACTTTGCACTTGGGCGTTCCTGCGGCCAAGCTGGCGCAACTTGAGCGCGTGCTCGGTCAGTTTGAAGGTTTTTGCACCGTCACCCAAAGCGTGGGGCAGGGCATTCCCATTCAGGTGCGGGTGCTCGATGCCGATGGGCGGGTGTTGACAGACTGAAGGGGCTGCAAGGGGAATGGTTGTCAGGCGAGGGCGGTGAACAGCCTGCAAGCCATCAACGCCCAGTTGGCCCCCTGAAACCCATTGTTTGAACCTGTAGGAGACACCATGAAAACAGCCCACGATCTGGTCATGCAAGCCAAAGCCCATGTCCGCGAGATCGCCTTGCAAGACGCCGATGAAACCATTCGCCAAGCCGACGTGTTGATCGACGTGCGCGAAGCCGACGAATTTGCCGCGGGCCACCTGCCTGGCGCGGTGCTGGTGCCCCGGGGCTTGCTGGAATTCAAGCTCAGCGGCACACCCGCCTTGTCGGGCCGCGACCTGAAGGTGGTGCTGTACTGCAAGACCAGTGGCCGCGCAGCCTTGGCGGCGCAAGCCATGCAGAGCATGGGCTACCTGAATGTTGCATCGATTGCGGGTGGCTTTGACGCTTGGGCTGCTGCTGGCAAAACTGTGGTCAAGCCCGAACAGCCTGGGTTTGA
>CAITSG010000283.1 GCA_903894995.1 uncultured Burkholderiales bacterium
GGCCTGTCTTGGTCGGCTGCCCAAGTGTTGGCGCTACAAGCTTTGCAACGCGTGGGCCTGCAGTCTGTGGCGCGGCAAAACGGCCGCCAGTTGTCGGGCGGGCAGCAGCAGCGCCTGGCCTTGGCCCGCGCCTGGGCGCGTCAGCCCGATGTGTTGCTGCTCGATGAACCCACGGCCAGTCTGGACCCGCACGCCAAACGCGAAGTCGAAGCCTTGATGGCCGAATTTGCCTGTGCGCCTGATCGCCCTTTGACCCTGGTCTGGGCCAGCCACAACCTGGGCCAAGTCAAACGCTTGGCCACTCGCGTCATTTATCTGGAGTTCGGTCAAGTGATGGCCAACTTGCCTGTGGCCGATTTTTTCAACCCCGTTTTGCTGGCTGAGCACAGCCCGGCAGCCCATGCTTTTGTTCAAGGAGAACTTTCATGACCATCAAAACTTCCCTGACCCGTCGCGCCTTGGTGGGCGCTGTTTTGGCCACCACCTCGGTCTGGGCGCAAGCCCAATCCATCGTCATGTCGTCCACCACCTCCACCGAGCAGTCGGGCTTGTTTGCGCACCTCTTGCCAGCCTTCAAAAAGGCCAGCGGGCTGGATGTGAAAGTGGTGGCCCTGGGCACGGGCCAGGCGCTGGACATGGCGCGTCGGGGTGACGCCGATGTGGTGTTTGTGCATGACCAAGTGGCCGAAGAAAAATTTGTGGCCGATGGCTTTGGCATCAAGCGCTTGCCCGTGATGTACAACGACTTTGTGCTGATCGGCCCCAAGGCTGACCCGGCAGCCACCAAAGGCAAAGATATTGTGGCGGCCTTGGCCAAGTTGTCGACGGGCAACGCGGCCTTTGTCTCGCGGGGTGACAAGAGTGGCACCCACGCGGCCGAACTGCGTTTTTGGAAGATGGCCAACTTGAGCGAGAAAAAAGGCAGTGGCTACAAAGAGTGCGGCTGCGGCATGGGCCCGGCTTTGAACATCGCGGCGTCTTCGGGGGCCTATGTGTTGGCCGACCGCGCCACTTGGTTGAACTTCAAAAATCGCGCCGATTTGGCCATTTTGGTGGAGGGTGACAACCGCTTGTTCAACCAGTATGGCGTCATGGTGGTCAACCCCGCCAAGCATGTGCATGTCAAACAAGCCGATGCGCAAAAGTTTGTTGACTGGATCACCTCGACCGCAGGGCAGGTCGTGATTGCCGATTACAAAATTGGTGGCGAGCAGTTGTTTTTCCCGAACGCTGGGAATTGATCGCAGGTTTGATCAGCTTTTCGGCAAGCCGAGTTTGCGGTAAACCGTGGCGCGGCTGATGCCCAAGCTGCGGGCGGCCTCGGCCACGTTGCCACGCGCTTGCTGGACGGCTTCGCGGATCATCTCGGTCTGAACGTCCTTGAGGGGCTTGGCAACCAGCTGCACACGTTCAGCAGTCATCGCGCTGTTCCCAGCCGCTGGGCGGGTGCCCGGGCGCAGGGCTTGGGTTTGCAAACGCAGGCCGGACCAAAGTGGCAGCTCTTTTACGCCGGCCTGGCGGTTGGCCGCGTCGAACAGACTTTCCCAGGGTGAGGCGAACACTTCGCTGGCGTGCAGCGTTTGGCCTTCGCTGCCCGGCGACATGGACAGCATTTGCCGCGCTGTCGGGTTGGCCCCCACAATTTGGCCGTTGTGGTCGAGTGTGATCAGACCATCGCTGTCGTCGCCCGGTTGGTTGCCGGGCCAGTTCAGGCGCAGCACCAGCGCATGATCGGTGGACAGCAGCCAGCTGTTTTCGATGCTGCGGGCTGAGCGGCGCACCAGGTGTTTCAGGGCTGGGCGCTCGGTGGTCTCGATGCCGGTCAGGTCGAGCATGCCCGCGCACAGGCCATCGGGTCCGAACACGGGCGCACCCGCGCAGCTGTAGACGCTGTTGTTCTGGAAGAAATGTTCGCCCCGGTGCAACCAAACGGGTTGCAGCTCGGTCAAAGCGGCGCTGATGGCGGTGGTGCCCACAGCTTTTTCGGACAAATCGACGCCCACGCGGGCAATCAGACCGGCGCGGCGGTCTTGCCGGTCCACTGGCCCATGCACGTCCACCACGATGCCCTGCGCATTGGTCAGTATGGCGAAATAACGGATGTCGGCAATGGCCCGCGCCAGCTCGGCCAGCACCGGCTGGGCCGCTTGCACCAAGGGGCGGCTGGCTTCTTGCACGCGGCGCATGTGCTGGGCGGAGATGGCCTCAAAACCCACCGACTGGCCCGGCTGCAGGCCCATGGACAGGCAGCGTTGCCAGGACTGGGCAACCCAGTTGGGCACACCGCTGCCTTGGATCGCGGGTTGGCCCTGAAACACCTGGTCACGGGCTTGTTCGATCCGCTGCAGTCGGTCGTTGATGTGGGCAGTCAGGGGCATGTCAGATGTGTATCAAGCTGAGAATTTTTAGTCCAACCTAGGGTTAATCCCGAGCGATTTGCAGTGCTGTGCACCAACAATAGCTATGCATTCTGATTCATAAGCGCGGGCTTGAGAAGCTCTACAATTCACAGGAGAACCACATGCAGAAAGTCCTGCACATCAACCCGGACAAATGTACCGGCTGCTTGCAGTGCGAAATGGCCTGTTCTTTTGAGAACTACGGCACATACGCCACCTCCAAATCGCGCATCAAGGTGTTTGATTTCCATCACACCGGCAAAAAAGTGCCTTACACCTGCACCCAGTGCGACGAAGCCTGGTGCCTGCATGCGTGTCCAGTGGAAGCCATCACGGTGGACAAAGTTACCGGCGCCAAAGTGGTCAATGAATCCACCTGTGTGGGCTGCAAGGTTTGCACCATCGCTTGCCCCTTCGGCACCATCAACTATGTGCAAGAAACCGGCAAGGTGCAAAAGTGCGACCTGTGCGGTGGCGATCCGGCCTGCGCCGACGCCTGCCCAACTGGCGCCATCACATTCGTGGATGCCAACTGGACCGGCATCGACAAGATGAAGCAGTGGGCCGACAAGTTGGGCAATCAGCCCTCGGCCTCTTAAATCCAACCCCCTATAAGGAGCATCAACATGTCTTGGGCTGGAAAAATCCTCCGCGTCGACCTGACCGCGGGCACCGTCAAATCCGAACCGCTGAACATGGAGTGGGCTAAAGCCTATTTGGGTTCACGCGGTTTGGGCAGCAAATACCTGATCAGCGAAATCGATCCCAAAGTCGACCCCCTGTCGGCTGACAACAAACTCATCTGGGCCACGGGCCCGCTGACCGGCACCATGGCCTCCACCGGTGGCCGCTACACCGTCATCACCAAGAGCCCGCTCACTGGCGCTATTGCTTGCTCCAACTCGGGTGGCTATTGGGGCGCTGAGCTCAAAATGGCCGGTTGGGACATGGTCATTTTTGAGGGCGCATCGGCCAAGCCGGTGTATCTGCACATCAGCGACGACGAAGCCGAGTTGCGCGATGCGAGCCACCTCTGGGGCCAAAGCGTCTGGAAGACCGAGGAAATCCTCAAGTCCAGCTTGCAAGACCCCTTGCTGCGCGTTTGCAGCATTGGCAAGGCCGGTGAAAACGGCGTGCTGTATGCCGCCGTGGTGAACGACCTGCACCGTGCGGCTGGCCGCTCGGGCGTGGGCACCGTGATGGGCAGCAAGAACCTCAAAGCCATTGCGGTGCGCGGCACCAAGGGTGTGGGCAACATGCAAAACCCCAAGGCTTTCATGGCGGCAGCCAAGGCTGCCAAAAAGGTGTTGGCCGACAACGCGGTCACGGGCCAGGGCTTGCCAGCCTATGGCACCCAGGTGCTGATGAACGTGATCAACGAAGTGGGTGGTTTGCCTACGCGCAACCACCGCGACGTGCAATTTGAAAGCGCCAAAGACATCTCGGCCGAAGCCATGGTCACACCGCGTGAGACCGACGGCAAAAAGCACTTGGTGACCAACCAGGCTTGTTTTGGTTGCACCATCGCTTGCGGTCGCATCAGCAAGATCGATGAAGGCCACTTTTCGGTCAAGAACAAGCCCGAGTATTGGGGCGCCAACGGCGGCCTGGAATACGAAGCGGCTTGGGCGCTGGGCGCGGCCAATGGCGTGAAAGACCTGGAAGCCCTGCAATACGCCAACATGATTTGCAACGAAGAAGGCTTTGACCCGATCAGCTTTGGCACCACCATCGGTGCCGTGATGGAGCTTTATGAAATGGGTGTGCTGACCAAAGAGCAAATCGGTGTGGAAGCGCCCTTTGGCTCGGCCGAAGCCTTGTGCGAGTTTGTCGACATGACCGCCAAGGGCATCGGTTTTGGCAAGGAAATTGGCATGGGCTCCAAGCGCCTGACCGCCAAATACGGCCACCCCGACCTGTCCATGAGCGTCAAGGGCCAAGAGTTTCCAGCCTATGACGGTCGTGTGATCCAAGGCATTGGCCTGGCTTATGCCACCTCCAACCGTGGTGCTTGCCACCTGCGCGGCTACACCATCGCTTCTGAAGTGCTGGGCATCCCGGTCAAGACCGAGCCTACCGAGCACGAAGGCAAGCCAGAATTGGTCAAGGCCTTCCAGGACGCCACTGCTGCGTTCGACTCGGCCGGCATTTGTGTCTTCACCAGCTTTGCCTGGACCTTGGCCGACGTGGCCCCTCAGGTGCAAGCCGCTTGTGGCGAAGAGTTCACCATGGAGCACTTGAACCACATCGGTGAGCGCATCTGGAACATGGAGCGCGAGTTCAACAACGCCGCCGGCTTCACCAAGGCCGACGACAACTTGCCCAAGCGCCTGATGACCGAAGCCGCCAAAACCGGCCCGGGCAAAGGCATGGTCAGCAAGTTGGACGAGATGTTGCCCAAGTACTACGAGGCTCGCGGCTGGGACGGCGAAGGCCACCCTACATCGGCCACCCGGGAACGCCTGGGGCTGTGATCCAAGTCCCTGTAGGAGCGAGCCCCTGCTCGCGAAGCTTTCGCAACAGGGGTGAGCTTTTACAGGAATCCAAGCGGCCTGCGGGCCGCTACCTGTTTCTGGAGTCCGTTTCATGA
>CAITSG010000284.1 GCA_903894995.1 uncultured Burkholderiales bacterium
CAGCAGCACCAGCGCATGCAAGGAGATGAGGGTGAACAACAAAACCTGCCCCGCCTCACCGTAGGCCAGGCCGACAAGGGGCACGCCGATCATCAAGGTGTTGCTGAAGATGCCGGCCAAAGCCAACACCGAAGCGCGAGAATCGCGGCCATAGGCGATCAACGTGGCAAAAAACAGCACCGCCGCCACCAAAAAGTATTGGAACACCGGGCGCATGTCCAAGCGCTCCAGGTGCACCGAACTCATGGTACGAAACAACAGCGCTGGGGTCAGCACCAGAAACACCAGGTTGGACAAATCGCGAACCGACTCGGGCCGCACGAGCCGAGCTCGACCGGCCACAAACCCAACGCTGATCAACAACACCACGGGTAGCAGCGACGATACAACAGGGTGGTCAAAACTCATGATGGAGAGGGTGTGCGGGGTACGCCACCACCAGGCTCAGTGAGACCCCATCGGGCAATGGGGCCAGCATCAATGGACGTGCTTCATGCCGCAGTACTTGCCCAGCGCCAAGCCCTTGCAGGCGGTTTGAAGCTCTTTGGTGCACTGGTCCGGTTTCTTGCCAGACGCGAGACATTTGGCTGCGGCCTCATGCGCCTCGGCCATGGCGCGGTGGCGGGCGATGTCTTGCTCAAGGTCTTTGGCGCTGTGCTGGGCCACAGCACTGAATGACAAAGCCAATGCGGTGAGGAAAAAAGCAATGCGGTTCATGGGTTTCCTTGACGTTGGCCGGGCGGGTGGTGCGTCGATTCAGTCGCGCACCAGCCTGGTGAATGTTTTCTTGAACTTGGCCACCTTGGGCGCGGCCACCGCCATGCAATAGCCTTGGTAAGGGTTGCGCTCAAAAAAGTCTTGGTGGTATTCCTCGGCCGCGCTGTAGTTGGCGAGCGCCAGCACCTCGGTCACGATGGGCTGACCAAAAGCACGGGCAGCCGTCAACTCGGCGATCATCGCCCGCGCCTCTTCGGCCTGCTCGGGCGTGGTGAAGTAGATGCCGCTTCGGTATTGCGTTCCCGCGTCGTTGCCCTGGCGGTTCAGCGTGGTCGGATCGTGGATGACAAAGAAGATTTCGAGCAGCTCGCGGGTGCTGATTTGTTCGGGGTCGTATTCGAGTTTGACCACTTCGTTGTGCCCGGTTCGGCCGGTGCACACCTGCTCATAAGTGGGGGAGACGGTCTGGCCGTTGCAATAACCCGACTCCACGTCGCTCACGCCGAGCACCTTGACGTAGACCGCCTCGGTACACCAAAAACAGCCGCCGCCCAAAACCAGGGTTTGCATCATGTGGGTTCCTTGTTGAAGAGGGTTTGAATTATCCGTGGGGCAGCAGCCCGCCCCGCACCGCCTGCACAAAGTCCCCCAGCGCCGTCTGGTCTCGGTCGCTGCGCCACAAGCACCGGGTGTCGTAACGCGCATCCACCTCGCGAAGCGGCACAAACACCGCACCCGCCAGCGCCGACTGCTGCAGGGCCTGCGGCACCAAGGCCACGCCCAGGCCTTGCGAAACCAAGGACACCACACTCAGCCAGTGACGCAGCTCGTGCACCACCTGCGGCATCCAGCCGGCCTGTTCGCACAGCATCACGATGCGCTCGTGGTAATCGGGCGAAACGGTGCGGGACACCACCACCAGGTCTTGCCCGGCCAGTTCTACCAAAGCCACACTGGCCGCCCCCGCCAAGGGGTGGCTGGCAGGCAAACACGCCACCAAGGGCTGGCTGGCCACCAAAATTTGCTCAAAACCCGGCGGCACCCGGGGCGTGTGCACAAAGCCCACATCCAGTCGGTCGCGCAACAAGTCGGACAGCTGCTCGGACGAGCTCAGCTCGCGCAGCACCAAACGCAAACGCGGGTGGCTGACCTGAAAGCGGCTGAGGATTTGGGGCAGGCCGCAATACAACATGGTCCCGGCAAAACCGATGTGCAGCTGGCCCGACTGGCCCTCGGCCACATCACGCGCCTCACGCGCTGCGGCGCTCGCCTGCGCCAGCAAGGCCCGGGCAGCGGGCACAAAGGCCTGGCCCGCCGCCGTGAGCTGCACGCCCCGGCTGTTGCGGGTGAACA
>CAITSG010000285.1 GCA_903894995.1 uncultured Burkholderiales bacterium
AAAACCCAGCACCTCGGCACCGACTTGGTGAAACTGGCGGTAGCGGCCGCGTTGGGGGCGCTCATGGCGGAACATGGGGCCCATGTAGTACAGGCGCTTGCCGCCTTCGTAGAGCAGGTTGTGCTCGACCACAGCGCGCACAAGTCCTGCTGTGCCCTCGGGGCGCAGGGTGAGTTGTTCGCCGTTCAGGCGGTCTTCAAAGGAGTACATCTCCTTTTCAACAATATCGGTCACCTCGCCCAGGCCGCGCACAAACAGCGCCGTGGGTTCGACGATGGGCAGTCGCACATTGCGGTAGGCGTAGCGCGCCATCAAACTGCGTACCTGGCCCTCCAGCCATTCCCAACGCGCCGAATCGGGTGGCAAGATGTCGTTCATGCCCTTGACGCCGACCAACTTTTGGGCCTTGGCCGTTTTTTCAACTTTAGGGTTGTTTTCTTTCGACGGTTCGCTCATTTTGGTTCTGCAGATCCGGAACCAAAGCGGTTCTCAATGTAGTTTTCAACCAGCACCTGGAACTCCTGCGCAATGCCTTCACCGCGCAGTGTCAGGCGCTTTTCGCCATCGATGAAGACCGGAGCCGCAGGCGCTTCGCCCGTGCCTGGCAGGCTGATGCCGATGTCGGCGTGCTTGCTTTCACCTGGGCCATTGACGATGCAGCCCATGACCGCTACCTTGAGGTTTTCCACCCCGGGGTAACGCACGCGCCAGACGGGCATTTGGGCGCGCAAAAAGTCGTCAATCTGTTTGGCCAGCTCCTGGAAGGTGCTGCTGGTCGTGCGGCCACAGCCGGGGCAAGCCGTCACGCTCGGCACAAAAATGCGCAAACCAAGAGACTGCAAAATCTCGGACGCGATCACCACCTCTTGCGTGCGGGCCTCACCCGGCTGAGGGGTGAGCGAGACGCGGATGGTGTCGCCAATGCCTTCTTGGAGCAAGACCGACAAAGCCGTCGCCGAAGCCACTGTGCCCTTGGTGCCCATGCCCGCTTCGGTCAGGCCCAAGTGCAAGGCGTAGTCGGTGCGGCGGCCGAGTTCACGGTACACCGAAATCAAATCTTGCACGCCTGAAACTTTGCAGGACAAAGCAATTTGTGCGCCATTCAAACCCATGGCTTCAGCACGCTCTGCAGACGAGATGGCCGATGAAATCAGCGCTTCGTACATGACTTGGCGCGCTTCCCAGGGTTGGGCACGTTGGCTGTTGGTGTCCATCAAATCGGCGAGCAACTCCTGGTCCAAGCTGCCCCAGTTCACACCAATGCGGATGGCTTTGTCGAAGCGCATGGCCGCTTCGATCATCTGACCGAACTGCACATCGCGCTTGTCCCCCTTGCCCACGTTGCCGGGGTTGATGCGGTATTTGGACAGGGCCTCGGCGCAAGCCGGGTAGTCGGTCAGCAAGCGGTGACCGTTGTAATGGAAGTCGCCAATCAGCGGAACATCGATTCCCATTTTGTCGAGCTGGTCGCGGATGTGCGGCACAGCCAGCGCGGCTTCGGGGGTGTTGACGGTGATACGCACCATCTCGGAGCCAGCGATGGCCAACTCTTTGACCTGGATGGCGGTACCGATCACGTCCACCGTATCGGTGTTCGTCATGGACTGCACACGCACCGGAGCACCGCCGCCAACGGTGACCACGCGCGAACCCCAGACCACACGGGATTGGCGACTTTGGCGCTTGGCCGGACGCGCGATGTCAATGGCTGAGTGCGAAACGGCTAAATCGGCAGTGGACATGTTCACTCCTTGACTTCAAATCGGGCCACGGTCACTTGCGTGTGAGGTTTGAGATCAAAGGGCTGCCCCCTCAAGGTCACGCTCACGCCCTGGGCTCGTCCGACCACCACAATCACAGGCAGCGGACTTTGAACTTGTTGGCTTTGCCCAGCTTTGACCACACCACTCCAGACGACCGCAGAAGGGCCGTTGCGCAACTCAATCCAACTGTCGGCTGATGCCGTAAAAACCCACGCCACAGAAGCCGACTGACCCGTCTTCACAGGAGCTTTGTCCTTGTTAGCCGAGGGTGTTGGGGCGCTGGCAGCAAAAGGTGTGGGTGAGCCAGCGGCTGAAGCGGGTGCAGGAGAAGGCGTCCGAGCCGTTGCAGAAGTGGATGGATCTGCTGCTTGGCTGAGGGGCACAGGCAAGGCCACTGACGCCAAGGCACCTTGCTGTTCAGACATGGACCGATCCTTGTGGATTTGGGCTGTACTTTCAGATGCTGCGCTGTCAGGATTCAAATCATTCTGACCCATTGAGGCCACCCAATCATGCACGTCATCGAGCCAAAGCCATTGACTTGGCGCGGGCAACCACAACAGTGCAGCAATCACCACGAGCATGCCCAATGCCCACAAGCCAACAGAACGCTTTTGGCGACTCGGAGATGTTCGCATTGTCCCGAAATGCATCACAGGTGCGGTGGATTGACCCACCGTTTTTTGTGGCGAGAAAAGCAAGGGCGTTGATGGCATCAGCGCCAAAATAGGCGCTGCATCGGTTTGCAAATGACGACAAACCGCAGCAGCCAAGCCGCGAAAAAAAACAATGCCTTTGGCGGCGTCAATGTCGTCAGACTCGAGAGCCTCCAATTGCTTGACAGGCACTTTCAGTTTCTTGGAAAGAACAGACAACTCAACCCCAGCTTTTTGACGCGCTGCTTTGAGCATTTGGCCTGCTGAGACTTGCTCTTGCAAAGTTGAGGCCAAGGCATCCATGGTGGGGTTGGATTCAGAGTGAAGATGGGATGTCATGATTTTGCAGTTGGGATCACACGGCATGAACTGGCATCAAGGAAATGGTCCGTTGCTGCGCCATGCGAGATTGAACCTGAGTTCGATCTTTGATATCACCAGCCAATTGACCACAGGCGGCATCGATGTCATCACCACGGGTTTTGCGCACGGTGGTCACCAAACCGGCGTCTAGAAGCATTTTTGCAAAAGCCTGAACACGAACGGTCGAGGAACGCAACAAACCGGAGGCTGGAAATGGATTAAAAGGGATCAGGTTGAACTTGCAACGCAGACCTGAGCGTGCATATTTCTGAACAAGATCGATCAATTGCTCAGCATGCTCAACCTGGTCATTGACACCATCCAACATGCAATATTCAAATGTAATGAAGTCTCTGGGCGCATGGGCCAGATAAGCGATGCACGCTTGCATCAACTCGTCCAAGGGGTATTTGCGGTTAAGGGGCACGAGGTTGTCGCGCAAAGCGTCATTCGGAGCGTGCAACGATACAGCCAAAGCCACCGGGCAATCTGCCGACAAGCGCTCGATCATGGGTACCACACCCGAGGTGGAAACCGTGACACGGCGACGCGACAGGCCATAACCATGGTCATCAAGCATGGTACGCAAGGCGGGCACCAAAGCCGAGTAATTCTGCAAGGGCTCGCCCATGCCCATCATCACCACGTTGGAGATGACACGCTCGTCTTTCTTGAGGTGTTGGCGCAGAAAATGTTCGGCAAACCACAGCTGCGCCAGAATTTCGCCGGTCGTTAAATTGCGACTGAAGCCTTGATGTCCTGTGGAGCAAAACCTGCAACCCACGGCGCACCCGGCTTGTGATGAGACACACAAGGTGCCCCGGTCATCTTCGGGAATGAAAACCGATTCAATGGCGTTGCCATCGCCCACGTCAAACAGCCATTTGATGGTACCGTCAGCTGAGATGTGCTGACTTATGACAGGCAGCGCAGAAATGTGCGCATGGGATTGGAGCTTTTGGCGCAAGGACTTGGCCAGATCGGTCATCTGAGTGAAATCAGAAGCACCCCGCTGATGAATCCAGCGAAACAATTGAGTGGCTCGGAAGCGCTTTTCACCCAGGCCATCGCAAAAAACGGCCAGACCTTCCAGGTCAAATTCGAGAAGGTTGGCCGTCATAAAGATGAGGTCGCGCTGGAGCCGCGACGCGATCAGCGTGCGTAAACGTTCATGCCGGGGAAGAAGAAGGCGACTTCAGCGGCAGCGGTTTCAGGGGCATCAGAGCCGTGCACAGCGTTGGCATCGATGCTGTCAGCGAAGTCCGCGCGGATGGTGCCGGCATCGGCTTTCTTGGGGTCGGTCGCGCCCATCAGGTCGCGGTTTTTAGCGATAGCGTTCTCGCCTTGCAGGGCTTGAATCATCACGGGGCCGGAGATCATGAAGTCGACCAAATCCTTGAAGAAAGGACGTGCGCTGTGCACAGCGTAGAACTGCTCGGCTTCACCGCGCGACAGGTGCGTCATCTTGGCTGCAATCACTTTCAGGCCAGCAGCTTCAAAACGGGCATAAATCTGACCAATCACGTTTTTGGCAACGGCGTCGGGTTTGATGATGGAGAGAGTGCGTTCGATGGCCATGTGTGTTCCTGTAACTGAAATGTATTTAATGCTCTTTTTTGCCATGCGGCAAAGCCTTTGATTCTACCCTCTGCAAGGCCAGAAATACCCCAAGTCCCACATGAGCATGGGGGAATCTGACATCAGCGGCTGCGACCAACGCCACCTTTGCCACCTCGACCGGGAGCACTGGCCGTTTTTTTCAAACGGTTGAAACTTTCGGCACCAATATAGACCTTAGACGGCTTGGCACCTTCTGCCGCAGGCAAACCAGAGCCTCCCGGGAGCATATTGGGTTTGGCCGCAGGCTTGGCACGCGGCACCGCCGTTCCCGCCCTGCCCTGCCCACCGGTGCGTGGTCGGCGATCGTTGCGGTTGGTCCTGGAAGTCAACTCCGTCACGGGACGAGGACGCTCAGAACCCCCCGCAGCACGCATCAAGGAACGAATGTCGGCCTCGTCCAATTCCAGCCAGGCACCACGACGCAAACCGTGCGGCAAAACCATGGCCCCGTAGCGGATGCGAATCAAGCGACTGACCGCGTGACCGACAGACTCCATCATGCGGCGCACCTCCCGGTTGCGCCCTTCGGAAATGGTCACCCGGTACCAGCAATTGGAGCCCTCGCCGCCGCCGTCTTCGATGGAGCCAAATTGGGCCAAACCATCGTCAAGCATCACGCCGTCCAGCAGCTTTTGCTTTTCGTCTTTGCTCAATGCACCCAACACACGCACCGCATACTCACGCTCCAAGCCAAAACGGGGGTGCATCAGTTGATTGGCCAATTCGCCAGAGCTGGTGAACAGCAGCAAGCCCTCGGTGTTGAGGTCCAAACGCCCCACAGACTGCCACTTGCCATTTTGCAATCGGGGCAATTTGCGAAAAACAGAGGGGCGATTTTGCGGATCGTCGTGACTCACGATCTCGCCTGCAGGCTTGTGATAAGCCAAAACACGGGCAGGCGGGGGATCAATGCGAATGCGCAGCGGCTTGCCATCCACCTTGATTTGGTCGCCGTGCTGAACGCGTTGCCCCACATGGGCCGCCTCATTGTTCACCGAGACACGCCCCTCAGCGATGATCTTCTCCATTTCGAGGCGAGACCCCATACCGGCTTGGGCCAGGACCTTGTGCAGCTTGGGTGAGTCCATCTGAGGAGCCAAAACTCGCTTACCCCCATCCAAATCTGTCAATTCAGCGGCATCTTCAGCATCAAACTGACCGGAAACCACATCGGACAAATCGATGCCTTTGTAAGGCGTGGCAGCGCCCACCTCTGTTTTTCGGGCGGCGTAAACGCTTTGCGGATGGCTTTTGGATTCGGGCTTGTTGTTCATGTTTTTCAATTCTCGTGACCGGGGAGTGCATCAGGGACTTGGCCTGCCTGCGGGGTAAATGATGGGGAGGCGGAAGAGGCCTCGACGACTTCTGACAAGGCTTGTTCGGGCATCGCCACCTCAGGCGGATCTGCAGGCGATGAAACAGGCATTGGCAACAAAGCCAAGGCATCATCCAAAGACAAAGTGGCCTGTGCAGGTGCCTCATCAATCAAGCCCGACAAAGCCGGGACTTGCGCATCCACTTTTGACAACAAAGGCAATTGGTCAAGAGACCCGAGACCCAAATCATCCAAAAACTGCCGGGTGGTGGCAAACAAACTGGGACGCCCCACCGTTTCACGGTGGCCAATGACTTCGACCCAGCCCCTGTCCTCCAGTTGCTTGATGATTTGTGAACCGATCGTCACCCCTCGAATGTCCTCCATGTCACCCCGCGTGACAGGCTGGCGATAAGCAATGATGGCCAGCGTTTCCAGCACAGCGCGGGTGTATTTGGGTGGCTTTTCGGGGTGTAAACGGTCCAAGTGGTGCCGCAGCTCAGGCCGACTTTGAAAACGCCAGCCGCTGGCCACAAGGGTCAGCTCAAGGCCTTTGTGGGTCCAATCGAGTTGCAGGTCTTGCAGCAATTGCCGCAAAGTATCGGCCCCGATTTCATCGTCAAACAAAACGCGCAGGTCGCGCATTGACAAAGGCTGGCCTGCCGTGAGCAAGGCCGTTTCCAGGACACGCTTGGCTTGCGCCATGTTCATGGTGTCGATCTTTCGGAAAAAAACGCCTCACGGCGTTGTAAAACAGATCACGCGGTGCTTGCCAAGGATCTGTGAACACCCCACAAACGACAGGCTTGTGGGAATGAAACAAACAAGAGTATGTACAAGTTTTGCTTCAACCAGGGGGGGTATTGTAGCTGAGGCCCAAGACATCGGCTGCATTTTGCATGTCTGGTGGCAGCTTGCAGGTCAAATCAATCACCTGTCCAGTGATGGGGTGCGCAAAGGCCAAATGCCAGGCGTGCAAAGCCTGACGGCTCATGCCAGCACCGGCGGCTCCGCCATAAACCTCATCGGCCAACAAAGGATGCCCAAGATGGGCCATATGGACACGGATTTGATGGGTGCGCCCAGTGTGCAAAGTGCACTGCACCAAACAAGCCCGATCGGTTTGCGCCAACAGCGCGACAGTGGTGGACGCTGTTTTGCCATTTTGGAAAGCCAGATCAACCACGGCCATGCGCAAGCGATTGGCAGGGTCGCGGCCAATGGCGGCATCTACCGTCAAGGGTGAAGGCCCCGTCCAGGGCTTGTGGGCGATGGCCAGGTATTGCCTTCGAACCTCACGCGCCGCGATCTGAGCCACCAAAGCATCCATGGCCTGACGGGTCCTGGCCACCACCATCAATCCACTGGTGTCTTTGTCCAGGCGGTGAACAATGCCTGCCCGGGGTACATCAAAAGCCCCCGGGTCCAATGCCAGCAAACCATTGAGCAAGGTGCCACGCCAGTTGCCAGGCGCAGGATGAACCACCAAGCCCGCAGGCTTGTGAATCACCCTCAGGTGCGCGTCTTCGTACACCACCTCAATGGGCATCTCCTCGGGCACAAAAGCCTGAGATTGAGGGGTGGCGCGCAAGGTGATTTGCAGGCGATGCCC
This sequence comes from uncultured Burkholderiales bacterium, assembly GCA_903894995.1. Lineage (GTDB taxonomy): Bacteria > Pseudomonadota > Gammaproteobacteria > Burkholderiales > Burkholderiaceae_C > Limnohabitans_A. Next base: position 7,330 of record CAITSG010000285.1, read on the forward strand.
CAAACGCACCTTGGTGGACACCTTGGTGGTGACGCGCTCATCGACCAAAGCATCACCTTGCTCGATCAGTTGCTGCAGATAACTGCGCGAAAACTCGGGCACCAAGGTCGCAAAAGCGCGGTCCAGCCGTTGCCCGTGCAGCCCCATGGGCACCTGAATCTGGCGAACCTCAACCTCTGAGGTGTCCATGACACGTTCGCTGTCGTCCAGCAAGTTGTGGGACTCATCTGCCGTGGGGGGGGTCGATATAATCAATGCGTTCAACAGTTCAAGGGTGTCACAGATGCGAAGCTTCAGATTATCGATGGTTCCAGTCGGCTTGGCTTTGGCTACGGGACTCTTTCTGAGCGGTTGTGCCAACACACCCAAAGATGCCACAGCAGGCTGGACACCAGAAAAAATTTACAGCGAGGCCCGTGACGAAGTCAATGCCGGAGCCTGGGACAAGGCCATCGCTTATTACGAAAAGCTCGAAGGACGCGCTGCAGGCACCGCCCTGGCCCAACAAGCCCAAATTGACAAGGCCTTTGCACAGTACAAAACCGGCGACAAAATTCAGGCCATTGCTACGCTTGACCGCTTCATCCGATTGCATCCCACAAGCCCCGCTATCGACTACGCCATTTATCTCAAAGGGCTGGTCAACTTCAACGACAACCTGGGCCTTTTTTCATTCATCACCCGGCAAGACCTGTCTGAACGCGACCAAAAGGCGGCCAAAGACTCCTATGAGGCATTTCGCGAGTTGAGCACCCGCTTTCCTGAGTCCAAATACACCCCAGATGCCCGCCAAAGGATGACCCACATCGTCAACTCGCTGGCAGCCTATGAGGTGCATGTGGCCCGTTATTACGCCAGCCGGGGCGCGCATGTGGCCGCCATCAACCGTGCCCAGCAAGCCATTGCCGATTACGATGGTGTACCCGCCATTGAGGAGGCTTTGGCCATCCTGGTCAGCTCTTACAACGCCATGGGCATGAGCGCTTTGAGCAACGACGCCAAGCGGGTCCTTCAAAAAAGCTATCCGCAATCTGACTACCTCAAATCCGAAGGTGCGGTCAAAAACGCTCGTGGGTGGCGTCTGTGGTGAGTTGACGCAAAGCCTCAAGGAACGATTCATGGTCCTCGAGGCGGCGCATCGGAGGCAAACCTTTGACCAGCCTGCGACCGTAGGACATGCCCACCAAACGGTTGTCGCACACCACCAAAATCCCCCGGTCGGTCTCGCTTCGAATCAGCCGCCCTGCGCCTTGCTTGAGAGACACCGCCGCTTCTGGCAATGAGTGGTCGGCAAATGCGCTGCGACCTTGTTGTGTGATGCGCTGACTGCGGGCCTCAAAAAGAGGGTCTCCTGGCGGTGGAAAGGGCAGTTTATCGATGATGACCAATTGCAGCGCATCCCCGGGCACATCAAAACCTTCCCAAAAAGACGCAGAGGCCACCAAAACACATCCAGCCAATCCGCTGGCATGGCCCTGCCCCCCACCCTGCCTGAAGCGCTCCATCAAGCGTCGCTTGGGACTTTGCCCTTGCACCAGCACCTCGATGTTCATGGCTGCATCACAATGGGCCTGCAGGTATTCACCAATCTGGCGCATGGCATTCAAGGTGGTGGTCAAAACCAAGGTGCGCCCGCCCAAAATCTGCACAGCGGCCTGAACCAACTCAGCCACTTGCTGGGCATGCCCCAGGTCTCCAGGACGGGGCAAATGGGTGGGCACATACAAAGCTGCTTGCTGCGCGTAATCAAAAGGACTGCTGACCTGCAGGACCTGAGCCGAGCTCAAGCCACAAGGCTCGGTGAACCAACGCAAGCTCGGTTCATCACCCAAAGTGGCGGATGTAAAAATCCAAGCCCGCTGGACTGCCACTGAAGCAGACTCGGTCTCGGCTGACGGGTCTTGGCAAGTCTCGAGAGTGTTGTTGCAGGGGTCCGGATCACATTCAGACAATGGGTGCGCATCAGGGGCAGCGGCAGAATGAGTCGGGTTACGGGTCATGGCTTCAAAAGCCTGAGAAATGTCCAATGGAGACTCCACCAAGGTCAAATTCGAGCTGACCTCAGCCCAACGTACCCCCTCGGGATTGGGCAAATCCGCAAACAACGCGGCCCTTTCCAACAACTCCCGCGTGCGCTCTGCCAAGCGTTGAAAATCCGGGGCCAACTCGGTGACCATGTCCAAGCCTTGCTGCACATTCACCAAGGCTTGCGAGAGGGTTTGCAAAGCCAAAGTCCACGCCTGCGGCTCCAAACCCTCGGGATGAAAACCGACCCAACGCAAGCGCACGGAGCCTCGGTGCATGCCAGCGGCCAAGCGCAAATCACGGGTCGCCTTTTCCAAACTGTTGCAAATCATTGACCAATCGACCAATCCCCGCGCCAATTGCAAGCCCGTAGCGAGCACGTCACGACACAAATCGTGCAACTGTACGGTTGACAGTTGTTGGCCCAAAAAGTTGACCCCGATTTCATTGAGTTGGTGTGCCTCATCAAACACCGTGATCCTGACCGTGGGCAACAACTCGGCAACACCCGACTCACGCACGGCCATGTCGGCAAAAAACAAATGGTGGTTGATGACCACAACGTCTGCAGCCATGGCCTCTTTGCGGGCCAGGTTGACATGGCAGGCACGGTAACTTGGACAGCTCGAGCCCAAACAGTTGTCGCGGGTCGATGTGACCCACGGCCACAGACCCGAACGCTCATCGAGTCCCGTCAACTCGGCCATGTCACCCGTTCGGGTGGACTGGGACCACACTTCAATTTTGGCCAAGGCCTGTTGCGCACCCGGCTGAGCCGACTCGGGACTGTGCCGGGCTTGCCCCAAGCGGTGCAGACACAAATAATTGGATCGCCCTTTGAGCAGGGCCACCCGAATAGGCAAACCCAAAACTTCCACCAATCGGGGAATATCGCGAGAAAACAGTTGGTCTTGCAAGGCTTTGGTGGCCGTCGACACCAAAGCCCTTTGCCCACTCAGCAAAACTGGAACCAGGTAAGCATAGGTTTTACCCGTGCCTGTGCCTGCCTCCACCACCAACTGTCCACCCTCCTGGACGGTGCGGCTCACGGCCATGGCCATGTCGGTTTGCCCTTGTCGCGGCTGAAATCCAGGCACTGCTTGGGCCAGAACACCGTGGCCCGACAAGGTATCCGCCACACGCTGGTCCAACAAATTCAAGCGGGCTCCTTAGGGGAAAGTTGCCATTGCAATTGGGCCATGTGATCACGCAAGACCAGACGCCTTTTTTTCAAGCGGCGCAGACTCAAATCGTCCAAAGGATTGGCCGACAAAGCCGCTTGATCGATCAAGGCATCCAAATCAGCGTGCTCTATTTGCAACGCAATCAAATGACGCTGGGGAGAGCGCAAGTCTTGCAACACACCCAAAAAACGAGCGTCACTCATGACGGGACCTTGGGCAATGGGGATTTATTTTGCAAGCGCAAATTGCGCTGCTCGGTGCGCCATAAACGCTCTTGGGCATTCAAGGACAGCTCTTGCTCTTGCAAGGGATGCAAAGCCTGGCGGCGCTGACGGCGGGCATCGTTGAGGCATGGGTTGACCGCAAATTTTTGCCAGCAAAGCTTTTTTTGCACTTCATAAGCCTGCATGACAGCCTCTCGCTTGATGGACAAAGCGTCTCTTTGTCGGGCAATGACCTCCGGCACATTGTCATTTTGCTGCGCCGCTGACCGATGCGACTCTTGAGGCGCATCTTGAATCGCTACAGGCGCGCTTGCATCCAGCAAAGGTGCGCGGTCAGAAACCACGCTCTGGGCATACCCACTTGCGGTGTGCACAGACAAAGCCAACAGCAGGAAACAGCGAAGCCAGTGCCTCATGTCAGTTGGGTATCCACGGTGCGGTGCTCAAGCGCCAGAAACTCGCTGGACTGCATTTCATGCAAGCGTGACACGGTGCGCGGAAACTCGTGCGACATGGGGCCGCTGGTGTAAAGGCCCTCGGGCGCAACGGCCGCCGACATGATCAGCTTGACCCTGCGGTCATACAACACATCGATCAACCAGGTAAAGCGCCTGGCCTCAGACGCCATGCTGACGGGCATGTGCGGCACATTGCTCAACAAAAGCGTGTGGTACTGCGTGGCAATTTCAAGGTAGTCATTTTGCGAGCGTGGACCGCCACAAATCGCACGAAAATCAAACCAAACCACATCGCCCGCACGGCGTTTGGCCGTGATGTCACGCGCCTCAATGCGCAGCACCGGGTCTTCGTCTGGGCCGGTGGCCAACCGTGTAAAAGCATCGTTCATCTCGGCATCGGCCTGTTCGCCCAGTGGGGTGTGGTAAAGATTGACCATCTCCAGGGTGCGGCGGCGGTAGTCGGTGCCGTTGTCCACGTTGAGCACCTGCATGCGCGCATTCAGCAAGGCAATGGCGGGCAAGATGCGGTCGCGGTGCAAGCCGTCGGGGTAAAGACCGTCGGGCTCAAAGTTGGAGGTGGTCACAAAGCCCACGCCATTTTCAAACAAGGCCACCAAGAGGCGGTGCAAGATCATCGCGTCGGTGATGTCGGCCACATGGAACTCGTCAAAGCAAATCAGCCGATAGCGCTTGGCCATGCGCTTACCCAGTTCGTCCAGCGGGTTGACGGTGCCCTGAATGGCCGCCAGTTCACGGTGCACCTCGCGCATGAACTCGTGAAAGTGCAAACGGGTCTTGCGCTCGATGGGCACAGCTGAAAAAAAACAATCCATCAAAAAGCTTTTGCCGCGCCCCACTCCGCCAAACATGTACACCCCTTTGGGGATTTCAGGTCGGCTGCGAAACTTGCCCAGCAAGCCCGAACGTTTGGATTTGTAAGCGGCCCACTCGCTGGCACAACGCTCCAAAGCCTCAATGGCCCGCAATTGAGCCGGGTCACTTTGGTAACCGCGTTTTTGGAGTTCTTCTTCGTAAACTTCACGAACGGACATGGGTGGCTTGCTCTTCAATTCAAATGACAAAACCCGGGACCAAGCCCGGGTTTTCAGGGATCCAGAACTTTAACCCAACTCACCCCCAACAGCTGTTCAGGGTGAGGCATGGGCTTAGAAGTTCAAGCTGCGCTTGTCCACCGCCAAAGCGGCCTCTTTGGTGGACTCGCTCAAAGACGGGTGAGCGTGGCAAATGCGGGCAATGTCCTCAGAACTCGCACGGAACTCCATGGCCACCACGGCCTCGGCGATCAGCTCGGAGGCTTGTGGGCCCACGATGTGCACGCCCAGGATTTCATCGGTGGTCGCATCGGCCAGCATTTTCACCATACCGGTTGTGTCGCCCAAAGCACGGGCACGGCCGTTGGCCAGGAACGGGAATGAACCCGCCTTGTAGGCCACGCCATCGGCCTTGAGCTGCTGCTCGGTGCGGCCCACCCAAGCGATCTCGGGGCTGGTGTAGATGACCCAAGGGATGGTGTTGAAGTTGACATGACCGTGTTGGCCCGCAATGCGCTCGGCCACCGCGACGCCCTCTTCTTCGGCTTTGTGCGCCAGCATGGGGCCACGCACCACGTCACCCACCGCCCAGACGCCGGGCAGGTTGGTTTTGCAGTCCCCATCGACCACAATCGCGCCGCGCTCGTCCAACTGCAAGCCGACGGCTTCGGTGTTCAAACCGATGGTGTTGGGCACGCGGCCGATCGAGATGATCAGCTTGTCGGCGTCCAGCGCCACAGCTTCGCCCTTGGCGTTGGTGTAGTTGACGGTGACGCCCTTCTTGTCGTTCACGATTTCGCCGACTTTCACGCCAAGTTCGATCTTCAGGCCTTGCTTGTCAAAGGCTTTCTTGGCTTCTTTGGCAATCTGCTCGTCCACCGCGCCGAGGAAGGTAGGCAGGCCTTCGAGGATGGTGACTTGAGAGCCCAAACGACGCCAGACCGAACCCATCTCCAAGCCAATCACGCCCGAGCCAATCAAGGCCAGCTTCTTGGGCACGCTGCCCACGCGCAAAGCACCGTCGTTGGACAGCACATTGACTTCGTCAAACGGTGTACCGGGCAAGGCACGGGCATTGGAGCCGGTGGCGATGATGATGTTTTTGCCGGTGATCGACTCTTCGGTCTTGCCTGCCAAGTTGATGGTGTAGCCGCCTTCGGCTTGGCCAGCAAAGCTGCCGCGACCGTGGAAAAACGTGACCTTGTTCTTTTTCAACAGGTACAAGATGCCATCGTTGTTTTGCTTCACTACCGTATCTTTGCGGGCAATCATTTTGGCAATATCCATCTTCACGTCCGTGGCAGTGATGCCGTGGTCAGCAAAGTGGTGGTTGGCATGGTCAAAGTGTTCGCTGGACTGCAGCAAAGCCTTGGACGGGATGCAACCCACGTTGGTGCAGGTACCGCCGGGCGCAGGGCCACCGGCCGCGTTTTTCCATTCGTCGATGCAAGCGACTTGGAAACCGAGTTGTGCAGCGCGGATGGCTGCGATGTAGCCACCGGGGCCACCGCCGATGACAACGACGTCGAATTGTTTGCTCATGGGGTTCTTTCTCTTAAGTCATTGATGTAATCCGGACAGTTGCGGAGCTTGCATCTCAGCCTATGGGACTGAAAAAACGGCTCGAACAAAGTCCAGATCGCTTGTATTTCAGGTCTGATTCAATGGCGGTAGAGCCGTTTGATCGACACCTTTGAGGTAGAGCGTCTCAGGGGCCAAATCCAGCATGTCATCCCAAACCACCGTTCCGTGAGAAACATGGGCATTGGCAAAGGTGCCGCCCACTTTCAGCTTCTGGAATGCCGGGTAATCCAAGTAAGGTTTGACGTCAAAATATTTGATCGCGCCATCCTTGAATTCGAGCAACAAGCCGAAGTTGTCCAAAACCTGCACTTGGGTCACGCGTGGCAAAAGAGGCTTGGATTCCGTCATTTGAGTGGATCGATCCTGAAAAGGTCACGCCCTTCAATGGCCAATGACCAGTCTGCCATCAACTCTTCGGCATGAATTTCGATCCAAGCTTCGACCAAGCGCCGCTTGTTTTTAGGGAAGTTACCGGCCAATTGCTCTGCGCTGGGAATGGCAAACACCGCCTCGAAGTCCTGGTAATACACATGAATGTGTGGCATGTGGTGTTCGCTGGTGTCCATGAAATACATGGACACCAAAACGCCATAGAACATCGAGATGGTTGGCATGCCGGGGCAAGACGTCAGATATCGAAAAGCAGGCGTGCTGGATCTTCCAGCGCCTCTTTCATCGCCACCAAGCCCAAGACAGCTTCACGGCCGTCGATGATGCGGTGGTCGTACGACATGGCGAAGTAGTTCATGGGGCGAACCACCACTTGGCCGTTTTCCACCATGGCGCGGTCTTTGGTCGCATGCACGCCCAAAATGGCCGACTGGGGTGGGTTGATGATGGGGGTGGACATCATCGAGCCGAAGGTGCCGCCGTTGGAGATGGAGAAGGTACCGCCGGTCATCTCTTCGATGCCCAGCTTGCCGTCCTTGGCTTTTTGGCCATATTCAGCGATTTTCTTTTCAATGTCGGCAAAACTCATCTGGTCGGCGTTGCGCAAGATGGGCACCACCAAACCGCGTGGCGAGCCCACCGCGATGCCGATGTCGAAGTAGCCGTGGTACACGATGTCGTTGCCGTCCACCGACGCGTTGAGCACAGGGAACTTCTTCAGGGCGTGCACAGCAGCCTTGACGAAGAAGCTCATGAAGCCCAGCTTGCAACCGTGTTCCTTCTCGAAACGGTCTTGCATGCGCTTGCGCATGTCCATGACCGGGGCCATGTTGATTTCGTTGAAGGTCGTCAAAATGGCATTGGTCGACTGTGATTGCAGCAAACGCTCGGCCACGCGAGCGCGCAGACGGGTCATGGGCACGCGCTGCTCTGGGCGGTCACCCAGGTTCACAGCGGGTGCAGCCACTTGGGCCAAGACCTTGGTGGGCACACCCGTAGGAATCACCGCGGCGGTCGACTTGACACCAGGGGCCACAGCCGAAATTGAAACGCCACCTTGCACGGCGGCGAGAACGTCACCCTTGGTCACACGGCCGTCTTTGCCAGAACCGGCAACCGAACCAGCCACCAGGCTGTTGTCCGCCATCAGCTTGGCGGCAGCGGGCATGGCCACCCCGGCCATGCTGCCGCCAGTGGCGGCTGCGACCATGGTTGCTGCTGAAACGGGCGCTGCTGCGTTTGCGGTTGGGGCGGCGGCGGCAGCACCGACTTTGCCATCGGTGTCGATGCGGGCGATCAATTGCTCGGCCACCACGGTGCCGCCATCGGCCACAAGGATTTCACAAATCACACCCGCCGATGGGGCTGGCACTTCGAGCACGACTTTGTCGGTCTCGATGTCGATCAGGATTTCGTCGGCTGCGACAGATTCGCCGACTTTCTTTTTCCACTGCAGCATGGTGGCTTCAGCCACAGACTCGGACAGTTGGGGGACTTTGACTTCTACGATGGCCATGATATTTCCGTTATGCGTTGGTCGTTTGACGTGGGGTCTGGCGCTGAACACTCAGCGCCAGACGCAAATTCACTTGCTCAGCACGAAGCCCTTGAGCTTCGAGAAGGCCGCTTCGATCAGTGCTTTTTGCTGGTCTTGGTGCAGGTGTGAGTAACCCACCGCTGGCGATGCGGACGCTGCGCGACCGGCATAACCGAGCTTTTGACCTTCAAGCATGTTCTCGTGGATGTTGTGCTGAATGAAGAACCAGGCGCCCTGGTTCTGTGGTTCGTCCTGACACCACACGATGTCGGTGGCGTTGGGGTATTTTTTCAGCTCGGCCGCAAACGCTTTGTGCGGGAACGGGTAGAGCTGCTCGACACGGATGATGGCGGTGTCGTCGGCGCCCTTGGCTTCGCGGTGCTTGACCAAGTCGTAATAGACCTTGCCCGAGCAGGCCACCACGCGCTTGACCTTGTCGGCCTTGAGCGCTTTGTTCTCGGGAATCACGGTCTGGAAGCTGCCTTTGGTGAACTCGGACACGGGCGAAGTCGCGTCCTTGTTGCGCAGCAGCGACTTCGGGGTGAAGATGACCAAGGGCTTGCGCAGGTCACGCACCATTTGGCGACGCAGCACATGGAAGATCTGGCTGGCTGTGGTGGGCTGCACCAACTGCATGTTGGTGTCGGCCGCCAGCTGCAAGAAACGCTCCACGCGGGCCGAGCTGTGCTCGGGGCCTTGGCCTTCGTAGCCGTGCGGCAGCATCAAAGTCAGACCGTTGACACGGCCCCACTTGACTTCGCCGGAAGCAATGAACTGGTCAATCACCACCTGAGCGCCGTTGGCGAAGTCGCCAAACTGGGCTTCCCAGATCACCAAGGTGTGCGGGTCATTCGATGCATAGCCGTACTCAAAAGCCAATACAGCCTCTTCCGACAGGATCGAATCGATGACCACAAAGGGCGCCTGCTTGTCGGAGACGTTTTGCAGGGCCACGTAAGTCCCGATATCCCACTTCTCGCGCTTTTGGTCGTGAATGACGGCATGGCGGTGAGTGAAGGTGCCGCGGCCGCTGTCTTCGCCCGACAGGCGCACCGGGTAACCACCGGCCACCAAAGAGGCAAAAGCCATGTGCTCGCCCATGCCCCAGTCCACCGGTGTTTCGCCGCGTCCCATGGCAGCGCGGTCGTCGTAGACCTTTTTAACCAACTGGTGCGGCGTGACCGACTCAGGGATGGTGGTGATCTTCTCGGCCAAACGCTTCCAGTCGGCCAAAGGAATAGAGGTGTCGCCCGCATCGGTCCACTTCTTGCCCATGAAGGGCGCCCAGTCCACGGTGAACTGGGTTTTGAAGTTGGTCAGCACAGGCTCGGTGGTGTTCTTGCCCTCGTCCAAAGCAGCGCGGTAGGCCTTGACCATGTCGTCGCCCAAGGTGTCTCCCAAGCCTTGCGTGGTCAGCTTGTCGGCAAACAGCTTGCGGGTGCCGGGATGGGCCGCGATTTTTTTGTACATCAACGGCTGGGTCAGCGCAGGGGTGTCCTGCTCGTTGTGGCCCAACTTGCGGAAACAGACAACGTCCAACACCACATCTTTTTGGAAGGTCATGCGGTATTCGAGCGCCAGCTGGGTGGCCAAGACCACGGCCTCTGGGTCGTCACCGTTGACGTGCAACACAGGGGCCTCGACCATCTTGACGATGTCGGTGCAGAACACGCTCGAGCGCATGTCGCGCGGGTCCGAGGTGGTGAAACCGATTTGGTTGTTGATGATGATGTGGACCGTGCCGCCTGTGGAGTAACCACGGGTTTGGGCCAAAGCAAAGGTTTCCTGGTTCACACCCTGGCCACCAAAGGCCGCGTCGCCGTGCACCAGCACGGGCAGCACTTGCTTGCCCAGCGGGTCGCCCCTGCGGTCCATGCGGGCACGCACCGAGCCTTCCACCACGGGGTTCACGATTTCAAGGTGCGAGGGGTTAAAGGCCAGCGACAGGTGAACCGGGCCACCGGCCGTGTTCATGTCAGAGCTGAAGCCTTGGTGGTACTTCACGTCACCAGCGGGCAGGTCTTCGGGAGCCGTGTGATCAAACTCGGCGAACATGTCCGCAGGCAGTTTGCCCATGATGTTGACCAACACATTCAGTCGGCCGCGGTGGGCCATGCCGATCACGACTTCTTGAACGCCTTGCGCACCGGCTTGCTGGATCAACTCGTCCATGGCCGCGATGAAACTTTCGCCACCCTCGAGAGAGAAACGCTTTTGGCCCACGTATTTGGTGTGCAAATAGCGTTCGAGTCCTTCAGCGGCTGTCAGGCGGTCAAGAATCTGCTTTTTCTTGTCCGATGTGAAATTGGGCTTGCTGCGAATGCTTTCGAGCTTTTGCTGCCACCAGCGCTTTTCAGCCTGCTCGGTGGTGTACATGTACTCGGCACCCAGCGTGCCGCAATACGTCTCGCGCAGCGCATTGAGCAGCTCGCGCAGTGACATGCGGTTTTTGCCAAAGAAGGTGTTGCTGGTGTCGAACACGGTTTCTTGGTCAGCATCGGTGAAACCAAAGAAAGCGGGGTCCAGGTCAGGAATGTTAGGGCGCTCGGTGCGCTTGAGCGGGTCCAAGTCGGCCCAGCGTTGGCCCACGTTGCGGTAGGCGGCAATCAACTGCTGTACGGCAGTGCGCTTGCGGCCCATTTCAACGTCGGCACTGGCCAAAACGACTTTGGTGCCGCCGGCTTTGGCACGCTCGGCAAAAGCATTGATGACCGGTTGGTGTGGCACATCTTTGGCGTTGGAGCCGTCGAGTGCTGGAACGTGCTGCAGGGCGTCGAAGTAGTCGCGCCAGGAATCGGGCACGCTGCCGGGGTTGGCCAAATAGTTGTCATACATCTCTTCGACGTAGGGGGTGTTGCCCCCAAAGAGATGGGTATTGCCTGAATAGGCGGAGTAGACGGAATTTGTCTCGCTCATGATTCGCTGACCTCCGTTTCCCTCTGGGAAACATTAGTTGGTTGATATTTACCTTCCGCGACACGGCTGGACCGGTTGGCGGATGCGACTGTGGCAGGGGAAGGGCCTAGGTACAACGCGCATTGTGCCATGGCTTGTCCGATGTCTGACTTACAGGAGGCGGCCAAGCAGAAACTGTGCAAAATAAAAAAGGCCACGTCGAGACGGAGCCCTGGACATCAACCTTTGATCTGATCGACGATCTGCTGTAAAGCGGCGGGGTCGTCCATGGTGGTCAGATCGCCCGGATCGCGCCCCTCGGCCACGGCTTGGATGGCTCGGCGCAGCAGTTTGCCGCTGCGCGTCTTGGGCAAGGCCGACACAAAAAACACGCGCGAGGGGCGCGCCACCGCGCCCAGTTGCGAGTCCACCACCTTCATGACTTCGCCTTCGAGCTTCAGGCGCGCCGCCGCATCGGTCAGGCCCGAGGTGTCTTTGGCAATCGCAAACGCCATGGCCACCTGCCCTTTGAGTTGGTCGGCCACACCGACCACCGCCACTTCGGCGATGTTGGGGTGACTGGAGATGCTTTCCTCGATTTCGCGGGTGCCCAGGCGGTGACCGGCCACGTTGATCACGTCGTCGGTGCGGCCCAGGATAAAGAAGTAACCGTCTTCGTCGCGCACAGCCCAGTCGAAGGTGTTGTAGACCAGCTTGCCCGGCACGGTTTTCCAGTACGTCTTGACGAAGCGCTCGTCATCGCCCCAAATGGTTTGCAGGTTGCCGGGGGGCAGTGGGCCTTCGATGGTCAACACGCCCTTCTGGTTGGCACCGGTGAGTTCCTCGCCGGTCTGGTCGTCGACCAATTTGACGTTGTAGCCATAAATGGCCTTGCCGGGCGAGCCAAACTTGCTGGGCGCTTTTTCCACACCATTGCAAATGCTCAAGATGGGCCAACCGGTCTCGGTCTGCCAGTAGTTGTCGATGATGGCTTTGCCGTTCAAGCCTTCAGAAATCCACTTGGCGGTGGGCTCGTCCAGTGGCTCCCCGGCCAGGAACAGCGCTTGCAGGCTGGACAGGTCGTATTGGGTGAGCAGCGCAGGGTCTTGCTTTTTCAGCACCCGGATCGCCGTGGGCGCGCTGAACATGACGTTGACCTTGTACTTCTCGACCAGACTCCACCAGATGCCGCCGTCGGGGCGGATCGGCAGGCCTTCGTAAAGGATGGTGGCCATGCCGCCGATCAGCGGGCCATAAATGATGTAGCTGTGGCCCACCACCCAGCCGATGTCACTGGTGCAGAAAAATGTGCCGCCCGGCTTGCCTTCAAAAACGTTGGGCATGCTGGCAGCCAAGGCCACGGTGTAGCCGCCGGTGTCACGTTGCACGCCCTTGGGTTTGCCTGTTGTGCCCGAGGTGTAAAGGGTGTAGCTGGGGTGGGTGGATTCGACCCACTCGCAGGGCACCACGGTGTCCATGTGCTTGGCGCGTTCGCTGGCGTAGTCCACATCGCGACCCGCCACAGGCGTGAAAGCGGCCAGATGGCGGTCCACCATGACCACCTTGGAGGGTTTGTGAGCCGATAGCTGGATGGCTTCGTCAAGCAGCGGCTTGTAGGCCACCACCTTGCCGCCGCGCGAACCCGCGTCGGCGCTGATGATGACTTTGGGCGAAGCGTCTTCGATGCGGGTGGCCAGCGAGTGCGACGCAAAACCGCCAAACACCACCGAATGGATGGCCCCCAGTCGCACGCAAGCGAGCATGGCAAACGCCGCCTCGGCGATCATGGGCATGTAAATCAGAACGCGGTCACCCTTGACCACGCCCAAGTCTTGCAAGATCGCAGCCATGCGCTGCACCTCGGCGTGCAGATCACGGTAGGTGTAAGTTTTTTCCTGATCGGTCTCGGTCGACACAAAAATCAGCGCAGGCTGGTCGGCGCGCTCGGCCAAGTGGCGGTCCACCGCGTTGTGGCACAGGTTGGTTTCGCCACCCACAAACCACTTGGCAAAAGGCGGCTTGCTGTAATCGCAAGTTTGCTGGGGCTGGACTTTCCAATCCACCAACGTGGCCTGCTCGGCCCAGAAAGCGTCGCGGTCGTTGATCGACCGGGCGTGAAAATCCGCGAAATTGCCCATGGATGTCTCCTGAAAACCCACCAAGTTGAAACCAAAGAAAGGGGCCATGGTCACGCACCGCCCTGCACTTCTGAATTCATAATTATGGTCAAAGGACTTGCAATAAGCTGACTTTGACCGCCAGCCAGTGAAGTTTAAAGGGTCGCCTGCCCTGTCAATACGACGCCCTCGTCGCGATCAAGCCTCGCAGACCACCACGCATCGCCCCGGGGGCGGGGCCTGCAATTCACTTCACTTAAAAAGCGATTGCAGCAACTTGAAGTCGGGGTGTTCGGCGGTTCGGACCCACTCAAACGCCACCATTTCGGCAGTCACCAGCTCGGCCCCCGCCCCGGCCAAACGGTCGTAGGCTGCGTCGCGGTTGCGCTCGGTGCGCGAGGTGCAGGCATCGGTCACCACCCAAACCTCAAACTCATCTTCCAGCAAATCCAAGGCCGTTTGCATCAAACAAATATGGGCTTCACAACCTGCCAACACAATGGTTTTGCGTTCCTGCTCAGCCACTTGCGGCTTTTGCAAGTGGCGTGGCAGGCTGCGGGCATTGCCACGCGGGGCCTGGACCGGCTCAGGCTGGAGCCATTCAACCAAGCCCTCTTCAACGGCACTGAACTGCATCTTGGCCAGCACTTTGCGGCAATGGCTGCGGATTTCGGAGGGCATTTCACCCAAACGCGAGGGATTTTGCTCGGTCCCCCAAGTTGGCACCTCCAATGCTTGGGCCAAATTGGCCAGTCGAGCGGCATTGGCCCAAACGGCTTGAGCGTCCAGCATGACCGGCTTGAGGCGGGCCTGAAAATCCACCAACACCAATTGGCTATCGTCTGCATTGATCAACATGTTTCTTTCCGGTGACGCTTGAGCCGTGATTGTCGCAGCACCTCAGCGCTTTTGAGTCAGCAGTGCCCCTCATGCAGGCCGCCAAGGCGCAAACCAAACAACATCAGTTATGCTCGCGAACTATGCGTTGGTGGATACCCCTCACTCTTTTTTGCTTGGTCAACCCTGTGGCCTTGTCTGCGCCGTCCGACGAGGAGGTGCAAACCGCGCTCGACTACGGCTTGGTGACCCAATTGGGAGGGCAGCTGAGCCAAGTCAAAGACAAAGCCAGCAGCAAAGCCACCGGCATGGTCATGCAGGCCATGGATTTGCTGGGGGTCCCCTACCGGCGAGGTGGCTCCAGCGAAAGCACCGGATTTGACTGCAGCGGTTTCGTGCGTCACATTTATGAAAAATCGGTCGGTCGACTCTTACCGCGTCGGGCGGAAGAGCAAGCCCGCAGCACCGAGGTCATTGAGCGAGAAGATCTCAAGCCTGGCGATCTGGTCTTTTTCAACACCATGAGGCGCGCCTTTAGCCATGTGGGCATTTATGTAGGGGATGGAAAATTCATCCATTCACCGCGGGCTGGAAAATCGGTGAAAGTCGATGACATGCGCAGTGCCTACTGGCAAACGCGTTTCAATGGTGCGCGCCGCCTGCCGATGGACAGCGAACCCCATAAACCATGAAAACACAAATCGACCACTTGGTGGTCATGGCCTCGACCCTCGACGCAGGCGTGCAATGGTGCCAAGACACTCTGGGCATTGCCCCTGACACAGGTGGTGAGCACGAAAAATACGGCACCCACAACCGTTTGTTCAAAGTCGCCACGCCCCACTACCCCTTGGCCTATTTTGAAATCATTGCCATCAACCCCGATGCCGTGATTCCCAAGCGCGCGCAAGTGCCCCGTTGGTTCGACATGGATGACGCTTTGGTGCAAAAAGCCATTCAACAAGGCCCACGGCTGATTCACTTTGTCTGCAGCACCGACGACATCAAAACCGCCCGGCACCAGCTGCGCACACAAGGCATCGAACGCGGTCAGGTGGTGCATGCCAGCCGCAAGTCCAGCAAAGGCACACTCAACTGGCAAATCACCGTGCGCGAAGACGGAGAGCGCTTGTTCAACGGCACGCTGCCCACACTGATCCAATGGGGCAAACCCGATGCGGCGGAACCATTGCGGCTGCACCCGCGCAACAGTTTGCCCCGCTCGGGTGTGACATTGCAGAGCTTGAGCGTCCACCACCCCAGCGCCGCCAAGCTGCAGGCCGCTTACGACTCGATCGGGCTGCAAGGGGTCACCATTGAAGCGGGGGATGCCAATTTGGTGGCCACGCTGCAAACGCCCAAAGGGCTGGTCCAACTTCAAAGTCTGGGACTTTGAGCCTTCAGGCCCGATGGGCTTGGATTTTCATGGACTGCACTTTGTCATCAGCCCAGAGCAGTTTTGGGTGCATGGCGCAACCGTCCATTTGCAAACCCGGAGCCAAAATACCCATGAAACGTTCGGTCTGGGCAATCAAGGCCATGCAGGCGAGGCTGCATTATGACTGCCCAACCCACCTGCCGTCGTGTTCAATCGATGGATGGCGCAGCGTCCTTGGGCAAAGTGGCCAACAGCGCCATGCCCAAGACCATCACGGCAGCCGTCAGCCACAAGGCCCCCTTGAAACTGCCCGTGGCCTGCGCCATGGCCCCGGCCACGACGGGCGCGATCATTTGCGCAGCGCCGTAGCTCAGGGTCAAACGCGCCATGGCCTTGCCGGGGTTGTTCGGCGCACGCCGCCCCACCAGCGCCAAGGTCAGGCTCACGATACCGATGAAAGTCGCCCCATAGCCCACGGCACCGACCAGGGCTGCGGCCAGTGAACCCGACAAAGCCGGCAGCACAATCGACACCGTCTGCAGTCCAAACGCCAACAGCAAAGCCCGGATGTCACCCACCCTGCGGGCCACACGGTCCCACAAAAACACGGCAGGCATGGCCGCCAGCCCCACCAACGCCCAAGCCAAAGCGCCCTGCCCGGCCAAAGCCGGTTCGCGCTCGACAATGGCCACGGTGAAGGTGGCGTTGATGACAAAACCCCAGCCCGCCGCAAAATAGCTCAGCGCCATGGTCGCCATCCAGCGTCGCGAGACCTGCGGCTGCGCTTGGGCGACCGCTACAGCGGTGGGCACGGGCGGCACCGGCGGACGCCACAGCCAGGCCGGTACAAAAAACACCAACCCCAATGCAGCAAAAGCCAACCATTGGTCGGACCACAGCGTCCAGATGCCCGACAAGACCCAAGCGCCCAAAGCCGACACCACAATGCCCAGCCCAAGGCCAATGAACAAGACCCCCAGCTCGGGTCTTCGGCCCTGGCGCATCAACCAGCCCAGAACCAAGCCCGAGCCCAGCAGCATGCCGGTGGCCCCGCACAAACCGCCCAAAAAGCGCCACAGCCCCCAGGCGGGCAACCAACTGGACAGCGCCATGGCCGCCGTGGTGAGCAAGGCCATCCACAGGCCTGCACTGTAAAAACGGTGACGCCAACGCACATCGTCCATCCAGGCCGTGACCAAAGCCCCAACGATGTAGCCCACGTAATTGACGGCGGCCAAGCCTCCGGCTGCCGCGTCGTTCAAACCGGTCTGCGCCTGCAAGGCGGGCAACAAGGGTGTGTAGGCAAAACGGGCCAGGCCAATGGTCAGCACCAGGCCGCAAATGCCCCCGAACATGACTTGCCAGGCTTGCAGGGTACGGGTGATGGACGTGGAGGGCATGTTCAGGGTGTCGGTCAGTTTCTGCCATTGTGGCCTGAGGCGGGCACGATTCAAAAAAACGGGCCAGGCGCACCGGCGCTTGCACCCGCTTGACGCGTCACGCAGATGACAGCCTGGGGCATGGTGCAAAGGGTTTTCACCCTGCACAGCAGCGGCCGCGCGGCCTAAAGTGAAATCTTCCAAGGAGACCCACCGTGCCCATCAAACACTTCCGTTCACGCATCACCCCGACCCTCACCCAACTGACTTCGCCGCTGAAACGGCAATTCGGTCTCAGCCTCTTGCTGCTGAGCCTGGGTGCCTTCAGCGCCACCAACGCGCTGGCCCAAGCCTTTCCCACCAAGCCCTTGCGCTTGGTGGTCACCTTTCCCTCGGGCGGTGCCCCCGACATCCTGGCCCGCTTGTTCAGCGAAAAAGCCCAGCTGGGCTTTCCGGTGGTGGTGGACAACCGGCCCGGCGCAGGCGGCAACATCGGCGCGGACAACGTGGCCAAGTCGCCCGGCGACGGCCACACCATCGTGATGGGCACCGTGGGCACGCATTCCATCAACGGGGCGCTCTACGAAAAAATGCCCTACGACATGGTCAAGGACTTCAGCCCCATCTCGCTGATCGCCTCGGCCCCCAACCTGCTGGTGGTGAACAACGCCCTGCCCGTCAAAAACGTGCCCGAGCTGATCGCCTACATGAAGGCCAACCCCAACAAGCTGTCGTTTGGCTCCCCGGGTATCGGCACCTCGGTGCACGTCTCGGGCGAACTCTTCAAGTCGCTCACCGGCACCACCATGGAGCATGTGCCGTACAAGGGCCGTCAGTTCGCCATCCCCGACCTGATCGGCGGCAGCATCCAGGTCATGTTTGACAACATGCCCTCGGCCCTGCCCATGGCCAAGGAGGGCAAGATCCGGGCTTTGGCACAAACCACCGCCACCCGCTCACCGGCCGCGCCAGATGTGCCCACCGTGGCCGAATCAGTGCCCGGCTTTGAGGCCACCACCTGGTTTGCCATGTTTGCCCCAGCCAACGTGCCTCGCCCCGTGATCGACAAGCTCAACGCCGAGGTGCTTCGCGTGTTCAAACTGCCCGAGGTGCAAGAGCGCCTGAAGACCCTCGGCCTGGACCCCGTGCTGTCGAGCCCCGCAGAGCTGGCCCGCTACCAAGCCACCGAAATTACCAAGTGGGCCAAGGTGGTGAAGGACTCGGGCGCCAAGGCGCAGTGATGCTGCAACCCGGGCGCTGCACTCAGGCCACGATGCCCTGCTCGCGCAGAGCCCAATGCTTGATCCGGCCCGATGAAGTATGGATGAACGCTTTTTTGTAGGAGCGACGCCCTCGTCGCGATAAAGCCCCGCAGACCACCAAGAATCGCCCCGAGGGCGGGGCTCCCACAGTGCCCCCATCGCTGATCACTGCCCCCAAGGCAAGCCTTGCACTTCAAACGTCACAGGGCCGGATCAATCTACCAACTCAGAGATCTCGATCAGGTTCAGGTCGGGGTCTCTGAGGTAGATGGATCGGATCTTTTGGGTGGCACCGGTGCGCATGACCGGGCCTTCCAAGATGGGCCAATCGGCCTGGGTAACCCGGACAATGACCTCAACGAGGGGCACGCTGGCGATGAAACACAGGTCCAAGGCCCCCGGCACGGGCAGATGGGCTTTGGGCTCAAACTCCCGGCCTCGCACATGCAGGTTGATTTTTTGGTGGCCAAACTTGAAGGCCTGGCGCTGCACCGGGGGCGTACCACCCAAAGAGCTTTCGAGCTGCATGCCCAGCACGCGGGTATAAAAGTCGATGCAAGCGGCCTCGTCGCAGGTGGTCAGCACCAGATGGTCCAAGTGGTCGATCATGTGTCAATCTCCGAATTGAGAGCGGCTTAAATAAGCCCGATCAAGCCACGATGCCCTGCTCACGCAGCGCCTGGATTTGCGCGGCGCTCAAACCCATGCCCGCAAGCACCGCGTCGCTGTCCTGACCGATGCCGGGCGCGTTGCGCCGGTGCCCGCCAGGCGTGCGTGAAAGCTTGGGCACGATGCCCGGCACCATCAAATCACTGCCGTCTGGCATGCGCACGGTTTGCAGCATGTCACGCGCCTGGAAGTGCGGGTCGTGCGCAATGTCAGCCACGGTGTAAATGCGCCCGGCCGGCACACTGGCGCGGTCCAGTGCGGCCAGCACCTCGTCCACCGTGTGCTGCGCGGTCCAGTGGCCAATCACGCCATCGATTTCAGCCACGCGAGCCACACGGCCCGTGTTGTCCTTCAGGGCTGGGTCTTGCGCCAGGTCGTCGCGGCCAATCTCGGCCATCAAGCGCTTGAAGATGCTGTCGCCATTGCCCGCAATCAGGGCGTAACCGCCGTCCTTGCACAGGTAAGCGTTGCTCGGCGCAATGCCCGGCAAAGCGCTGCCCGCTGGGCCACGCACCGCACCAAAAGCGCTGTACTCGGGCAACAGGCTTTCCATGCAGTTGAACATGGCCTCGTACAAAGCCACGTCGATCACCTGCCCCCGACCCGAAGTCTGCCGCTCATGCAAGGCCAGCAAAATGCCGATGACGCCGTGCAAAGCTGCCAGCGTGTCGCCCAGGCTGATGCCCACACGCACCGGCACCCGGCCCGGCTCGGCCGTCAGGTGCCGAATACCGCCCATGGCCTCGCCCACCACGCCAAAACCCGGACGGTCGCGGTAGGGGCCTGTCTGGCCGTAACCGCTCACCCGCAGCATGACCAGGCGGGGGTTGAGGGCCAGCAAATCGTCTGGCCCCAAACCCCATTTTTCCATCGCACCAGGCCGGAAATTTTCAATCAGCACATCGCTCTCGGCAGCCAGCTGGCGCACGATGTCTTGCGCGGCAGGCTGCTTCAAGTCCAGCGCCAAAGACCGTTTGTTGCGCGACTGCACTTGCCACCAGACCGAGGTGCCGTCTTTCATCAAGCGCCACTGGCGCAAGGGGTCGCCCGCGCCGGGTGGCTCGATCTTGACCACATCGGCACCAAAATCGCCCAGAGTTTTGGCGGCAAAAGGGCCTGCGATCAACTGGCCCAATTCGAGGACCTTGAGGCCGGCCAGGGGGCCGGTGGCGGGGGAAAAAGCTTTGTCTGCGTTCATGGCCTCAAGTGTAGGCAATGCGGCCGGCATGACTTGATCGAAATGAACAGGTGCAACCATTGAAGCGGGTAGCTGCTTTGTAGGGGCGCCGCCCTCGGGGCGATGGGGTGATGGTCTGCGAGGCGCTATCGCGGCGGGGGCGCCGCTCCTACAAAAAATGTGCTGGTTTGCGGGGGGCTATCGCGGCGGGGCGCCGCTCCTACAAAGAAAGGGGTGGTCTGCGGGGGGCTATCGCGGCGGGGGCGCCGCTCCTACAAAGAAAGGGGTGGTCTGCGGGGGGCTATCGCGGCGGGGGCGCCGCTCCTACAAAGGTCAGATCGAGGGGCCTCTCAATCCCGGTAAATCGAAATTTGCGGTTCGCCATCGCCTTGCACCACGCCCCGGTACATGCCCTCGGTGTTGAAGGCCAACTGGTAGTGGCCGTGACGGTCCAGCGCAATCACCCCGCCGCACCCGCCGGTGGCGTCGAGTTTTTCGCGCACGGTGGCTTGGGTGGCCTGGGCCAGGCTCAAGCCGCCGTAGGCCATGCGGGCGGCGATGTCGTGCGCCACCACGCCACGCATGAAAAATTCGCCCGCACCGGTGGCCGACACGGCCGCCGTGGCGTCGCAGGCATAGGTGCCCGCGCCAATCAGGGGCGAATCGCCCACGCGGCCAAACATTTTGTTGGTCATGCCGCCTGTCGACGTGGCAGCGGCCAAGTGGCCGTGTGCGTCCAGCGCCACGGCCCCCACGGTGCCAAACTTGCGGTCAATCGGTTCGGGCTGGCCCTGTGGATGCTGACCGTCGTGGTCCAGCATCACCTGCTGGTGCGCCAAAGCGGCTTGCAGTTGTTGCCAGCGGTGCGCCGTGTGAAAGTATTCAGGCCCCTCCATGGCCAAGCCCTGCGACTGGGCAAAGGCCTCGGCCCCTTGGCCGATCAGCAGCACATGGCCACTGTGCTGCATGACAGCCTGCGCCGCCAAAATCGGGTTGCGTACCGACACCACGCCCGCCACCGCACCGGCTTGGCCCGTGGCACCGTCCATGACGGCGGCGTCCATTTCGTTGCGGCCCTCGTGGGTAAAGACCGAGCCCTTGCCTGCATTGAACAGCGGGCAGTCTTCGAGCACGCTCACCGCCGCCACCACTGCATCAACAGCCGAAGCCCCCCGCAGCAGCAGTGACTGCCCTGCCCTCAAAGCCTGGCCCAAGGCATCGCGGTATTCCAGTTCTTGCGCCGGGCTCAGGTTGGCACGCGTCAAGGTGCCTGCACCGCCGTGCACCAACAAGGTCACCGGGGCTGGCATGGTCATCCGTTCAATCGTTCAGGTGGCAAGCGGCCTGGTGTTGCGTGCCGACGGCTTTGAGCACGGGTTCCTCCACTTTGCAGCGCTCGGTGGCCTTGGGACAACGGGGGTGAAAGTGGCAGCCCGTGGGCCGGTTGACGGGGTTGGGCACATCGCCCGTGAGCACGATGCGCTGCTTTTTGGCCTTGGGGTCCGGAATGGGCACAGCCGAAAGCAGTGCCTCGGTGTAGGGGTGCTTGGGGCGGGTGTACAAATCGCGCGAAGGTGCGATTTCGACCACACGACCCAGGTACATCACGGCCACCCGGTTGCTGATGTGCTCAACCACCGACAAATCGTGCGCGATGAACAAATAGGTCAGGCCCATTTTGGCCTGCAGGTCTTCCAGTAGGTTGATGACCTGCGCCTGAATCGACACATCCAGGGCCGACACCGGTTCGTCACACACAATCAGTGTGGGCGACACGGCCAAAGCACGGGCGATGCCGATGCGCTGGCGCTGGCCACCCGAAAACTCGTGCGGAAAGCGCCGCA
>CAITSG010000286.1 GCA_903894995.1 uncultured Burkholderiales bacterium
TCTTGCGGGCGCAGCCAGACGGTGTAGCCAAAGGTGCTGGCGTATTGCAAAGCGCGTTGCAGCACCTGGGTGCTGGGGATAGGCACCTCGGCCTGAGAAAAACCCACACAACCTGCCGCCGTGAGTTGGCCCATTTCGGTCAGCACATCGCCCTTGAGGCCCACCGTGAGCGCACCCAGCGGCAGCACACGGGCTTGGTGCAATTTTTCGGCGCGGTAACGCAGCATTTCCACCAGACCGGGTTCGTCCAGCACCGGTTCGGTGTCGGGCGGGCAGACCAGGCTGGTCACGCCACCAGCCACGGCGGCGGCCATTTCGCTCTCCAGCATGCCCGCGTGTTCCTGGCCCGGCTCGCGCAGGCGCGCAGCCAGGTCCACCAGACCCGGTACCACGATGCAGCCGTGGGCATCGATCACCCGGTTGGGCTTGAAGTCGGCGGACAACAGGCCGATGGCCACGATGCGGCCAGCGGCAATGGCCACATCGGCTGTTTGGTCAAAGCCGCTGGCGGGGTCGATCACTCGGCCGTTTTGAATGAGTAATTTCATGTTGTCAGTCCTCACGCCTCGTTGCCCGCGACGATGCTCATCACCGCCATGCGCACCGCGATGCCGAAGGTCACCTGCGGCAAGATCACGCTTTGCTGGCCGTCCACCACCGCCGAGTCGATCTCGACCCCCCGGTTGATGGGGCCCGGGTGCATGACGATGGCGTCGGGTTTGGCCCGTTGCAGTTTTTCGGGGGTGAGGCCAAAGCTTTCGAAGTATTCCTGGCTGGAGGGCAGAAGAGCGCCGCTCATGCGTTCGTTTTGCAGGCGCAGCATGATGACCACGTCACAGTCCTTGATGCCTTCTTCCAGGTTGTTGAACACACGCACACCCATTTGCGCCATGTCAGCAGGTACCAGCGTTTTGGGGCCGACCACACGCACTTCGGCGCAGCCCAGCGTGGTGAGCGCGTGGATGTCCGAGCGGGCCACGCGCGAGTGCAGCACATCACCCACGATGGCCACGGTGAGGTTGGAGAAATCTTTTTTGTAGTGCCGGATGGTGTACATGTCCAGCAGGCCCTGAGTAGGGTGGGCGTGCCGCCCGTCACCCGCGTTGACCACATGCACATGGGGCGCGACATGCTGCGCAATCAAATACGGCGCACCCGACTCGCTGTGGCGCACCACAAAGATGTCGGCAGCCATCGCGCTCAGGTTGGCAATCGTGTCGAGCAGCGACTCGCCCTTGGCTGCAGACGAGCGGGCAATGTCAAGCGTGTACACATCGGCCGACAGGCGGGTGGCCGCGATGTCGAAGGTGGTGCGGGTGCGGGTGCTGTTTTCAAAAAACAGGTTGAACACGCTTTTGCCGCGCAAGAGAGGCACTTTTTTGACCTCGCGGTCGCTCACGCTGACAAAACTGGCCGCCGTGTCGAGGATGTGGGTGAGGATGTCCTTGGAAAGGCCTTCGGTGGAGAGCAGGTGGATCAGCTCGCCGTTTTGGTTGAGTTGGGGGTTGTTGCGTTTGTAGAGCATTTCGTATTCACCTCAGTCAGGCTTTGTTCTCCACATCAAAACTGAACCGTCCCGACTCATCGCGGGCCAGCGCCAGCGATTGGGTCTCGGGCAGGGCCACACGGGCGGCGGCGAAGTCGGCCTGAATGGGCAGTTGCCGTCCACCCCGGTCCACCAGCACCGCCAGCCGAAGGCGTGCGGGGCGGCCGTAATCAAAAATTTCGTTCATCACGGCGCGAATCGTGCGGCCGGTGTAGAGCACATCGTCGAGGATCAGAATGTCGGCGCCAGCCACCTCAAACGGGATGCTGGTCTGGCCACCGGCCGACAAGCCGCGCTGGGCAAAGTCGTCGCGGTGCATGACCGAAGACACCTGACCCGCTTCACCGGCCAGGCCCAAGTCGCGTTGCAGTCTCTGGGCCAGCCAAGCACCACCCGAGGTAATACCCACGAGGCGGGTGTTGTCCAGACACAGGCTGCGCACGCCGCGCAAGAGTTCTTGGTACAGGGCTTCTGCATTCAACGCCAAAGCACTCATGGCAGGCTCCTTAAGAATTGTTCAAGAATGATCGCCGCCGCCGCCGCATCGGCGTCTTTGGCGCCATAAGAATGCGCTTCGGTGGTGGTGTAACGCTCGTCCACCTCGTACACCGACAGGCCAAAACGGCCACGCAACTGGCGGCCGAACTTACGGGCGCGCAAGGTGTTTTCGTGCTCGCCGCCATCGGGGTGGGTGGGCACGCCGATCACCAGCGCGTCGGGCTGCCACTCTTTAATGCGTTTGGCGATGTGCTCAAAGCGGGCGTCGCCCTCGGCGGCGATGGTGCCTTGCGGCGTGGCCGACTTCATCAACCGGTTGCCCACGGCCACGCCAGTGCGCTTGAGGCCATAGTCAAAGGCCAAAAAACTCTGGTGATGGGAAGGGATGGTTTGATCGGGCGTGCTGTTCATGCGTGCCCCGCGTCAGGCGAGAGCATCCAGCTTTTGAGGCCCAGCAGGTCCAGGGCGCGGTCGTAGCGCTCGGCCATGGGCACCTCAAAAATCACCTCGGCCGAGGCCGCCACCGTGAGCCAGGTGTTTTCGCCCA
>CAITSG010000287.1 GCA_903894995.1 uncultured Burkholderiales bacterium
ATTTCGACTCGCGGCACAGCAGGTCAAGCCACGGGCGACAAATCCCAGGTCACGCAGGTCAGCAGCTTCAAGGCCCGCATGCAGCTGAACGACCCGAGCTTTTTGGACATCGTGCCCGAGCCTTGGTGGCAACTGGGCGATCAGATGCCCACGGCCGTGATGATGACGCTGTTTCCCAGCGTGATTTTTCAGCAGCAGGTCAACAGCGTGTCCACCCGCCACATCCAACCCGATGGCCATGGCGCATTCGACTTTGTCTGGACGCACTTTGGCTTTGAAGACGACACGCCCGAGATGACCGAGCGCCGCTTGCGCCAGTCCAACCTGTTTGGCCCGGCGGGCTTCGTGTCGGCCGACGACGGCGAAGTGATCGAGTTTTCTCAGCAGGCCTTTGAAAGCAAACCCGAGCACCGCATGCTGGTGGAGTTGGGCGGACGCGATGTGGGCGAGACCGACCACATGGTGACCGAAACGCTGATCAGGGGTATGTACGAATACTGGCGCAAAGTGATGGAGGATTGATGATGTCCAAACCCTTGATAGACCTGCAAACCTGGTTCGACATCCAGCAGCTTTATGCCGATTACGCCAGCGCCGTGGACAGCGGCAACTGGGACCTGTGGCCCGAATTTTTCACCGAGCAATGCGTGTACAAGTTGCAACCGCGTGAAAACTTTGATCGGGGCTTTCCGCTGTGCACCCTGTCTTTCACCAGCAAGGGCATGCTCAAGGACCGCGCCTATGGCATCCAAGAAACGCTGTACCACGACCCCTATGACCAGCGGCATGTGGTGGGCGCTCCCGTGGTTCGGCGCGTTGAAGACAGCCGCATCCACGCCGAAGCCAACTACGCGGTGTTTCGCACCAAGCTCGACAAAGAAAGCACCGTGTTCAATGTGGGCCGCTACATCGACACCATCGTGTCAACCCCCGAAGGCCTGAAGTTTGCCGAGCGCCTGTGCGTGTACGACAGCGAAATGATCCCCAACTCCATCATCTACCCCATCTGACCATGGATGATGCTGTTTTAAGCCCCCCCTGTAGGAGCGACGCCCCCGTCGCGATAAGCCTCGCAGACCAGAACCCATCGCCCCGAGGGCGGGGCTACTACAAAATGCAGGCACTCCCCTGTAGGAGCGACGCCCTCGTCGCGATAAGCCCCGCAGACCACCACCCATCGCCCCGAGGGCGGGGCTCCTACAAAATGCAGGTACTCCCCTGTAGGAGCGACGCCCCCGTCGCGATAAGCCCCGCAGACCACCACCCATCGCCCCAAGGGCAGGTCTCCCACATCACCACGCACCTCAAGAGAGCGCACCTATGACCCCATGGACCGACGTGGCCGCCGAGGCCGATTTGTTTGAAGGCGCTGGCATCGCCGTGACGCCTGAGGGCCAAGACATTGCCCTCTTCAAACTCGATGATGGCGGCGTGTATGCCATCAACAACCTGTGCAGCCACGGCAACGCCAAACTGTGCGATGGTTTTGTCGAAGGCCACCATGTGGAGTGCCCCTTCCACCAGGCGCTGTTTGATGTGCGTGACGGTACCGTCAGCTGCGGCCCCGCCACCGAGCCGGTCAAGTCTTGGCCGGTCAAGATTGAGAACGGACGCGTTCTGTTGCAGCTCGATCAGTGACTGCAAAGCAACCGTTAAACTACCGATCCGGCCTGATGAAGTTGGCTTGAACGCTTTTTTGTGGGAGCGGCGCCCTCGCCGCGATAGGGCCTCGCAGACCACCCCCCATCGCCCCGAGGGCGGGGCTCCCACACGGATAGCAAGGCTGATCGCCATGCCAAGAAAAAGCCTTTCACTTCGAACGACACAGCGCTGGATCAACAGGCTGAGGCGGATTGGTTCCGCCGTTTTGACAAGCGCTTTTGCTTGACCCTTTTCTTTGGTCGCAGATCTGATGGACTTTGTGAATTTTTTGATCCAGCTGCTCAACAGCGTCCAGTACGGGCTGCTGCTGTTCATGTTGGCAGCGGGCCTGACGCTGATCTTCGGCATCATGGGCGTGGTCAACTTGGCCCACGGCAGCTTTTACATGCTGGGCGCTTACCTGGCTTGGTCGTTGGCCGCGCAGCTGGGCAGTTTCACGTTGGCCATCATTGTGGGCACGGCCTTGTCGGTGGCCTTTGGTTTGCTCATCGAGCGCCTGCTCTTTCGCCACTTCTACCACCGTGATCACCTCGACCAGGTGCTGCTCACCTTCGGTCTGATTTACGTGTTTGAAGAGCTGCGCTCCATGATTTGGGGAGACGACGTGCACGGCCTGCCCGTGCCCGAGTTGTTGGCCGCATCCATCCCCTTGACCGAAAACCTGTCGTACCCGGTGTACCGCTTGTTCATGTCGGGCGTGTGCCTGGTGCTGGCGTTGGGCCTGTATTTGCTGATCTCCAAAACCCGCTTGGGCATGAAGATCCGCGCGGGTGCTTTCAACCGCGAGATGACCGAATCGCTGGGTGTGAACATCAAGCTCATCCACTCGGTGGTGTTCGCTTTGGGCATTGGCCTGGCCTCGATCGCCGGCATGATCGCTGCGCCCGTGTCCAGCGTCTACCCGAACATGGGCTCACAGGTTTTGATCATGTGCTTTGTGGTGGTGGTCATTGGCGGCATTGGCTCGGTGCGCGGCGCTTTGATCGCCGCCTTGCTGGTCGGCCTGGTCGACACCTTTGGCAAGGTGCTGCTGCCCCAAGCCTCGGGCATGCTGGTGTACGTGCTGATGGCCCTGGTGCTGCTGTACAAACCCGAAGGCCTGTTCAAGCAATGAAAAAGACATCCACATGAGCTCGCCCCAAATTCACCTTGAAACCCTGCCGCGCAGCATCCAGCTGGTGATGGTGCTGGGCTTTTTGTCGCTCGCCGCCTTCCCCTTTGTCGGGTCTGACTTTTACACGGCCATGGTCGTGCGCATGATGATCCTGGCCATCTTGGCCATGAGCCTCGACTTGCTGCAAGGCGTCACGGGCTTGGTCTCGCTGGGCCATGCCGCTTACTTTGGTTTGGCCGGTTATGTGCTGGCTTTTGTCACACCGCAAAACGAGCCCATCAGCCTGTACACCAGCTTGCCGCTTGCTGTGGGCGGATCCGCGCTGGCGGCCCTGGTCATTGGTTTTTTGGTGGTGCGCACCCATGGCATCTACTTCATCATGGTGACCATGGCCTTTGCGCAGATGATTTTTTACATCTTCTTTGACAACAAGACGCTGGGGGGCTCGGACGGTTTGTTCCTGAACTTCCGCCCCGATGCGGGCATCATCGACCTGGAAAACAAGCGGGTGTTTTATTACTTCACGCTCGGCTGTTTGCTGGCGGTGTATGTGTTTTTGCGCCGCTTGCTCTGGAGCCCCTTTGGCCGTGCGCTATCGGGCATCCGGGTCAACGAGCACCGCATGCGGGCGCTGGGTTTCAACACATTCAGCCACAAGCTGGCGGCCTTCACGCTGGCCGGGGCGCTGGCCGGTTTGGCGGGTTATTTGTTCGCGGCACAAACCGGTTTTGTGAACCCCGAACTCATGGGCTTTCACCTCAGTGCACACGCCATCATGATGGTGATTTTGGGCGGCATGGGTAATTTTGCGGGGGCCATTGTGGGCGCTTTCAGCTTTGAGTATTTGCTCCACGTTTTTAAGGACTTGCCCGATGTGGGCGGCTTCAAAACTGGCAAACACTGGCAAATGTGGATGGGCCTGTTCATCGTGGCCTTGATCATCTTTGCGCCCAAAGGCATTTTAGGTTTGATCACCCGCTTCTTGGGCAAAAAGACAGCGCAGGAGGTGGGCCA
>CAITSG010000288.1 GCA_903894995.1 uncultured Burkholderiales bacterium
ATGAAAGGGATCACTCACTACTTTGACAGCGGTCCATGAACTCTTCATGACATGTTGCATGCACCGCCGCGGTTGCGCGAGCACCTGGTCGCAAGCGAGCTAAGGCTTGAGTTTTCCATTGGCATCAAGCGCTCAAAACGAGGGTAAAAATGTCGAGGTGCTGGCGATGTGACCGCTGGTCTTGGCGCAGCATGCAAAAAAAACCGCCAACCTGAAAAGGTTGGCGGTTTGTCCACTTATCGAAATCGAGGTTTTACACCTCAACAACAAAACCATCACTCATGAAGCATCACGCATTTTGTTTGGACACTTCCAACAAAGCCAGCTTGGTTTCATCACCCAGGCGCTCAACCCAAGCCAAAAATGCGTTGTAAATGACCACGCAAATCAAGGCCGTGCCAATGCCGATGGCCGTGGCCAACAAAGCGGTTCCAATGCCGGCGCTCACACCTTGTGGGTCTGAAATGCCGGACTTGGCCAAGGCGGTGAAGGTGTCAAAGATGCCCAAAATCGTGCCCAACAAACCCAACAAGGGGGCTGCGGTCACGATGGTGTCGAGCATCCACAAGCGCTGCGTCAGTTTGTGCTGGACGCGGATAAAGGCTTGTTCAGCGGCATCATCGGCCACTTTTTGAGAGGCCGTGGGGTGCAGGCCGTTGGCAAACGCCGCCACGATCATGGCGCCGACATCGCCCGACCGAAAGTCGGGCCATGTGCGGCGTTCATGCAATGATTGCAGCAGGCTTTGCAATTGGCGTTGGGCATGCGTATAAAAAATACCCCGCTCGATCGCCAAAAACAAAGCCAATACCAGCGACGCGTACAGCAAGTACAAAGACGCGTCGTGCAATAAAAGCATCATCCGATTCGCCTTAGAAATCCGAACGCAGGGTCACGCTGGCAAAGCGTGGTGCGCCGATGTAATAAGAAGGATCTCTTCCACCCGTGCCCACCGCACGCACTGTGAACAGTGAGCCACTGGGTGAGTTGATGCGCTGGTAATTGATGTCGGTCAAGTTGTCCACGTTCAAACGCACTTCAGGTGTTTTGAAGAAGCCTGTGCTTGGGAACTTGTAACCTGCGGCCAAATTCAACACGGTGTAGCCCTTGACTTGTTGGTCGTTGACCAAGGTGGCGAAAGATTTGCCCGTGTACTTGGCAGTCAAATGACCGAACCATGGGCCTTCTTTGTAGCTCAAAGCAACAGCCGACATCCACTTGGGGGTGTCGGGCATGGTCTTGCCTGCGGTGGGCTCTGTCAAGGTGCCAGAAACCTTCAGGTCTTGCTTCATCTGGCTCTCGGTGTAGCTCAAGGAGCCGTACAAAGAGAAGTTCTTGTTCAACTTCTGACCCGCTTCCAACTCCAGACCTTTGACGTTGACATTGCCCACGTTGTAGTCCACCGACAGGGCGGTTGCGGGGTCAAAGGCTTGTGCGATGCGGTTCTTGTAGTTGACCGTGAACACCGAGCCCGACAGTGTCGTGGATTCGGTCTGCATGCGGTAACCCAAGTCCATGTTGGTCGATGTTTCCATATTGACCGCTGGGTTGCGCAGGGTGGCACCCGTCAAAACACCGTTGGTCACCGTGCCACCTTGCAACAAGTTCTGGAAGCTGAAGTTGCCAGGTGCCTTGAAGTTTTCTGTCACGTTGAAGAACATGGATTGCTGGGTGTCCAGGTTGAACTTCACGCCCAAATTGGGCAAGAACTTGCTGTAGCTGCGCTTGATTTGGTAGTCGGCATCCGAGCGGCCCGTGGATGTTGTCGATTGCGCGTTGGCATAGTTGGTGAAGTCGCGGTCGATCGTGGAATGGCGGCCACCGATTTGCAACATCAACTTGTCGTTCATCAAAGCAATGGTGTCCTGAACATACAAAGACTTGCCGGTGCTGATGGTTTTCCAGTCACGCGCTTGGAAGGCCAGGCCGTCGGGGCGCTGCAAAAAGACAGCAGGGTTGTCCAGCCAGGTGTTGGACGAGTTGCCATTGTTGTCAAAGGCCACACGAGGACCGGTTTGACGGTGTTGCGCACGCTCAAACCAGTAACCCGCATTGATGGTGTGGTTGTCGATGCGGTAATTGGCTTTGAAGGTCACACCAGGGCGGTTGGTCTCGGTCACGCTGCTGCCATAAGCCAACACTTTGTCCAAGGTGTCGCCATCGCCATTGAGGTCTTTCAAACGGGTGACGTTGGTGCCTGTGCCGCCTTCGGTCAGCTGCTGAATCTGGCCACCGCCAGTGCCAAAGCCGTACCAGAAGTAAGGCTCAGCGCTCACCATCAGGTCTTTGTTGACTTTGAATTCTGCCTTGCTGGTGAACAGGTGGTTGCGGAAGGGGTTGATGTTGAATTTGTAGAAACCATCTGTGGGCACGGTTTCGGTTTGCACCGTGCCGGCCACGGCGACCAGGTGTTGCGGCACAACGGTGCTGAAGTCAAAGTCGCGGCCGTATTGCGCGATTTGTGGGTTGGTCAGCGTGCGAATGTTGTTGTTCAAGGCATTGTTGTACAACCAGCTGGCCGACAAAAAGACGTCTGAACTGGGGCGAACTTCCACGGCCATGTCAACGTGGTCACGGTCTGCACCGCCTGCACCTTTGAACTTGTCGGCGGTGGCCTTCGAGTAGGAAATGAAGGCTTTGAGATTGCTGGGACCCACTTTGCCGGTGTCCACACGCACAAAAGAACGGCGGTAGTTGAGTTGCCCGAAGGATTGCGCTGCACGCACACCAAATTCATCTTTCGGGGCGCAAGTCACCATGCCAATGTTGCCGCCGGATGCGCCAACGTGTGGGGAGTCGGTGTCTGTGGCACCTTGCGTGACGAAGACTTCGCACAGGTTTTCTGTGTCGGTGTATTCCTGTGGGTAGACGGCAAAGTTACCCGAGTCGTTCACTGGGGCACCGTTGATGGTGTAGCCCAACTGGTCACCGGCAAAACCACGGATGCGGATACCACCACCAAACAGGCCGGTGGCGTCGTAGTTGAAGGTGTTCACCCCAGGCAAGTTCTCAATGATCTGGAACGAGTTGGCCGTGGGGTTGATTTTTTCCATGTACTGGCGGCCCACCGAGCTGCGCGCTTTGGGTGATTCTTCTTGGCTGATCATGCCGGTGTCGGTGCCGCCGGGTTGACCCTCCACATTGATGCGGCCGACATCGGTTGTTTGCTGAGCCATCAACACGGGCGCACTGAAGGCCATGCTGATCAAGAGTGCCAAACGTTGGGGTTTGAAGCGTTTCATTTAAAACCTCTGGTTGAGTTAAGTTGCAAGAAAAAATCAATTGAGCGGGACAAAGTCCAGCGTCACGGTGAATCGGTGTTGGTTTTGGCCGGGCCAGCTGCCCTCGGGCCAAGGGGTGTAGCTGGTGCGCCGCACGGTGGACAAGGCCGCGTTGTCCAAGAGGATGGAGTTGCTGCTCCCCTCGATGCCCGCTTCTTGCAAAGTGCCG
Organism: uncultured Burkholderiales bacterium; assembly: GCA_903894995.1. GTDB lineage: Bacteria > Pseudomonadota > Gammaproteobacteria > Burkholderiales > Burkholderiaceae_C > Limnohabitans_A. The sequence goes on from CAITSG010000288.1 coordinate 3,451, forward strand.
TTGCGGTTCAGGACAAACCACACCACGGCTTTGCCGGAGGGGCGTTGCAAACTGGCTTCTCGTCCAGTGGGGTAGCGTTTGTTGGCGTTGAGCAGAGCGCGGACATTGACCACATAGCCATTTTCGATAGCCGCGCTTGACGGTGCTGACGTGGTTTTGGCTGGTTCGGCCGGGGGCTGTGGCGGCGCGGCGGTGGCCGTTGATGTGGGTCTGGGGCTCTCTGTCCGGGTGGGTTCGCTGGGTGATGCAGCCACGGACTGGGACACGGGAGCCGGTGTAAGGGCTGCCACTGGCATTGCCGGGGTCGTTGGTGCTGGAGTTGGTGCGGGAGTCAGTGCTGGCAGCACAGGCGGCGCAGGCATGGCCGGAGTGGGTTTGCTGGGCGTCGGCACCGGCTTGGGGGGCTGGACGGGCGGTGGTGTGGAGGTGGGGGACATCACCGACTTGACGGGTTCTGGCGTCAACAAGATCAGCTCCATCGGCCCTTCAGGCAGGCTGCGTTGCATGGGCAAAATGGATTGCGTCATGAACCAGACCGCGCCCACCATGAACAGGGACATGACGCCGGAGACGCTGTGCCGCTGGTCATTGAGCCGATCCACCCACATCATTTGCGCTCTCGGGCAGCCAAAGCGACTTTACCCAAACCAGCGGCCTTGATGGCGTCCATGACATCGACCAAGGTCTGAACTTCTGCGCCCTTGTCACTGTTCACAATGACGGCAATTTGCTCAGACGCACTGGCCTTGGCTTGGATGGCGCTGACCAAACGGTCGAGCTCAACGGCTTGACCGTCCAATTGAATCAAGCCTTCACGACCCAGGGTCACCATGACTTGTTTGTCTGGCGTCTTGAGGTTTTGCGCTTGGGATGAATTGGGCTGCTGGGTCTTGATGCCCAAGGCAGGAATCACGTTGACACTGATCAGTACAAAAAAGACCAGCAGAAACATCATCACATCGATCATGGGAATGATTTCAATGCGTGCTTTTTTTCGAGGACTTTGCTGCCACTGTCGCATGGGAAAAATACCTGTTGATTGAAGGGAAGCTGTGATTTTTCAGGGATGCCCTGATGAATGTCACAAACAGCTCACACCGGATGTTTCGCTGAAAAAAGGAATGGTTTGTTCATCGAATACGCCGTTTACTCCATGCGTATGCGATCTGTTTTGGGGGGCGTGAGGCCCGGGTTTTTTGCCAGATAGTCGGTCAAAGCATCGACATCCAGATCACCACCCAAGGTGTCTGTGCCCCGATTGAAGATTGAAAAAGCATCGCCACCTGTGGCCAAAAAGCTGTTCATCGTCACGCGGTAACGCCCATCCAGCTGCAGCGACTGGCCCTTGATGCGGATGTCTGAAACGCGTTGCCCCAAGGCTTGTTTCAAGTCAACTTGGTATGTCAATTGCGCTGAAGGGTGCAGGACACGCGGCCGGTCTTGTCTGTACTGAGATTCGAGCAGTTCTTTGATCAGTTGGCCGGTGAAAGTTTTCACGGTCAAGGTATTGCCAAAAGGCTGGATGCTGAAAAGTTGGCCAAAATTCACCGCACCACCGCCGGGCGGTACGATCAAATCGGCCCGCACACCACCGGGATTCATCAAGGCAAAATCCGACGCGCCTTTGTCCTTGGCCGCTGTCGCGGCCCATTGCGCATCGGCAATCAAATTGCCCAAAGCGGTTTCACCTGAAGGGGTGGCAACACGCGTGATCGATTGGGGCAAGTGGCTGATTTGTCGCGCAGCTTGCTGGGCAGAAGCGGACTTGTAGGTCGACACAATCTGGGCGACTCCAGGGTGCGGTGTGAATTGAGGCAGCAGGGGCGTGGGTGCAATGCGCACGCCCGCAGCATTGGTGAAAGCCTCGCTTTGAATGATCAGGTTGTGTGCTGATTTTTTCGTGACTTTGTGCTGCAAGGCATCCACCTCCAGCTGGATGTGGGTCAGCAAGGTGCCGTATTGACCCGCACTGGTCAATAAAAACGGTTTGGCTGGATTGAACTTTTGATAATCACAGGCATAAGCCCGGTGGGTGTGGCCCGAAACCACCACATCGAAGGCGGGGTCCAGTTCGTTCAGGATGGGCAAGATGTCCCCGGTCAAGCCAGGGCAGTTGGGGTCATTGGGTCCGCCCTGGACTGTGCCGCCCTCATGGATCACCAACACCAGTGCAGCAACGCCTTGTGCCTTCAGGATGGGGACCAAGGCATTGGCAGTACTGGCTTCTGATTCGAACCTCACGCCCTTGACACCTGCGGGCGTGACAATTTGCGGCGTGCCCTTGAGGGTCATGCCCACGAAGCCGACTTTGACCTCGTGCCCGCCTTGTTGGAACACCTTGATGCCATAAGCAGGGAACAAGGTGCTGCCATTTTCTTTTTTGACGTTGGCGGCCAAAAATTCAAAGTTGGCACCGGGAAAAGTCTTGTTGACCAAACAGGGTTTGAGCCGCGTGAATTGCTCACAACCGCCTTGGCGCATGCGTTCAAGTTCTGCCACGCCCTTGTCAAACTCATGGTTACCCACGGCGTTGAAATCAATGCCCATCGCGTTGACCGCTTCAATCGTTGGTTCATCCAAAAAAAGCGCCGAAATCAAGGGGGTGGCGCCGATCATGTCACCCGCCGAAACGACCGCGTGCAAGGGGTGCTGGGCTTTGAGTTGTTGGATGGCAGAAGCCATGTAAGCAACCCCACCGGCAGGCACCGAAGTGCTGACTTGGTTGACTTGTTCACGCACGCTGATCATGGGCGGCTCAAGGTGGCCGTGCAGGTCGTTGAAGGCCAGCACACTGATGCGCAAGGTCGGATCGGTCGAACGCGGGTTTGAATGGGTACAGGAAGCCAAAGCCAACAGGGCTGCAAAGCCGAACATGCGTTTCGTCAGGTGCACAAGGCGGCTGAATGTCATGAAGATACTTCTTGGGGAATTGAGGGTCTGTTGACCATCAAAATGAGCTGTGTTTTAAACTTTTGGGGTGATGCTTGCACTGAATAATTTGTCATTTTTGACAATTTCTGTGACGCGTCTTTGCGTTCTGCATGAATTTTTTGTGACGGTGCGCCGGTGTCTTGGCTTTGATTGAACGCACCAAGGGGTGTAGATCGGCCGCACTGAAAACCATGACCGCGCCATTGACCACCTTATTTTCTGGTCAAGCTGCCTTGGTGATGAATTCGTGATTGACCAACATTTGTAGCCACCGTAGTGCGTTTCGCGTCACCATCAGCACCAGAGTCTTTGGTGAATGCGCCGCAGCGCTGTGCGTGCCAACAGACAGACCGGCCGCATTCGCTGCAGTAAGTTGAGGGTGTGCCGCAAGTCCTGCCGACAACCCACGTTGCAGGGCACCCCACCATCGGTTGCGGCATCAACCCAACCGAAAGAAAACTTCATGAACACGAAAACATGGCTCATCGCGGCCACCCTGGCTGGCGCGGCACTTGCCGTACAGGCCAAAGACATTGTGGACACCGCTGTGGCTGCCGGCAATTTCAAGACACTGGTCGTGGCGCTCAAGGCCGCCGACTTGGTGCCCACGCTCAAGGGCAAGGGACCCTTCACGGTTTTTGCGCCCACCGATGAAGCCTTCGCGAAGATTCCCAAAGCCGATCTGGACGCTTTGCTCAAGGACAAGGCCAAATTGAAGGCTGTGCTGACTTACCACGTTGTTTCCGGCAAGGTCATGTCCACAGACTTGAAGGCTGGCAAGGTCAAGACCGTGCAAGGCAGCGACGTGATGGTCAGCACCATGGGGGGTGCGATGGTGAACAAAGCCAAAGTGGTGGATGCCGATGTGGCAGCCGACAACGGCGTGATCCATGCCATCGACACCGTCTTGATGCCCAAGTCATTGCCCAAGTAAGCGCAGTGCGGTGGGCAGCCCGCAACGCGTTGCCCACTGCGCTCTCATAAAACCGTGACCACAAGGACCTCCCATGAAAATCGCAATCCAGACCAGCGCCGAACTCACCCACGTCGGCAAGCTGATCGACAACATCCCGGTCGCCATGATGACCAACTTGGACGACGACGGTGCCTTGGTCAGCCGCCCAATGACCACCCTCGAGATGGATGCCCAAGGTGCGCTGTGGTTTTTTACCGATGTGCAATCTGCAAAAGTCGACCATTTGCGTGCAGTCAATCTCAGTTACACGGACCGGGATCAAGGCGCGTATGTGTCGCTGTCGGGCCACGCTGAAATCGATACCGACCGTGCGCGCATCAAACAGTTGTGGACCGTCATCGCGAAGCCTTGGTTTCCCGATGGTCCAGACGCCAGCAACCTGGCGCTGCTGAAGTTCATTCCGAACAGAGCCGACTACTGGGATGGGCCCAGCAGCAAGATGGTGCGGGCTTTGGGGATGATCGCCTCGGTCATCGCGGGCAAGCCCGTGGGGCTGGGCGAGCATGGGTCGCTCACCAACTTGTCGGCTTAAAACGGGCGGCAGTGCCACCCGCGCCAACATGAAAAGACACCTCGCAGCTTATTCCGGCACCCTGATCGTGATGCTGGGCAATTAAGGCGACTGCCCCTGCTTGGTCGACGCGGTAAATTGCATCAGGCACCGTGCTTTTGTTGGCACGGTTGCATGATTTTTTTGCCCTACTTTGACGGCCTTTCGTCCGACTGAATCCATGAATCCCCCATCTGCTGCTCCTCTGCGGGCCGATCATCCGCTGCAAGGCATGGCGTGGATGGTGGCGGGCGTGCTTTTGCTGTCGGTGATGGATGCTTTGTCCAAGCATGCGGTGTCGCAGTTGTCGATTCCTGTGCTGATTGCGGCGCGTTCAGCGATGGTGCTGGTTTTGCTGGTGCCCTGGGTGCTGCGCAGTGGGGGCTGGTCGGCTTTGCGCACCCGCCGTCCTGGGGCGCAGCTCTTGCGCGGCTTGTTGGCGGTGTGTTCTATGTTGGCGTTTTTTGAGAGTTTGCGTTTGTTGCCGCTGGCCACGGTGATCGCCATCAGTTTTGCCGCGCCGCTTTTCATGACGCTGCTGTCAGTGCCTTTGCTCAAAGAGCATGTTGGTGTGCACCGTTGGGGCGCGTTGTTGGCCGGCTTTGTGGGCGTGGGCCTGATCGTTGGGCCGCAGGCAATGGATGGCGATCTGGGTCTGGGGGCCGGGCTGGCTTTGGTGGCGGCATTTTTTTATGCCGCTTCGATGACCTGTGTGCGCTGGCTGTCGCCCACCGAGAGCGATTTGTCGATGATGGTCTGGCAGAACCTGACGATGGGGTTGTCCGGTATGGTGGGGCTGTGGTTTGTGCCCCCGGTGGTGGCACCGGGCATGTGGCCGGTCATCGCCTTGATGGCCGTGTTGGTGTTGTTGGGGCAGCGTTGCACCTTTCGGGCCTTGCGTCTGGCACCAGTGGGTGTGGTGGCACCTTTCCATTACAGCGAGTTGCTGTGGGCGGCCGCCTTCGGCTGGGTCTTTTGGCAAGAGTGGCCGGGTCCGCATGTCTGGTGGGGTGCGTTGTTTGTGGTCGGCGCGGGTTTGTACACCTTGTGGCGTGAACGCGCGCGCACGCTGGTTGGCTCTTGATGGGCCCGCTTGGGCGATCCATTGAACCGGCCCGGTAAAGTTTGATATGTCGGGCCAGATCTGCAAATTCTGTCGCTGAGGAATGTTTTGACTGTCATCCTGGACTTGATTTGACTGTCATCCCGGACTTGATCCGGGATCCACTGCGCGCAGCTGTTGTTTGCAATGGGCTTCGCTTGACAACGGATCGCGGGTCTTCACCCGGGATGACAAAACCAAGATCGGCGCTGACATGTCAACTTCATCGGGCCGGATCTGTAGCCGCTGCCAGGCTCAATCGGCATAACCCGGGTTCACCCGGTCGATCACCCGCATCATGGCTTCAAAAAACAGACGCTCGCGTTCGCTGCGGGGGTGGCGGTCTTGGGGGCTGGGGTTTTTGATGCGCTGGATGACCGATTCGGTCAGCACGTTCAGGGGTTGGCCCGTGCCCATGGCCAGCACCTGGGTGCGGCAGGCTTTTTCGAGTTTGTAGAGCCGTCGGTAGGCTTGAGCCACGGTGTCGCCAATGGTCATCACGCCATGGTTTTTCATGAAAAGGATCGTTTTGCCACCGCTCATGAGATGCGACAAGCGTTCACCCTCCGACAATTCTGCGGCCAGCCCGGTGTAATGGTCATCGTAGGCGATGGTGCCATCAAAGAACGCCGCCGTTTGGGTGGCAGGCAACAAGCGGTTGGCTTTGAGCATGTTCAAAGCCAGTGCCCAAGGCTGGTGGGTGTGCAGCACCACTTTGGCACCCGTGAGGCGGTGCACCGGCGCGTGAATCGCTTGCGCAGACAGTTCCACCACGCCCGTGCCTTCCAAGGTTTCGCCCGCTTCGTTGAAGACCATCATGGTGCTGGCGCGGGCCTCGGACCAGTGCACACCAAAGGGTGAAATCAGGTACTGGTCTTCACGCCCCGGCACGGCCACAGTGAAGTGGTTGTCAATCCCTTCGTCAAAGTCGTGCAGCACTGCCAAACGCAAGGCGGCGGCCAGGTGCACCTTGGCTTGCCAAGTGGGGTCATCTTGGGCGTTGGCAAGGGCTTGTGTGGTGCTTGAGGCGGACGACATGGAGGCTCTTTCGATGGTTTGAACTGAGCTGAACTCTATGCATGTGCTGGCTGCACAGCTGTCACTTTCGTTGCCGAAGTGCAAAG
>CAITSG010000289.1 GCA_903894995.1 uncultured Burkholderiales bacterium
GGCGGTGCGTCAGGTAGCGCATGAAGCGTGCGTGGTAGATCGAGCTGATCGGCCCCAAACCCATCGAGCCCGTGGGGAACTGCCAAAAGTCGGGCATCAGCCAAGGGTGCGGGTAGCTCGACAAACCGCGCGCGCCGCTGTCCGGTGCGGTGATCTCCTGGCGGTAATGCATCAGGTCCGCCTCGGTCAGGCGACCTTCCAGAAAAGCGCGGGCGTAGACGCCGGGGGCGCTGTGCGGCTGGAAGAACACCAAATCGCCTTTGTGTTGCTCGGTGCGCGCATGAAAGAAGTGGTGGAAGCCGGTCTCGAACAAATCGGCCACGCTGGCGTAACTGGCGATGTGCCCGCCCAACTCGCCATAGGCCTGGTTGGCGCGCACCACCATGGCCAGCGCGTTCCAGCGCATGATGGCCACCAGCCGCTCTTCGGTGGCCAAGTCGCCGGGGAACACGGGCTGGTCATCGACCGCGATGGTGTTCATGTAAGGCGTGTTCAGCTCGGGCTGCCAGCCGGTGCGCTGCTGGCGCGCCACGATGGCCAGCTCGTCCAGAATTTGCCGCGCACGCTCGGGGCCTTGGGTGCCGATCAGAGCCAGCAAAGCCTCGCGCCATTCGGCGGTTTCTTCGGGGTCCACATCGTGGGGGTGTGACAGCGCGTGCAAGAGGGGTTCAAAAGGTGCGTTCATGCATTGGACTGTACCGGGCAGCGCGGCGCATGTGCTGCGTATTTACACCCCTCAGACCTGGATTTAAAGCACAATATGCTGAAAATATGAAATTTTCAGCACATGGTTCTGGACAACGTGGATTTGAAGATACTGGACGAACTGCAGCGCGACGGTTCGCTGTCCAATGTGACGCTCGCCAAACGCATCGGCCTGTCGCCCTCGCCGTGCCTGGCCCGCGTGAAGGCGCTGGAGTCGGGCGGCGTGATTCAGCGCTATGTGGCGCTGGCCAGTGCGGCGGCCCTGGGGCTGGGCCTGACGGTGTTCATCTCGATCAGCCTCAAGACCCAAAGCAAGGAAACCCTTGCCGACTTTGAAGCCCACATCGCGCGGCACGACGAAGTGATGGAGTGCTATTTGATGACCGGCGACAGCGACTATTTATTGCGCGTGGCCGTGCGCGACATGGCGGCGCTGGAACGCTTCATTCTGGAACAGCTCTCACCGATTCCGGGGGTGGAAAAAATCCGCTCCAGTTTTGCGCTCAAGCAGGTGCGCTACAAGACGGCGCTGCCGCTCGGTTTGGGGTGAATGTGAGGCGCTTTCAGCCCTGCGCCTCGGCCTCAAAGCTGACGCGTGCAGCAACCCACTTCATCTTTGCGCCGCAGCCTGTTGCAAGACCTTGCCAGCCCACTGGTTCAAGCTTACACCGCTGGCTTGAGCGGCGATCAATGCTGCGCTGTGCACCTCGGGCGCAACCCTCAGCATCAGCTTTCCACTGGCAGGCTTTTCTGGTGTTTTGCCGATTTTTGCGCAGGCATCGATGTAATCGTCAACGGCCTCTTCAAACGCCGCGCGCAAACCAGCCACATCGTTGGCATGAAAGCCCACCACGTCGCGCAGCCCCAGCAAGCGCCCAACAAGTATGTTGTCGCGTGCATCAATCTCGATGCGGGCCGTGTAGCCTTTGAATGTCATGGTGCTCATGGTGTGACTCCTATCAGGATCAGAAAATTTCGGGCATCGTCGACTTGGTAGGCCTTGGCCTCTTTGGCTGGGTGGGGACGGTGAAAACTGGCGATCGTCGAGCCATGGCAAAACTTCACGCGCGATCCGTTGCCCTCGGTCACTGTGCAGCCCACAGCCACCAGCAGCGATTCAATGCGCGCCCATTCAAGGTTTGCCGTTGTTGGCTTTGCAAAAATGGCAACCAGTGTTTTGATCTGCTTGCTGTTCATGCTTGCAATTATGAGGGTTGTTTCAAATGCTGCAGTCCATGACAACGCTTGAATGCCCCCAAAGGGCTGGGTGAACACCGTCACACCGAATACCGGGAGTGCCATGGCCTTGCCTGCGCGGGTGCAACCACCTGCTGCGCGTGGCCGTGCGCTACAAAACGGCGCTGCCGCTCGGTTTGGGTTGAAGGCCAGCCGCTGGTGGGCCGCCGCCATGGCCACCAACTGCAACTCGCCCCGTCTGGCACCCGAATAGACGCTGGTCCAACGTGACAAAAACGCAGGCAAAACTGCAGCGGCTGGGGCGGCATGGCGGCCCACGCTCACCTCGCGCTCCCGCAGGGCACCGGGCTGCAAGGTTTGCACGCCCCCGTGTGATTCAAGCTGGCGATCGGCTTCGGGCAAGCGGGCGAACAAATCCTGATGGATGTCGCAGACGGTCTGCACCGACCAGACTTGGGCACCGTCCCACGCAGGCCACAACGCCTTTATTGATCCGGCCCGATGAAGTTTGCATGAACGCTTTCTTTGTGGGAGCGGCGCCCTCGCCGCGATAGAACCTCGTAGACCACCACCCATCGCCCCGAGGGCGGGGCTCCCACAAAGCCCCCATCGCTGATCACTGTCCCCAAGGCAAGCCTTCCACTTCAAACTTCTCAGGGCCGGATCAATTCATGCGGATATTTTTGCGACTTTGAATGCCACTTAAAAAACACGCCCAAGCTCAAGCCCGGATCGAAAACCCACCGTCCACCGCCAGGCATTGGCCGGTGATGTACTCGGCTTCGTCGGACGCCAAAAAGGCCGCTGCCTTGGCAATGTCCCAGCCCGTGCCCATGCGACCGGTGGGGCACATGGCGTTGCGCTTTTCCACCATCTCTTCGTGCGAGGCATATTGGCCTGCAATGGCTTTGTAAATGTGGGGCGTGTCCATCATGCCGGGCATGATGGCGTTGACCCGGATGCCTTTGCGCGCGTATTCGAGCGCCATCGACGCGGTCAGGTGGTTCACCGCCGCTTTGCTGGCGTAATACGCCGGATAGGGGTAACCGGTGTAGCGGATCGCGGCCAATGATGAAATGTTGACAATCGCGCCCTTGCCTTGCCGCACCATGACGGGCAACACCGCCTGGCAGGTCAGGAAGACACTTTTGAGGTTCACATCCATCGCGTGGTCCCATTCGCCCTCATTCAGGGTTTCCATGGTGCCCATGGCAGGCAAGCCCACGTTGTTGTGCAGCACGTCAATGCGACCAAAATGCGCCACGATCTCATTCATGACCGCGTTCACTTCATCGCGCTTCGTCACATCGCAGCGCCAGGCCACAGCGGTGCCGCCTTCGGCGACGATCAGGTCCACCGTGGCCTGCGCCGACGCCAGATCAATGTCGATGGCCGCAATCAACGCCCCGTCGCGCGCATATTGCACCGCCGCCGCTTTGCCATTGCCCCAACCGGGTCCGACCGCACCAGCACCACACACCACAGCCACACGGCCATCAAAACGACGAGTCATGTCTGATCTCCCAGGAAAAACAGCCAAAGGGCCTTTTCTAGCGCCCGCCAATCACGGACGGCAACCACAAGGACACCGCAGGCACAAAGGTGATCAAAAGCACGACACCGATGGCTGCGGCCAGAAATGGCAACACTTCCCGATTGACCTCGTCCGACCGCGCCCCTGCAATGAGCGCACCAATCGACAGGCTGATGGCCACCGGCGGCGTGATCAAACCGATCAGCAAATTGATGCCGACGATCATCGAGAAATGGTAAGGGTCAATGCCGAACTTGGCTGCCACCGGGTACAACACCGGGCACAGCAACACCAAGGACGGGCCGTTTTCCATGAAGGTGCCCACCAAGAGCAGCAGCACATTGACCAGCAACAGGAACACAATCGGGCTGCCGATGGAGCCGAGCATCCACTCGGCGATGCGCTGGGGTGCTTGCTCATACGCCAAGAACCAGGACACCACCTGAGCACCCCCCAGAATGATCATGATCACCGCCGTACCGCGTGCCGAGCTCACCAGCGCCAACCAAATCTTGTGCCAATTCAGCTCGCGGTGAATGAACAGACCCACCATCAGCGCATACACCACAGCCACCGCAGAGGATTCGGTCACGTTGAAAATGCCTGTGCGAATGCCCACGATCAAAAAGATCGGCATCGCCAATGCCCAGAACGCCAGCTTGAATTCACGCCAGATCCCGGGCAAATTCACCACTGCTGCCGCCGGGTAGCCTCGGCGCCTGCTGATCACCACCGCCACCAGCATGATCGCGCTGGCGTAAAGAATGCCGGGAATCACCGCTGCCATAAAGAGCTTGAGCGGCGACAAATTGGTGAGCACACTGATCATCAAAAACGTGATGGATGGCGGAATGATCGGCCCCACCACGTTGGCCGCAGCCGTCAGCGCGGCAGAAAATCCGCGCCCATAACCCGCCTTGATCATGGCCGGGATCAACACCTTGCCCAGCGCCGAGGTGTCGGCAATGGCCGAGCCCGAAATGCCCGACATCAAGGTGGCCGAAGCCACGTTGGTCATGGCCAGCCCGCCACGAAAACGGCCAAACACGGCATTGCAAAACCCGAGCAACCTGTCGGTCATGCCGCCTTGCGACATGAGCTCCCCGGCCAGCAAAAACAACGGTATGGCCAGCAGCAAAAAGCTGTCCAGCCCTTGGTAAATTTGCTGGGGAACGATCATCAGATCAATGCCGCCCACAAAAATAACCGCGATCGTCGCCGACAGCACCAAGGCAAACGCCACCGGCACAGCCAAAAGCAACAGCACTGTCAAAGACAGCAACAGCACACCAAGCATCGTCATCTGGGTATCACTCCACGGGCATGATCGAATCGACGGCTGGCGTCTGACCGCCCAACCGCGCCAGCGTGAGCACGAGCGCCAACAGCGCCGCTCCGACGGCCATGGCCGAATACGGGATCGACATCGGGATTTCCAGCGCCGCAGAATCTTGGTCGGCGTTGAGCATCGCAAAACGCACGCCAGCCCAAGCCATCACTCCGGCAGTGGCCATCACCAGCAAGTCCCGGACCGCGAGCAACACCACCCTGATGCGCGGTGGCACCGCATTGATCAGGGCACCCACCGATATATGACCGCCGTTGCGCAGGCACGCGCCCGTGCCCAACATGGCCATCCAAGCCACCAACATCCGCGAGACCTCTTCTGTCCAAGCGGGCGCACGGCCGATCACGTAGCGCCCAAACACTTGGTAGAACAGAATCAGCGCAACCGCCAGCAGCATCAGGCCCAGGATCACGTCCAGCGTGCGCTCGATGCGCATCGCCCAGGCGATCGCAGCGTTCGGAGGCCGCACCTCGGCGGCCTCACCGACTGCCTGCATCACTTGACGGCCGCGAACTTGGCTGCCCAAGGGGCGAGGTCCGGGAACTCTTTGGCGATGCCGCCCAAGCGGCTGCGCACCGCCTCGCGGTCGATGTCGTTGAATTGCATGCCCGACTTGGAGAGCTTGTCACGCAAACCGCTCTCCAGCTTGGCCATCTTGTCGCTGGCCTCGAGCATGGCACGGTCGCCCTCTTCCTTGAGCAGGGTCTGCACATCGGCGGGCAAGCGCTTGAAGCGCGCATCGGAATAGATCCAGGTCATGGCACCGATGATGTGACGGGTGTCGATCGCGTATTTCTGAACTTCGTTGAACTTGAAGTTGTCGATGAACTCCAGCGGGTTCTCTTGACCGTCCACCACACCCTGTTGCATCGAGGTGAACAGTTCTGCAGCGCCCATGGGCACAGGGCTCGCACCCAGCATCTCCCAAGTCATCCGGTACATCTTCAGCGGCGGCACGCGCAACTTCAGGCCCTTGATGTCGTTGACATTCTTGACCGGCTTGTTGGACGTCAGCCAACGCGCACCACGGTAGCCCGCGCCGACGATGCGGAACGAGCTCTTCTTGGCCACCTCTTCCATGAACTCGGCGCCAACTGGACCAAAGTAGACCTTCTTGAAGTGATCAAGATCGCGAATCAGGTAAGGATAAGCCTCCAGACCGGGCAGCGGGTTGTAGCGATCAAGCGTGCCGATGGACTGCAGCACGATGTCGTTGGTACCGATCTTCAGGCCTTCGATCGAGGCAGGCCAATCGCCGGTCGAGCCGCTGGCCGCGATCTGGATCTTCACCTTGCCACCCGACTTGGCTTCGACCGCTTTTGCATACGCCTCGGCGGTCTCAAACCAGATGTTGCCCGGGTTATAGACGTGCGCCATTTTCAGGACGATGGGGGCCTGCGCCCATGCGGGGGCAACAGAAAGGCCAGCCACCATGGCGGCAGCGCCGACGGCCTTGAGCAATGCACGTTTGTTCGTCTTCAACATCTTGTGGGTCTCCTGAATGGGGTGGGTGATTTTTTGGCAGGCATCGTGTTGACGCTGCTCAAGTCAGTATGTCACCCACTACCCACACGCCCGAAAGGGAAAACCCTAGGGCCCATGCCCTCCAGCGCGGATTCAGTTACCTGCGTGACAAGCAGCCAAGTAGCTGCCCACCCTGTGGCGGCTGGTGCGTTGCAGGCCCATCAGCAAAGCGTGGTCGGGCTGCTGGCAGCCGAAGCGGGTTTTCAGGTCGTGCTGCATTTGCGCCAACAAATGGGCGGCCATTTCGGCATCGGCCAAGGCCCGGTGGGCGCGGCCTGAGGACGGCAAGTGGTGCAGCGCCGCCAATGTGCCCAGCTTGTGGTTGGGTGCTTGTGGGTACAGGCGGCGCGACAGCAGTACGGTGCAGGCAAAAGGGTGCGTGCCGTCTTCGCCGCAACGGGCCAATTCGGCCTGCCAAAACTTTTTGTCAAATGATGCGTTGTGCGCCACCATGGGGCGCCCACCCACAAAGCGGGCCGCCTCGCGCATCACCTGCTCGGCCGGAGGCGCGGCCTGCACCATCTCGTTGGTGATGCCGGTGAGCTGCGTGATGAAGCTGTTCACCCGCACCCCGGCGTTCATCAGGCTTTGGTAACGGTCCACCACCTGCCCGCCCGCCAACATCACCACCGCCACCTCGGTGGCGCGGTCGCCCATATTGGGAGAAATTCCGGTGGTCTCAAAGTCGATGATGGCGATGGTGCTCACGTGGCTCTGTCCTGGTGAAATGGGGAATTCATTATCAATGCCCGTCCATCCAAGCCCGTGAAATGGGCCTATGTGTGGGCGAGGTTTGGACAATTGACGGTTCTTGTGGGAGCCCCGCCCTCGGGGCGATGGGTGGTGGTCTGCGGGGGGTGATCGCGACGGGGGCGGCGCTCCTACAAAACTCAAGAGATGGCATACACAGGCAAAATCAGCTTTTGCTCTTCACTCTGCCCCCTTCAGGACAAGCACACATGACCGACACCCTGGCCCAACTCTTCCAACCCACCCGCATCGGCGACATCGACATGGCCAACCGCGTGGTCATGGCCCCGCTGACCCGCTGCCGCGCCGACGAGCCCGCTGGCGACATTCCCGGCAGCGCCATGAACATCGAGTACTACCGCCAGCGCAGCAACGCGGGCCTGATCATCAGCGAGGGCACGCAGGTCTCGCCCGGTGGCAAAGGCTATGTGGCCACGCCCGGTATTTACTCGGACGCGCAGGTTGAAGGCTGGAAGCCCATCACCCAGGCCGTTCATGAAGCGGGCGGCAAAATCGTGGCCCAAATCTGGCATGTGGGCCGCATCTCGCACCCCGATTTGACCGGCGGCGCTGAACCCATCGCCCCCTCAGCTGTGGCCGCCAAAGTGATGGCCTATGGCCGCAATGGCAAAGTGCCCGCCCCCGTGCCACACGCCCTGAGCGAGGAAGAAATCAAAGCAGTGGTGCAGCAATACCGCCAAGGCGCAGCCAACGCCATGCGCGCCGGTTTTGACGGCGTGGAAATACACGGTGCCAACGGCTATTTGATCGACCAGTTCTTGCGCAAGAGCACCAACCTGCGCACCGATGAATACGGGGGCTCTCCCCAAAACCGCATCCGCTTTGCGCTCGAAGTGGTGGACGCTGTGGCCGCCGAAATCGGCGCTGGCCGCACCGGCATCCGCCTGTCGCCGGTATCGCCCGCCAACGACTCGGCCGAGAGCAACCCCCAAGCGGTGTTCGGCCCCCTTGTCGAAGCGCTCAGCCAACGCGGCATCGCCTTCATCCACTTTGTGGAAGGCTCCACCGGTGGCCCGCGTGACCTGACCGGCTTTGACTTTGCGTGGGCACGCCAAACCTTCAAAGGCGCCTACATCGCCAACAACGGCTACACCCGCGACATGGCCATCGACGCCATCGCCTCAGGCAGCACCGACGCCGTGGCCTTTGGCCGTGCCTACATCTCCAACCCCGACCTGGTGCAGCGCCTCATAGCCAACGCCCCACTGGCCAAAGCCAACTCCAGCACCTTTTACGCACCGGGGCCTGAGGGATACATCGACTACCCGGCGATGTGAGGTGGCGGCTGACGGGTGACCACGCTGCTGTAGGAGCCCACCCCTGTGGGCGATGGGCGTGGCACACGCCCTGAAAACCATCGCCCACGGGGTGGGCTCCTACAAAATACCCATGCCCCGAAGAAGCACCGTCCTTATAGGCCAATGGCAGCACATCATCGATTCGGCGATGTGAGGCAGCTTTCACAGCCTTGCATCAAATTAAAGAATGTTTTACTGTGTTGCCTTGTATTCAAGCAAACTTTAATCACTTGCCATGCGCGTCACCGGGTCATACGTCACATCCACCACCCTTGGAGAGAGTGTGCGGGCGTTCGTACCGCACGCCCTGCCGCCTGCGACGCCCGTGCTCGACGCCTCCAGCTATGCCGAGCTCAACCGCACGGCCGAACTGTCGTTGGCGCGTCTTCAAGGGGTTGCCGGGCTGGTGCCGTCCATTGACTGGCTGCTCTACAGCGCCATTCGCAAAGAAGCCCTCCTCACCTCCCAGATTGAAGGCACCCAAGCGACACTGATCGACCTGTTTGACAAAGAAGCGGGGCTGGCCGTCAGCAACACCGACGATGTGGAAGAGGTGACCAATTACCTGCGCGCCTTTCGCTGGACACAAGACACCTTGCGCGACCCCCAAGGTCTGCCCATGAGCGTGCGCCTGATGCGGCAAGCACACCGCCTGCTCATGGACGGAGCTCGTGGCGCAGGCCGCCAACCCGGCGAACTGCGGAATTCTCAGAACTGGATTGGCGGCACGCGCCCCGGCAACGCCGTGTTTGTGCCTGCGCCACCAGAACATGTCCCGGCGCTGCTGGCAGATCTGGAACGCTTCATTCACCAAACAGACACACACGACACCTTGCCCCCCTTGGTGCGCATCGGACTGGTCCACGTCCAGTTTGAAACCATTCACCCATTCCTGGATGGCAACGGCCGCATTGGGCGTTTGCTCATTGCTGCACTCATGGAACAGTGGGGCTTGCTGTCACAGCCCTTGGTCTACGTCAGCGCCTACCTCAAGCAGCATCAATCCGAGTATTACCAACGACTTTCCGCAGTCCGCACTGATGGTGATTGGGAGGGCTGGGTGGCCTTCTTTCTTGAAGGCGTTGCCCGTGCAGCAGACACGGCAGAACGCGGCATCGTTGCATTGGCCAGTTTGATCAATACCGACAGACGTCGCTTGTTGCAGGCCCCCAAAATCACCCCAGCCAGTCTGCGCCTGTTTGAACTCTTGCCACTGATGCCCATCTTTTCCATCGACCAAGTCTGCGAACGCCTGAACACCACCTTCCCCACGGCCACCGCAGCAGTCAAGACACTGGAGGCGCTTGGCATCGTGGTGGAGCAGACTGGACAAAAAAAGAACCGCCATTTCAGCTACCAAGCCTATGTGCAATTGCTGAGCAGTTGACGCCCCCATGCACCCCGGCCCCATCCTCTTTTGCGGTGACCCGCACGGCCAATGGCAGCACATCATCGATGCGGCCCTGCAAACCGATGCCCGCGCCGTCATCTTGCTGGGCGACTTGGAGCCCGCACGCCCGCTGCACATCGAGCTGCAAGCGATTTGGGAGCGCGTGTGGTTCATCCACGGCAACCACGACACCGACCATGCGGACCACTTTGCCAACGTCTGGCACAGCGAGGTGAGCGAGCGGCAGCTGCACGGCCGCGTCGTCACCCTGCCCTGCGGCACCCGCATTGCCGGGCTGGGCGGCGTGTTTCGCGGCGCAGTGTGGTACCCCAAAGACCAGCAAGCGCCCAAATTTCGCAACCGCGAAGACCACACCCGCCAAACCCCACGTCAAGACCGCTGGCAAGGCAGCGTGCACCTCAAGCACTGGTCCAGCATCTACCCCGACGAGGTGGAACAACTGGCCACGCTACAGGCTGACATCCTCATCACCCACGAAGCCCCCGGCTACCACGAGCATGGGTTCGAGGCGCTGGACGACCTGGCCCGCCGCATGGGCGTGCGCACCACGGTGCATGGCCACCAGCACGACTGCCTTGACAGCAGCGCCCGTTGGGCCACGCAAGGCTTTCAGAGTTTTGGGGTAGGGCTGCGCGAGGTGATGGCTTGGCCCTCGGGCGGGTGATGCCCCGCTTCACATCGGGCAAGCGTTGAATGAACAAGATGCACATGTTTTTTTGTCAAAGCCTGCAGCATGCCTTGCTGGCTTTGACGGCCTTTTGCACCTCGGCCTGGGGGGCCGCAGCGCACCACTGCGCACCAACAACAGGGCCATCGCACTGGCAAGGCGTGGTGACCCATTACGGCTTTGTCAATCGGCCCCTTGGCCCCTTTGAGCCCAAGCAACTGGCCGGCGTGAACACCATCCGAGACGAAGTTTTCTGGGACCAGGTCCAGCGTGCCGACGGCTCATTCCATATCCCGCAACGCATCGACGCCTTGGTTGATGAAGCGCTGCGCCACCACATCACCCCCATGCTGGTGCTGGGTTACGGGCACCCCGCTCACGACCAAGGCGGCAAACCCCGCAGTGCGCAGGCGCTGGAAGGCTTTCGGCGTTATGCCGTCCATGTTGCCAAGCACTTTCAAGGCCGGGTGCGCCATTTCGAAATCTGGAACGAATGGGACGCCGACATTAGCGGGGGCGCAGCGGGCGACCCGGATTCTTACGTCCGGCTCGTTCAACAAGTCGCACCCGCCTTGCGTGCCTTGGACCCTGATCTGTGCCTTGTGGTGGGGGCACTGACCCCCGCTGCCCAGTTCAACGGCTGGCTGAACAAGGCCCTGGCGCAGGGACTGCTCAAGCACGCCGACGCCCTGAGTCTGCACACCTACAACTACGCGGAAGGACGCGGCAAAGACACCCCCGACAGCTGGCACAGGGACTTGCAATGGTTCATCGACAAAGAACTCCCCCAACACCCCTTCACCCGTGGCAAATCGGTCCTCGTTTCTGAAATGGGCTGGGCCAATCACCAAACTGGCGTGAGCGAAAATTTGCAAGCGGCCTACGCGCTGCGACTGCGGCTGTTGTCGCTGGCTTTGGCCCACCAAACTGCCCACACGGCCAACCCCTATTTGGGGCATTGGTGGTACGACTGGCAAGACGACGGCGACGACCCGCAAGAGATGGAGCACCGCTATGGATTAACCCGCCGCTCAGGCTTGCCCAAGGCCGCCTGGACGGCATTGAAGGAACTCGAAACCTTGCTTCCCACACAAGGCACCCCCAGCCGCTACAAAACGGCGCACATCGGGTCTGAGGGAGCGTTGACCACCTTGACCGTGAACATGGATGTGTCCACTCCGCACCAGCCCACGCTGCTGGCCATTTGGCACCCGGCCAACGAACAGGCCCAAGTCAGCGTTCTGTTGCACGATGAAGCACCACGTTTTTCGGCCGCATGTGAGGCCCAAAAAATGACGCCCCAAAAATGGCGGATCACCGCGAGCGCCATGCCGTGTTTGATCCAATTGAAACAGCCGCTGCGAGGTCAAAGGCCTGTTTGGGAGACACGGATGTTGTAGGTGGCCCGGCTTGCTGGCGATGGTGGGGGTGGTGGTCTGCAAGGGTTTTCGCGACGAGGGCGTCGCTCCTACAGGGGACATGCCCCGCATTTTGTAGAAGCCCCGCCCTCGGAGCGATGGTCATTTTGTAGGAGCCCCGCCTCGGGGCGATGGGGGGTGGTCTGCGAGGTTTTTCGCGACGGGGGCGTCGCGCCTACAAGGGGGTGGATCAAACTTCCAACATGTACTGCGCTGCCAACTTTAAAAAGCCTGAAACATCGGGGTCCAGGCCGGTTTCGGACTGCAAGATGGCCGCGACGGCTGGGGCGATTTGGGCGGCCAGCTGGGCATCCAAAAACAGCAATCTGGACCGGCGGGCCAGCACATCTTCGACGCTCAAGGCGTATTCGTAGCGGGCGGCAAAGCGCACCATGGCCTCGCTCAAACTGGGGGTCAACCAAGTGTCTGCCCCCGGCAACTGGGCCAGCCAGACTTGCTCACTGCCGTAAGAATGCACGCCCTCGGGGGCACCGATCGACACCGGCAGAGACACAGGCCCACCGGCCACACCCCCTGCACCCACCAGCGGCAAGTGTTCGGTTTGGGCCGCACCCCGAGGGGCCAAGAGCGCACTGGCCACACACTTTTGCAACACGTCTTCGGCCATGGCCCGGTAAGTGGTCCATTTGCCGCCCGTCACCGTGACCAAACCCGAACGGCTGACCAGCACCGTGTGTTCGCGGCTCAGCGCCTTGGTGTTGTCGCCCTCGTCTTGCGGCGGCTTGACCAACGGGCGCAAACCCACCCAAATGCTCTTCACATCACTTCGCTGCGGGGGGCGTGTCAGGTAACGGGCGGATTCTTGCAAGATGAAGTCAATTTCCGACTCAAAAGCCAAAGGCTCCGGGGCCAAATCGTCACGCGGCGTGTCGGTGGTGCCCAAAATCACCTGCCCCAGCCAAGGCACGGCAAACAGCACGCGACCATCGGCGGTTTTGGGAATCATCAAGGCCACATCGCCGGGCAAAAACGCCTTGTCCACCACCATGTGCACGCCTTGGCTCGGGGCCACCATGGCCTGGGTGCTGCCGTCTTGCTCGCGCAAAGCATCGACCCACACCCCCGTGGCATTGACCACACAGCGCGCCTGAATGTCGTGGGCTTTGCCGGTCATGACATCGGTGCAATACAAACCCGACACCCGGTCATCGGTGTAACGCAAGCCATCGGCCCGCATGCGGTTGAGCAGCAAAGCCCCTTCAAGCGCCGCCGTGCGTGCCAAGGCCAGCGCCAGCTTGGCGTCGTTGAACTGGCCATCCCAATACTTCACGCCGCCGTGCAAACCCTTTGGCTGCACCGAGGGCAAACACGCCATGACCTGCTCGGGCGACAAAAACTCGGTTCGCCCCAAGCCCGACCGGCCAGCCAAGGCGTCGTACACCTTCAAGCCCAGACCATAAAACGGCTTTTCCCACCACGCATAAGAAGGCATGACAAAGGCCAAAGCCTGCGCAATGTGGGGCGCGTTGTGCAGCAAGGTGCTGCGCTCGTGCAACGCCTCGCGCACCAAGGCAATGTTGCCCTGCGCCAAATACCGCACGCCCCCGTGCACCAACTTGGTCGAACGCGACGACGTGCCTTTGGCAAAATCATCCGACTCCAGCAACACCACCCGATAACCCCGTGCAGCCGCATCCAAAGCCACCCCCAAACCCGTGGCCCCGCCGCCCACAACGGCCAGGTCATAAACCGTGTCGGCGTGCAATTGGGCCACCAGCTCGGCGCGATGGGTGGGCAAAGGGTGAGAGGGATGGGGCATGAATTAAAGTGGCTTGATCTTCTTGATTATGAATGGGCATGACCATGACCTACCTCCTCGCGCTCGACCAAGGCACCTCCAGCTCGCGCAGCATTGTGTTCAACCCCCAAGGCCAAATCGTGGCCATGGCGCAGCAAGAGATCACCCAGATCTACCCCCAACCGGGCTGGGTCGAACACGACCCGATGCAAATTTGGCAAACCCAGCTGGCCACCGCGCAAGAGGCCCTGGCCAAAGCCGGCGTCAGCGCCGCCCAAGTGGCGGCGGTGGGCATCACCAACCAGCGCGAAACCACGGTGGTGTGGCACAAAAGCACCGGCCAGCCCATTCACCACGCCATCGTTTGGCAAGACCGGCGCACCGAACCGGCCTGCGTGGCCCTGCGCGAACAAGGCCTGACCGACACCATTCAAGCCAAAACCGGCTTGCTGGTGGACGCGTATTTCTCGGGCACCAAACTGCAATGGATTTTGGACAAGGTGCCCAAGGCCCGCGCCCAAGCCGAGCGCGGCGAGTTGCTGTTTGGCACCGTCGACACCTGGCTCATGTGGCACTTGAGCGGCGGCGCGGTGCACGCCACCGACGTGAGCAACGCCTCGCGCACCCTGCTGTTCAACATCCACACCCAGCAATGGGACGCCGAACTGCTGGCCGCCTTGCGCATCCCGCCCGCCATGTTGCCCAAGGTTCACGCCTCCAGCGCCCAGTTTGGTCAGGTGCGTCCCGAGTTGCTGGGCCACGCCATCCCCATCGGCGGTGTGGCAGGCGACCAGCAAAGCGCCCTGTTTGGCCAAGCCTGCTTTGGTGCGGGCATGGCCAAAAACACCTACGGCACGGGCTGCTTCATGCTCATGCACACCGGCCACAGCGCTTTGCAATCGCACAATGGCCTGATCACCACCAGCGCTGCGCAAACCTTGTCACCCAGCACGGCAGCACCGCAATTTGCCCTCGAAGGCAGCGTGTTTGTGGGCGGTGCCGTGGTGCAGTGGTTGCGCGACGGCCTGGGGGCCATTCGGCACAGCAGCGAAGTACAAGCCCTGGCCGAAAGCGTGCCCGACTCGGGCGGCGTGATGGTAGTGCCCGCCTTCACCGGGCTGGGTGCCCCTTACTGGAAACCCGACGCCCGAGGCTCCATCACCGGACTGACTCGTGGCAGCACCGTGGCCCACATTGCGCGTGCAGCCCTGGAAAGCATCGCCTTTCAAAGCGCCGCCTTGCTGCAAGCCATGGGCCGCGACCTGACGCAAGCGGGCCTGGCCCCGGTGCAAGAGTTGCGGGTGGATGGCGGCGCCTGCGTGAACAACCTGCTCATGCAATTCCAGGCCGATTTGCTGGGCCTGGACGTGGTGCGCCCCGAAGTGACCGAAACCACCGCCTTGGGCGCGACCTACCTGGCCGGACTGTCCACCGGGGTCTATGCCAACACCGACGAGCTCAGCTCCCTGTGGCGCACAGAACGCCGCTTCAGCCCACAGCGCCTGCCCGACTTTGCCGCTGAACAAATGGCCCTGTGGGAACACGCGGTGCGCAAGACCGTGCTTTGAAGGAGCGACCTCTCTGATGACGGAGCCCCACACAAGCTTGCAGGCCCTGTGAAGTCTTGAACAACATTCAAGGGATGGGTTTTTTGTAGGAGCCCACCCCTGTGGGCGATGGCTTGCCGTGGCGGTGTGGCTGCAATCGCCCAAGGGGTGGTCTCCCACAACAACAAAATATCCGCATGAGCGTTAAAAAATGGCCATTCAAACATCTACGTGCTGGATCTATAGGCAGTGGACATGGACCATCCTGATCGTTCACACACACATTGACAACCGTTAATCTATGCACACACCATGATGCGCATGAGGTCACAGATGCCAACCC
>CAITSG010000290.1 GCA_903894995.1 uncultured Burkholderiales bacterium
CGCTCCTACAAGGGAATGCCCTGCATTTTTGTAGGAGCCCCGCCCTCGGGGCTTTTCTTGGTGATCTGCGAGGCTTTTCGCGACGTGGGCGTCGCTCCTACAAGGGAATGCCCTGCATTTTGTAGGAGCCCCGCCCTCGGGGCGATGAGGGTCAAGAACGGCCGTAGCGGTCTTCGAAGCGGACGATGTCGTCTTCGCCGAGGTAGCTGCCCACTTGCACTTCAATCAGTTCCAAGGCGATCTTGCCGGGGTTTTCCAGGGCATGGACCGAACCCAAAGGCAAATAAATGGACTGGTTTTCGGTCAACAAATGGTCTTGACCATCCAGCGTCACGCGTGCCGTGCCCGACACCACAATCCAATGCTCGGCGCGGTGGTGGTGCATTTGCACCGACAACTTGGCTCCGGGCAACACCGTGATGCGCTTGACCTGATAACGCCCGCCGGCATCCACCGAATCGTATTTGCCCCAAGGGCGGTAAACCTCTCGGTGAATTTGATGCTCGGTGCGCTGCTTCGCCTTGATCTGCGCCACGATCTGCTTGACTTCGTTCACACGCTCGCGGGGGGCCACCAGCACCGCGTCTTTGGTCTGCACCACCACATGGTCTTGCAAACCCACCGTGGCCACCAATGCGTTCTCGGCAAAAATCAGGTTGTTGTGGCTGTCGTGCGACAGGACATCGCCACGGTGCACATTGCCCTGAGCGTCGTGCGGCAGCACCTCCCACAAAGCGGCAAACGCCCCCACATCGCTCCAGCCAGCATCCATGGGCACCACCACGGCCGCATCGGTGCGCTCCATCACCGCGTAATCAATCGACTCGTCCGCACACGCCTTGAACGCCTCGGCGTCCACCCGCACAAAATCCATGTCGGACTGAGGTGCCAGCATCGCCTTTTGGCAAGCGGCCAAAATGTCCGGCCGGTGCGTCTGCAGTTCGGCCAAGTATTGGCTGGCGCGGAACAAAAACATGCCGCTGTTCCAGTCATAGTTGCCACTGGCCACGTAAGCCTCGGCCACAGAAGCGGTGGGTTTTTCGACAAACGCGGCCACCTTGAACGCGCCCTCGCCCGCCGCAGCCCCTCGCAAAATGTAGCCATAACCCGTCTCGGCCCGGTGCGCCACAATGCCAAAGGTCACCAAAGCGCCCGCCTCGGCCAAGGGCAAAGCGGTGAGCACAGCCGCCTGAAATGCAGCCGTGTCCTGAATCATGTGGTCTGCCGCCAACACCAACATCAAAGGATCTGCCCCGGACGCGGTGGCCTGCAAAGCGGCCAAAGCCACCGCAGGCGCTGTGTTGCGCCCGGCAGGCTCCAAAACAATGTTGCCCTGCAATGCCCCGATTTGTCGCAACTGCTCGGCCACCAAAAAACGGTGGTTCTCATTGCAAATGACCATCGGATGCGCCACAGGCAAACCCTGCAAACGGCTGACCGTGGCCTGCAACATCGACTGTTTTTCGCCCAAAGCCAAGAACTGCTTGGGAAAAAGCTCGCGCGACAAAGGCCACAAACGCGTGCCGGAGCCACCGGCCATGATGACGGGTAAAAGTTTCATAGTTTTCAAGGATAAAGGCCAACGATGGCCATTGGAACAAAACATTCGGC
>CAITSG010000291.1 GCA_903894995.1 uncultured Burkholderiales bacterium
GATTTGTTTGTTCTTGTTTGGGGTGATGGCGTTTTCGGAGTGGATGCGCTCGGTGTTGCTGGTGCGCACGGGCGTCAAGCTGGACCAGTTGCTCAGCCAACGGGTGTTCAAGGGCACGTTTTTGGCCTACCTCAACCCCAGCGATTCGGCCCCTGCCAAGGCTTTTTCTGATTTGACGGCTTTGCGCCAGTTCCTCACGGGCAATGGGGTGTTTGCGTTTTTTGACAGCCCGTGGGTGCCTATTTACGTGGCGGTGCTTTTTTTGCTGCACCCGTGGCTGGGCGTCTTGGCTTTGGTGTTTGCCGTGGTGCAGGGCTGCATTGCCTGGTTTGGCCATGGCCTGAGCAAAGAGGCGCAGCGGGTGGCCAACGGGGCGCAGGCGCAAACGCAAGGGTTTTTAAGCTCCAAGCTGCGCAATGTGGATGTGCTGGTGTCGATGGGCATGCTCGATGGTTTGTACCGCCGCTGGCGTGACAAGCAGGTTCAGGCCTTGATGCTGTCTGGCGATGCGCAGCAAAAAACCGGTGTTTTGACGGCGGTCAGCAAGTTTGTGCGTTACACGCAGCAGTCGCTCAGCCTGGGGGCAGGGGCGTGGCTGGTGGTGGTGGGCGAGATCAGCCCGGGCGCGATGATCGCGGCCAACGTGTTGATGACCCGGGCCTTGGCCCCCATCGATTTGCTGGTGTCGACCTGGCCGAGCTTTTTAACGACCAAAGAGGCCTATGAGCGTTTGCGCACTTTGCTGCAGTTGTCGGCTCCGGGCCGCACCGATGTGCTCAAAACCCGGCCTGTGGGTCAGCTGAAACTGGAGAACGTCACGGTGCGTTTGCCCGGGCGTGTCAAGCCGGTGCTCGATCGGGTGAGTTTTGTGGCTTTGCCGGGCACCGTGACGGTGGTGTTGGGGCCTTCGGGTTCGGGCAAATCCACCTTGGCCCGCGCCATGATGGGCATTGGGCAATTGCCAGAGGGCCGGGTGCTTTTGGATGGCCGCGCCATCACCGACTGGACCCGCGAAAGTTTGGGGCCGTATGTGGGCTATTTGCCGCAAGACATCGAGCTGTTTGATGGCACGGTGGCCGAAAACATTGCCCGCATGGGCGAGGTGGATTCGGGTGCCGTGATCGCCGCCGCCGAGGCCGCAGGTTTGCACCAAATGATTTTGCGCTTTCCCAAGGGCTATGACACGCCCATGGGGCAGGCCGGTGCGTTTTTGTCGGGCGGGCAGCGTCAGCGCATTGGCCTGGCACGGGCTTTGTATGGCGCGCCTTCGCTGGTGGTGCTGGACGAGCCCAATGCCAACCTGGACGACGAGGGCGAAAAGGCCTTGCTCAACGCGATGCTGTTGCTCAAGAGCCAGGGGGCCAACGTGATCTTGATCAGCCACCGCCCCGGGGTGTTGTCGGTGGCCGATCGGGTGGTGATTTTGCAAGACGGTCAGTTGGTGGCCAGCGGGCCACGCGACGGTGTTTTGCAAGCCATGAAAGAACAACGCGAGGCCGCTGCACTGTCTGCCGCTTCCGCGCCTGCAGCCGGTGTGTCGGCTTAACTATTTATCTTGAGGTCTGGTGATGTCGAATCAAAAATTATCCAAACAGTTGGGCTCGCGGGTCGAGGATGCGCAGTTGGTGCGCACTGGCGATGAAAACGCTTTGCGGGCTTCGGCCGATACGCAGGGCATTGCCCGCAAGGGTTTGTGGGTGTTGGCGCTGAGTTTTGGCGGCTTTTTGCTGTGGGCCGGTCTGGCCCCTTTGGACGAGGGTGTGCCCAGTGCCGGCACGGTGGCCATCGACACCAAGCGCAAGTCGGTGCAGCACTTGACGGGCGGCATTGTGCAAGAGGTGTTGGTGCGCGAGGGCGAAGAGGTCAAGGCCGATCAGGTGCTGATGCGCCTGGATGCCTCGGTGAGCAAGGCCAATTTTGAGGCCATACGCCAGCGTTATGTGGGCCTGAGCGCCATGCAAAGCCGTTTACAAGCCGAGCAACGTGGCGCGGCCAAAATCGAATTTCGACCCGAGGTGCAGCAGGCCATGAGCGACCCGCAAATCCTGGCGCAGGTGAACAACCAGCGCCAGTTGTTCGCGTCGCGCCGCCAGGCTTTGCAGGCCGATTTGCAGGGCATGGAAGAGGCCATTGGCGGCCTGAAGGCCCAGCGCGATGCTTCGCAAGAGGTGTTGGCGCAGCGCCAAAAGCAGCTGGCCATTTTGCAAGACGAGTTGAAGAACATGCGCGAGTTGGTCAAAGACGGTTATGCGCCGCGCAACCGCCAAATGGAGATCGAGCGTCAGGTGGCCGATGTGCAGGCCTCGCTGGCCGATTTGTCGGGCACGGCTGTGCGCGCCACCCGCTCGATTGCCGAGCTCAACCAGCGTTTGCTGGCCCGTTCGTCCGAGTACCGCAAAGAGGTCGAGACGCAACTGGCCGAGGTGTCGCGTGAGGTGCAAGCCGATGCCGAAAAGTTTGCCGCGCAAAAGCAAGACCTGGAGCGCATCGACATCCGCTCGCCCGCTGCTGGCCATGTGATGGGCCTGGCCGTGCAAACGGTGGGCGCTGTGGTGCAGCCGGGCCAAAAGCTGATGGACGTGGTGCCGCAAGAGCAAGACCTGTTGCTGGAGGCGCACATTGCGCCGCACTTGATCGACAAGATCCATGTGGGTTTGCTGGCCGATGTGCGCTTTAACACCTTTGCGCATGCGCCCCAGCTGGTGGTTGAGGGCAAGGTGTTGTCGATTTCGGGTGACCTGGTGACCGATCCACAAAACCCGCAGATGGCGCACTTTTTGGCCCGTTTGCAGCTCACGCCAGCAGGCAAAAAGACCCTGGGCGCACGCCAGTTGCAGGCGGGCATGCCGGCTGAGATCGTCATCAAAACGGGCGAGCGCTCGATGCTGACCTATTTGCTCAACCCCTTGACCAAGCGTTTGGCCGGTTCGATGAAGGAAGAATGATGAGCAAGCGTTTTCAAAAAGCCGTGTGTGTGCTGGCGCTGAGCGCGGCCAGTTGTGGGGTGCAAGCCATGGGTTTGCTCGATGCTTACAAGCTGGCCTTGGAGCAAGACGCCACCATTCGCGCCTCGCGTGCCGCGCTCGATGCGGGGCGGGAACGCTTGCCCCAAGCCCGGGCGCAGTTGTTGCCTTCGGTCTCGGCCAATTGGGCTCGCAGCAGCAACAAACTGACCACCACCAGCACCAATTTGCTGGGCAATGAGTCGGTTTCGCGTGATGACTATTTCAGCTTCAATAAAACGCTGTCTTTGCGCCAGCCCTTGTTCAACATGCCCAAGTACATTCAGTACCAGCAAGCCGCCGACATGGTGGGCGAAGCCGAGGCGGTGTTTGAGCGTGAAGTGCAAAACCTGTCGGTGCGCGTGGGCGGAGCGTATTTCGAAGCCCTGATGAGCAACGAGCAGCTCAAGTTGGTGTTGAGCCAAAAGCAGCAGTTCACCACCGTGCTGGCGGCAGCCGAAAAAGCGCTGGCGCTGGGCACCGGCACCCGCACCGACATGGACGATGCCAAGGCGCGTTTGGACATGGCGCTGGCGCAAGAGTTGGAGGCGCGTCAAAACGAGGACTTCACGCGGCGTCAGCTGGAAATTTTGCTCAACCAGCCCGTGCCGCAGTTGCAGC
>CAITSG010000292.1 GCA_903894995.1 uncultured Burkholderiales bacterium
AAAGTTGCCGCCACGCCCGGCAGTGCGGTTCAAGGCCTACCCTGCGGACATTGGGTGATGATGTCGCGGCCCGAAGCCTTCCACGCGCGGGTGCGCCACTGGTTGTGGAGCGAAGCGTGACCTGTCAAGGCATGCAGGTGCACCCATGAAGCCCGAGGACCTGATGAAGCTGGTCAGTACGCCCATGCCCTATGGCAAACACAAGGGCACGTTGATCGCCGACTTGCCCGGCCACTACCTCAACTGGTTTGCGCGGGAAGGCTTTCCCAAAGGCGAGGTCGGCCAGTTGTTGCGTTTGATGCAGGAGATCGACCACAACGGTCTGAGCGATTTGCTCAAGCCCTTGCGCAGCGCCCCCCGGCGCAGCTGATCACTCCTGCCCGTACATGATGTTGATGCGGGCCACGTATTTGGACACGCCTGGACCCACCTGACGGCCTTCGTGCACCACCGAATGAGAGCCAAAGCCGTGGCGAAAGAACAGGGCCGATCCTTTGCGCGGCAACACATCGACCCAGCTGCCATCGGGCTTGAACAGCCGGGTGCAACCACCGCTGACGCAGTCTTCCGGGCCATTGAGGTAAAGAATCATGGTCAGGCCCGAGCGCACGCTGTTGCCCCATTGCAACATGTCTCGGCGGTCTTCGCTCAGGCTGTAGCCTGGCCATTGTCCATCCACATGGCGGTTGAACACGTCGTTGGCGTCGTAGCGGTACATGTTCAGGCGCTGGCTGAGCAGGCCGTAAAGGGGTTGGCCGTCGATGCTGGGGGGCAGTAGGTGCCGCATGCGGCTCATCAAGGGGTCGAGCAAACGGTCATCGGCCACCCAATGCACCGATTTGTTCATGCGCATGCCCGGGGGCGTCTGGATACCCGGGGCTTCATCGCGAAAGCCCAGCAGTTCGCTGGCGGTGACGATGGCATCGGCTTCTTCGGGCGTGATCAAGTCTGAAATCTCAAACGCCAGCAAGCCACCGAGTTCAATGTCGTGGCGGACCGATTTCAGGCCGGTTTGCGTTTTCAGTTGCAGCGCACGGGGGCTGCTGCTGAAGGCATGAATCGGCGTCATGGGCACCACGCCGCCCATCGGCAATGAGCCGGGCATGTGGGCCACGGCCCAATGGGGCGGCCAGTCTTGCTGGGTCGGCTGGTCGTGGCTGGCTGTGTCGTGTGTGGGAGATGCGGTGCAGTTCATGGCCGTGTCGGGTGATTCAGGGTGAGGGTGATTTACCACTGGCCGATGTTGGGCATGGACACCCAAGGCTCGGCCGGTGGCAGGGGGGCACCGCTTTGCAGCAGCTCAATGGAGACGTGGTCGGGCGAGCGCACAAAAGCCATGTGGCCATCGCGGGGCGGGCGCACGATCTGCACGCCGTGGTCTTGCAGCCGTTGGCAGGTGGCATAAATGTCGTCAACGGCATAGGCCAGGTGGCCGAAATTGCGGCCTTGTGTGTAGGCGCTCTCGTCCCAGTTCTGCGTCAACTCGATTTGCGCCTGACTGTCGCCGGGGGCGGCCAGAAAGGCGAGTGTGAAGCGCCCACTGGGCACATCGAATTGCCGCAGCAATTGCAGCCCCAGCGCATCCCGGTAAAAGCGCAGCGATGCGTCCAGGTCTGCGACCCGGACCATGGTGTGCAGGTATTTCATGGCTTGGGTCTGCCGATCACTTGGTTTTGAGCACCCACAAGGCCAGCTTTTGGGCATCGCCTACGGACAGTTGGGCTTGGGGCGGCATGGCCATCTGCCCCCACTTGCCCTTGCTGCCTTGGCGAATGCTCTGGATCAGATGTTCTTTGGCGTCGGCTTGGTCTGCATATTTGGCGGCCACATCCTTGAATGCCGGTCCGACCAGAGTGCTGGCCATGGCGTGGCAGCCCGTGCAGCCGTTTTTCTTGGCCAGCGCTTCATTGGCCCAACTGTGGCTGCCCAGCAGCAAGCCAACGGTCAAAAGCAGAGCGGCTTTCATTCAACGCCCCAGGTTTTTGAGCAAATCGGGCTGGACGATTTCGATCCAGTAACCGTCGGGGTCCTTGATGAAGGCGACGTCTTTCATCCTGCCTTGGTCGGGGCGTTTCACATAGGTTACTTGGTTTTCGTCAAACCAGGACACGGCCGCAGCCAGGTCGGGCACAGAAAAGCAGATGTGGCCAAAGCCTTGGGGCTGGGCGTTGCCGTCGTGGTATTTGAAGTCCGGGTCGCTTTCGGTGCCCCAGTTGTGGGTCAGTTCCAGAATGCCGCGCTGGCTGAAGGTCCAGGCGGTGCGCTCACCCTCGTCGCTGGGGGCGGAGTCGCCGCTGGGGCGGTGCAGAAAATACAGCGAGAACTTCATCTCGGGAAAATCCAGCTTGCGCAGCACCAGCATGCCCATGATGCGGGTGTAAAAGTCGAGGCTGACCTGCGGGTCCTTGATGCGCAGCATCGAGTGGTTGAACACAAAGCCGCGTGTCTGTTCGGGGGTGGTGGGGCTCACACCGGGCAGGTTTTCTGTGCGAAAGGTCATGGCAAAAGGATGAATTGAATAAGGGATGGAATGAGGGATGGGATGGCTGACAGGCTCGCCAAACTGCACGCGTGGCGAGTCGTCTGGCGATCGCTCGGACCGCCAGGTCAGTGCAGTGATGAGATGAATTACCTGCCCACTGCCGCGAGCATCTTTGGGGGGGCGATGGTCTCCCCAGAGCGTGCTGCGATGGGCAGAGCCACCGGGTTTGGCGGGTTGAGCTGCTTTTCCAGGTTCATCATCGAGCGGTGCAGGTAACGCATGCTGGTGACCCGCAAGAACGATGCAAAGTTGGGCACCTCGCCCCGGTGTTCCATGATTTCTTCGTGAAATTTGGCGATCAGGGCATTGGTGGTGCAGCCTTCTTCTTCGGCCATTTCGGCCAGGATGTCCCAGACCATGTTTTCCAGCCGGATGCTGGTCAGCACGTTTTTGATGCGCACCGTGCGTGAGCGTTGCTCATACTGGATGGGGTCAGCTTTGACAAAATATTCACACATGGTGCGCTCCTGTGGCTACAACAATCTGGGACATCTTGGGTGGCGCTTTCAGCTCAAAGCGCTTTTTCGGTCATCAATTTGGCGATCTGATCGGCTTGACGAATGGCCAGCGTCACGATCGTCAGAGTGGGGTTTTCTGCGCCGCCGGTGGTGAACTGGCTGCCGTCGCTGACAAACAGGTTGCTGATGTCGTGCGATTGTCCCCATTTGTTGACCACGCCGTCTTCGGGTCTGGCGCTCATGCGACAAGTGCCCATGTTGTGGGTGGACGGGTAGGGTGGCGTGCGGAAAGTCTTGATGGCCCCGGCTGCGTTGTAGATGCGCTCGGCCTGTGTGAAGGCGTGGTTGCGCATGGCGATGTCGTTGTCATGGTCGTCAAAATGGACGTTGGGCGCGTAGTTGCCGTACTGGTCCTTGACGTTCTTGTTGAGTGTGACGCGGTTGGTCTCGCGGGGCATGTCTTCACCCACCAGCCACATGCCGGCCAGGTTGGTGTAGTGGTCCATCCACCAGGCAAATTCAGGGCCCCAGCCGCCGGGGTTCAGGAAGGCTGCCATGAAGGGGATGCCCAGCGACAGGGTTTCCAGCTCGTAACCGCCCACAAAGCCCCGGCTGGGGTTGTGCGCCGCTTCGTCGCGCACGATACCGGCCATGGTGGTGCCCCGGTACATGTGGACAGGGTTCTTGAAGGCGGCATACACCGAGCCGGTCATGTGGCGCATGTAGTTGCGGCCCACTTGGCCCGAAGAGTTGGCCAGGCCGTCCTTGAACTTACTGGACTCGGACATCAACAACAGGCGGGGCGTTTCGATGGCGTTACCGGCCACACAAACCACGCGGGCTTTTTGGCGCTGTTCCTTGCCGTCCTTGTCAAAGTACACCACGCCGGTCACTTTGCCTGCAGGGTTGTGCTCGATGCGGGTGACGTGCGATTGGGGGCGCAATTCAAAATTGCCCGTGGCTTCGGCGCGTGGAATCTCGGTGTAAAGCGTGGACCATTTGGCACCGCTCTTGCAACCCTGAAAGCAAAAGCCCAACTGCAGGCAGCGGCCTCGGCCATCTCGGGGCTGGCTGTTGATGGCCATGTTGCCGGTGTGCACTTCCTTGTAGCCCAGCTTGGTGGCGCCCGCGTGCATGACCTTGAAGTTGTTGTTGCCGGGCAGACCGGGGATGCCGTGGGTGCGGGTCACGCCCATTTTGTTTTCGGCTTTGGCGTAGTAGGGGGCCAGCTCGTCCAGCGCCACGGGCCAGTCGAGCAAGTTGGCTCCAGCGACGTTGCCATAAACGGTTTTGGTGCGGAACTCATGCTCTTGAAAGCGCAGCGATGCACCGGCCCAGTGGGTGGTGGTGCCGCCCACGGTCTTGCAGATCCAAGCGGGCAGACCGGCAAAGTCTTTGGCCACGCGCCAGGAGCCCGAAGTGGTGCGGGCATCCAGCCAGGCCAGCTGGCTGAACGACTTCCATTCGTCGTTGATGAACGATTCTTGCGATTGTCGTGCGCCCGCTTCGAGCGACACCACCTTGATGCCTTTTTGGCACAGTTCGTTGGCCAATGTGCCGCCGCCTGCGCCTGAACCAATGATGACGACCACGGAGTCGTCGTTGAAATCAAATTTAGCCATGTCAAACCTCTGTATTCGGTGGGGAGTCAATGTGGAGAGCAGCCAGGATCAGCCCATGAAGGGCGGTGGGCTGGCTTCTTTGGACGGAGCAGGCAACCATTTCAGGTCCTGAAATCCCCGGGTGATGTAGCCGCCTTTTTCCCAGGCCGAGCCGGGATAGCCGAACACCGCATAGGCCATGTCGTTGTCATAGAGCGAGGTGACGCACTGACCGCGCACGGTGGCAAAAAACGCTGTGCCTTCCATGCTCAGCACCAGCTCGTATTGCTGCTTGGCACTGGCCTTGGCAAAGTTGCCGCCAGTGGATTTGTTCAGGTAGACCACGCCGTCCTGAAGCATCTTGGCCGCGCCTGCGTCACCAGCGGCTTTGGCGTCCAGGTCTTTGGACAGCAGGGCATAGACCGCATCGGGCAGTTTTTTGTGGGGAAACAAGACCCGGCCCATGGCCATCAGGGTTTTGCCTTCGGCGGTGGAGAGTTTTTTCAGCTCCAGCGCCCAAGCCGTGGACGGGGCCAGGGCCGCGAGCATGGTGCCCGAAGCGAGGCTGCCAAACAGCAGGCCGGACCCTTTGAGGAAGTCGCGGCGTGCCAAAGGCATGTTGACTTTGCGGACAACGCCGCTTTCTTCGTCGCAGCCAGCGGCTTCGACATTCTGGGTGATGGGGATGACGCGCATGAAAGTCTCCGTTGATGTGGATGTCTTTGCATGGTTTGCAAAGAACAGGTCCAGTATTTCAGCGGAGGCCAGATGGCGGGTGATAACAGGCTACTTACAAATCGCAAAAGCCTCAGGGTTTACACGGGGAATCAGTCACTTGCATGACTGATTTGGGGGGTGCTCAGGGCTCAACAACTTCCAGCAGGCGGTCCAGCCCGCCCGTGTGAATGGCGACCATGGCCTGCTCGCGCACCTTGGGTTTGGCGTGGTAGGCCACTGACAAACCCGCCACGCCCATCATGGGCAGGTCGTTGGCGCCGTCGCCCATGGCGATGCACTCGTGGGCCCCAATGCCCAGTAATGAAGCCACTTCGAGCAAGGTGCGGCGCTTTTCAGCGCCGTCGCAGATGTCGCCCCAGCTTTGCATGAC
>CAITSG010000293.1 GCA_903894995.1 uncultured Burkholderiales bacterium
ATCGCACGGTCCACACCGGCGCAAAAGCCACGCGGCTCGGCCAAAAGCACTTCAGATGTCATCACAGCACTCCAATCAGTTCAACTTCAAAGGTCACAGGCTGACCGGCCAGCGGGTGGTTGAAGTCAAACAACACCGCGCCCTCCTCGTTCACTTCCAGCGCTGTGCCCGCATAAGAGCCCAAGCCATCGGGCGTCGGGAATTGCACCACATCGCCCGCCGCATATTTCTCGGCCGGGTCACCCAATTCGTTGAGCAGCTTGCGTGCCACCCACTGCTGCATGTCGGCAATGTGATCGCCAAAAGCCTCGCCCGCCGGAATTTCCATCACCACCCTTGTGCCTTCGGCCAAGCCCAGCAAGCGCTGCTCGAGGGCGGGCGACAAAGTGCCCGAGCCCAGCGACAAAGTGGCCGGTTTTTCGTTGAAGGTGTTGATGATGTCACCCTGCGGCCCGGCCAGGCGGTAGTGAAGCGTCAAGAAAGAGGCGGGTTCGACAATGGACATAAGGGTTTTCTGGAATGCCGCAAACGCGGCCAAACGGGCATAAAGAAGACATTATTGTAAAAAGCCCGGCCGACCTGCTCCAACAAAGGGGCAAGCGTGACCTAAGGCTGCTCCAGGGAGGGGCTTCAACATGAGCATCAAGGACCTGCCGGCCGATGCGCGCCCGCGCGAAAAATTGCTCGCCCGTGGCCCGCAGGCCCTGAGCGATGTGGAGCTTTTGGCCATCTTGCTGCGCACCGGCATGGCGGGTAAAAACGTGTTCCAGCTGTCCGAAGAGCTGCTCGGGTCTGACGGCATCGCGGGCTTGCTGCAGGCGACGGTGCAGTCACTCCAATTGGTCAAAGGCCTGGGGCCCGCCAAACAGGCCGAGTTGCTGGCCGTGTTCGAGCTGTCACGCCGTGCCCTGAGCCAGCGGCTGAAAGAGCGCGAGGTTTTTCACACGCCGGGTGCCGTCAAACAGTATTTGCAGCTGCAACTGGCGCACAAAAACCACGAAGTCTTTGCGGTGCTGTTTTTGGACAGCCAAAACCGCATGCTGGCCCTGGAGGAACTCTTCAGGGGCACCCTCAGTCAGACCAGCGTGTACCCGCGTGAAGTGGTCATGCGCGCCCTGCACCACCAGGCCGCGGCCGTGGTGCTGTCGCACAACCACCCCAGCGGCTCGGTGCAGCCCAGCCGGGCCGACGAACATCTGACCCAGACCCTCAAGGCTTCACTGGCCTTGGTGGATGTTCGCGTGCTGGACCACATCATCGTGGGGCAAGGCCAAACCCTGTCGATGGCGGAGCAGGGCTTGATGTGAGTTGATCGAGGGTCCATACCGCAAGTCTTGTCACCCCCGACTTGATCGGGGGTCCATGCATTCGGCCGCATGGGCCACCTCTCACAAAGAAGAAGCAGAGGCGGTGCAGCCGCTAAACTCCTTCTTTTTATCAAATACTCCGGCCATGTCCCACTACCACCTCTACGCCATCGGCAACGCCCTGGTCGATACCGAATACGAAGTCTCTGACGCGTTGCTCCAGACCATGGGTGTGAGCAAGCGCCACATGACGCTGATCGACACCCCCCAACGCGCCGAGCTGCTAACGCATGTCCAAGGCCTGCACGCTCGCCGCACCGGTGGCGGCTCGGCGGGCAACACCGTGGTGGCGCTGGCCCAATTGGGCGGCAAAGCGTTTTATTCGTGCCGGGTGGCCGACGATGAGTTGGGTGCCTACTACACACAAGATTTGCAAACCAACGGCGTGGCGACCAACCTGACCCACACCCGACCCACAGAGGGCCAAACGGGCAGCTGCATGGTGCTTGTCACGCCCGATGCCGAGCGCAGCATGTGCACCTTTTTAGGCGCGACCTCACAGCTGGACGCCTCGGCCCTGCACCCGCAAGACATTGCCAAGTCCAAGATCTATTACATGGAAGGCTATCTTGCCGCCTCGCTCACCGGCCTGGAAGCCGCCGTCCAAGGCCGCCACATCGCCACCGAACACCAAGTGGCCACGGCGTTGACCCTCAGCGACGTGAGCATGATCAACTTCTGCCGCGCAGGCCTGCAAGCCATGATCGGCGACGGTCTGGACTATTTGTTTGCCAACGAAGAAGAAGCCCAAACCTGGTGCGGCACCACCGACCAGGACGCCATCATTGGCCAGCTGTCGGCTTTGGCCAAAACCGTGTGCTTTACACGGGGCCCCCAGGGCTGCATCGTCGTGCAAGGCCAGCAGCGCATCGAAGTGCCAGCCGTGCCCACCCAGGCGGTGGACACCAACGGCGCAGGCGACATGTTTGCCGGGGCATTCTTGTACGGCATCACCCATGGCCAAAGCCCGGCACAAGCGGCCGCATTGGCCAACCGCGCAGCCGCTGCGGTGGTCAGCCAGCATGGCAACCGCCTGACAGCCGCGCAACTGCAAAACATTGCCAGCCAAGCGGCAGGCGCCTGTTGATCTGACCCTCCCTGTAGCAGCGACGCCCCCGTCGCGAAAACCCTCGCAGCCCCACCAATCGCCCCGAGGCGGGGCTCCCACAAAATGCAGGACATGCCCCCTGTAGGAGCGACGCCCTCGTCGCGAAAAGCCTCGCAGACCACCCCCATCGCCCCGAGGCG
>CAITSG010000294.1 GCA_903894995.1 uncultured Burkholderiales bacterium
GACGTAGTTCACCTTGCGGATGTCCATCAGCTTGGTGCCGCCAGCGTAGCTGATTGAACTTTGCACATCTTGCTCCATCTCGATGAGCGTGTTGGCCAGTTTGCCTTTGATCGGCTCCAAAATGCGCTTGCCCTCGACGTGCTTGTACTCGCCCTTGTTGAAGTCAGATGCTGAGCCGTAGTACTCCTTGAACATCTCGCCATCGACCTCGACGGTCTTGCCAGGCGACTCTTCGTGGCCTGCAAACAGGGAGCCGATCATGACCATGCTCGCGCCAAAACGCACGCTCTTGGCGATGTCGCCGTGGCTGCGGATGCCGCCGTCGGCAATGATGGGCTTGGTGGCCACACGCGCGCACCACTTGAGCGCCGACAACTGCCAGCCGCCCGTGCCAAAACCGGTCTTGAGCTTGGTGATGCACACTTTGCCGGGGCCCACGCCCACTTTGGTGGCATCTGCGCCCCAGTTTTCCAGGTCGATCACGGCTTCGGGTGTGGCCACGTTGCCCGCGATCACAAAGCTTTTCGGCAGTTTGGCCTTGATGTAGCCAATCATGTCGCGCACGCTGTCGGCATGGCCGTGGGCGATGTCGATGGTGATGTACTCGGGCACCAGGTTTTCAGCAGCCAGCTGGTCCACCGTGGCGCGATCGGGGGCTTTGACGCCCAGCGAGATCGAGGCGTAAACACCCTTGCCATGCATGTCGCGTACAAACTGGACGTTGTCCAGGTCAAAGCGGTGCATGACGTAGAAGTAATCGTTTTGCGCCAACCACAGGCAGATCTTTTCGTCGATCACCGTTTTCATGTTGGCGGGCACCACCGGTAAGCGGAATTTGCGGCCACCCAGTTCGACGCCCGCGTCGCACTCGGAACGGCTTTCCACGCGACACTTACGCGGCAGCAACAGGATGTTGTCGTAGTCAAAAATTTCCATGAGAAAACCAAGCTCCAAAAAAGGATTCGTTGAAAAAACGAGTGAGCGCTTGGCTTGGCCGGTTTTTGAGCCCTTGTGTGTGAACCCGTTGCAAGTTCAGGGCAAAAAAAACCGGGCGCAAGAATCTTGGGCCCGGTGGCTGATTCTACTCGTTTCAAGGTTGCCTCAAATGACAACAGTCAGACTTGTTCAGACAAACTGGCATCCAAAGCGAGCGGTTTGGCGCAACTGCGTTCGAGCCGGTGCATTGGAAAATCGGGCTTTATTGAAGCTGATAGGCCCAATTGAGGACCGGTGGTGTCAGCGGTTGGCTGGTTTCACCACTGGCGTTGTTTTGCACCGGCACACTGCGAATGCTTTGCACCGTGTTGTTCAGTCCGTAAATCACACGCCCAAACACCGCATAGCCGCCTGAGCTGGTGTTCAAAAAAGTGTTGTCCACGGTGTTGATGAAAAATTCGCGTGTGGCGCTGTTGAGCACATTGGTTCTGGCCATGGCGAGCGTGCCCACCGTGTTGCTCAGGCCTGTTTTGCTGGTGGTTTCGAGTTCAATGGGGTCGTAAAGAGTGCCTTTTTTGGCGTTGGTCGTGTTGATGGGCACGCCCGTGAATCCGCCCCCCTGAATCATGAAGTTGGAGATGACCCGGTGAAACACCGTCTGACTGTAATGACCGTCGTTGACGTATTTGAGAAAGTTGGCCGTTGTGATGGGCGCTTTGGAAGCCTCCAGTGCGACGACCATTTCGCCCAAGCTGGTGGAGAGGCAGACGGTGGGCAAATTGACGGATTGTGAGGCGTTGACTCCCTCATTTGAACAGGCCCCCGCGACGCGGTTGAAGGCCGAACTCACGTTGTTGGCGCTGTCTTTGGCCCAAGCGAAAAAACGGGTCGGTATGACTGGGGTGGTCACGCTTTGGCTGGCCGAGGCGATGAAACATGGGTCACTGGATACAGGAGGTGTGGCATTGCTTTTGAAACAGTAGCCTGTGACCCGCACCTCGTCGTTGGCCGTCGCCGTGAGGGTGAGTTGCCCATTGATGGGAGCCGACACATTGACGGCCGAGATGACTGGGGCAGTTGTGTCGGTATAAAAAGGACCTTCCACCATGAACAGAGCGCTGACGTTGTTGGCCGCATCTTTGGCCCAGATGTAATGTGTGCTTTTGGCGGTGGGATCTGCAATGGCTTTGGAGGCGGAAGCCGTGAAGCAGCTGTTGGAGGCCGCAGGTGCAGACGATTCTGTTTTGAAGCAATAGGCGGTCACACCGACCGCATCGCTGGCCTCTGCCGTGAGGGTGACTTGGCCATTGACAAGGGGGCCGGTGCTGACCTTGGAGACAAGGGGGGATGTGGTGTCTGGCGCAGAACTGCCGCCACCGCATGAGGCCAAGAGCAATGAGAAGGACGAAGCCAAGAGTGCAGATAAAAATTTCATTTTCAACACTTTAAGATTAAAAATGTTGAAATTTTAAACCTTGATGGAGCGCCTTGGATGCTCTGCGAGTCTGATGCAGGGCATGCGGCCCAACAGATGACTTGAAGCTGGCGCTGTTAAACCTGGGTGACCGGCAGCACCGGTTTGGTAGCCAGCATGAAAGACAGCGAGCCCAGTGCCGCCAGCAGGGCCAGCAAAGAGAAGCCCAGTTCGTAGTTGCCCGTCAGGTCAGCCAGCACGCCCGCGATCATGGGACCGGCAATTTGCCCCATGGCAATGATGGCGGCCGACAGCCCCAGGATCAGGCCAATCGCGTTGCGACCAAAGTAGTCGGCCCGAATGGCCTGCATGAACGGGCCACGCAGCCCCCAGGCGATGCCATGGAACACCCCAAACGCCACCAGCATGGCCATGTGGGTGCCATAGGTCAGGCACAGCATGCCCGCCCCATGGGCCAGCATGCACAGCGCAGCCACTTTCCTTTTTTCGAACCAGTCACCCATGCTGGCCCCCATCAATACCCCGACCAGTTGGCCAAATGTCATGATCAAAATCACCCAACTGGCCGTGGCCACCGAATAGCCCAAGCCCTCTTTCATGTGGGTGATGGCGTGCACATTGACCGCCGAAACCACCAGCAACGCCAAACCATGCCCAATGGCCAACATCCAAAAAGCCCTGGTTCTCAAGGCTTGGGCGACAGTGAATTCAATGGCCGGTGCTGGGGCATGGGTGCCATTGGCCCGCTCGGCGGCACGTTGGGCGGGGTCAATCCCGTCAATGTGTTCGCCATGGTCTTCCGGGCGTCTGCGGATGATGCTCGCCATGGGCAGCCCCGTCAGCAAGACCAGTACGCCTGACCCCGCCGCCGTGGCCCGCCAGCCCCACAGTTGCATGGACCACGCCATCAAGG
The DNA here is from genome assembly GCA_903894995.1 of uncultured Burkholderiales bacterium. Classification (GTDB taxonomy): domain Bacteria; phylum Pseudomonadota; class Gammaproteobacteria; order Burkholderiales; family Burkholderiaceae_C; genus Limnohabitans_A. The sequence continues at coordinate 3,285 of CAITSG010000294.1, forward strand.
GCACGACCAATCCGCCCATGGCCAGTCCCAGGCTCATGATGGACAGAGCGCGGGCGCGGAATTTTTCGAACCACTGCACCAGCGCCACAGACAGCGGAAAGTAACCGCCCAAACTGGCGCCCATGGCCATCAGGATGGCACTGAGGTAGAAGGTGGTGACGGTGTTGACTTGACTGAGCAACAACAGGCCCGCACTGAACAGAAACATGCCCACCCGGATCATTTTTTGTGGCCCAAAGCGGTCCATGACCCAGCCCAGAACCGGTCCTATGATGGCGGCCTCGACCGACTGCAAAGCCGCTGCGCCCGACAAAGTGGTCTTGCTCCAGCCCATTTCGTCGGACAACACGGCAATATAAAGACCCAGAGCTTGTGTAAGAAATGCAGCCAGTAAAAACTGTATGCCGCAGGCTGCCCCTACCATGCGCCAGCCATAAAAAAGATTCATGCCGCCACCTTGTTGTCGCACCAAGCCAGACGGCCACTGGGCGGCATCGGCGTGGACTGGGCGAGTGGTGTCATGAGAGCGCGGTCAAGCGAAGAGTTCTTTGAGAGCTTGCATCGTGGCACGCTCGGGTCGCGCCGTGTGTCCCAAAGCGGACGACAACTGGCCACTGTTTTTGATTTTTCTCACCTCGGCATCAAAAAATCAGAACTGGCGATCAAAATGCACCAGCATTGGATGGTTCTCAATTTATGTTGGCTTGGGTGCACGCCATTCGGGGCTCGCCATCACGCCGTTGATAAAAGCACGTAACCACTCTTGATTCAAGGTATCGTTCGATATTTGGATGGCGGAATTCAATTTACCTTGAAGTCTTAAGGTGATGTCTGTGATGTTGGTTAAAAATATGACCGATATGTATTTTTCAGATGATTCAATAAAATTATTGAGATCTAAAATAATGGCGATTTGTTGGGCGACTGGCATATTGGTTTGAATGATCAATATATCAGGAGTATTTATAGAAAAAGATAAATAAGTTTCTGAAATGGATTTTTGAATATTGAAATCAATCATTTCCTGCCATTGATTGACAGCTTTGTTCAGTAAATTGACCATCAAGGTATCTTCTGCCATCAAATTGATTGAGGGAAGTGGTTTGGATTTTAGTGATGATTCGAAAGATTTGATTATTTTTTTTTGATATTTTCGAATCGATTCCATGTCAATACGGCGATGTCCCCCTTGGGTTTTCCAAGCAATCAATTCTTGTTTGTCTACCAGGTTTTTAACCGAGGTAATCGATATGCCCAATAGTTGAGCAGCTTTATTGGTTCCTATGGTGTGATTCGTAAAATTTTGATAATTATTGTTTATAATTTCATCGTATTTTGTTGCCGACATAATGCTTGTCTTTCATTTTAGATTGAAATTTAAAAAATCAGCCTTGAGCAAGAATGCTTGCGTCTTCCTTGAAGACATTGACACTGATAAAGTTCTCGGTCCCTGCTGCCAAATCAAACACGCCTTGAAGACCTAAGCTGTGCCGGTGCAAGAACGTCTAAGCAGCCAATCGTTAAAAGGCATGGGTCAAAAAAGAAACCTTTTTCCAATGGCCATATGATGTTCAAAATCTTGTTCGCATCCGTCCAACAGCTGGAACATGAACGGTCGACGTGTGTGTTATTCAAAATAACCTCAGTACATCCCGTTGCTCAAGCTTTTTGACAACCAAATCCAGATCAGCGATGGCAAAACCACCAAACTGACCACAAACAACAGGGCGAGCCATGCTTGCTTGGGGTTGCGGGTGAATGGAAGCTTGTTCAGTTGCCGACAATGCGGGCACTTGGCCAAGCGTTCTTTTCCCAAAGCCCAAGGTTGAAACACATTGGCCGTCTCACAACCTTTGCAGATGTAATAATTTCGTGGTTGATTATTTGATTTCATAAATAACAGGTTCGACAATGTAAATATTTATTGAATCAATCTGCAATCCATGTTTCATGGATGATTTTTTTAGTCAACCGATCAGGTCAAATAATTTACAAATTTCGCGACACGAATTTAAAACCTCTAATGAATTAAATCATTTAAATTTTGTGTTTTCTTTCATTTGCTTGCAAGGCAAACCATGGACTTGGTGAAGCAACTGCTCAGCTCACATCCCAAGGTCGGTCAGCCATGGAGCAGTCAAGCTGTGTCTTTGCGACAAGCCGCAGATGGTAAAAACCGGGCCCAGACCGACATGGACTTTGGTCTCCTCCATGGCCATGGTCGTGGCTCTGCCGAATCGACATGCAAACGTTCTTCTTGCATGCCATTGGGTTTGAAAATTTCCAAAGTCACGGCAGACGATTGCTTGCGAAGACTTGCATACCGCTTGAACTAAGATTAAAAAATGTTTAAAACGTCAAAATTGTTTTTAGTGGCTTTTGTAATTTGGCTTTGCGCAGGGACCGCAGTTGCCAAAGACTTGGTGGTGGATCGCGCCATTTTTGAAGACACCACCAATGCCATGGATCTGGCACAAGTCCAAGAGGCTGCGTTTACGCCGGCCTTGAAAGTCATCAACGAGGGTTACAAACTTTCTACGCTTTGGATCCGGCTTTCAGTGAATGTCCCTGTGGATTCGGGCCCCTTGTCTTTGCGCATACGGCCAACGTTGCTGGACAGCATGACGCTTTATTACCCCGAAGTTGCAGGCGGAGACCCAGAACTGGCGCTCGACATGGGGGCCAGATCAGCGCAAAAAGACACCAAAATTGAACTCCAACCGGGCTTGAATACTGTTTTTCTGCGTGCAAAGTCCATGGGTGTTTTGTTGATCAAAACGCAGGTGCTGACTCAGGATACGGCCATGGAACAAGACTTTGATGAGGTCTTGGAGTTGGGGGCTGTTTTGTCCATTTATGCAGTGATGGGCGTGTTGACACTGGGACTGATCTGGATTCGCAGAGACGGTTTGTCGGTTTTTATATTCTTTCACCTGCAGGTTTGTGTGGTCTTGTATTTTTTGCTGTTTGGGTTTGTCGATTACTGGGTGGATGCCGATTGGTTGCAAGGAAAAACGGCAGCACGCTTGACCGTCATCCTTAATTTCTTGAGTTTTCTCCTTTGTATGCAGTCAGTGCATGGTCATTTTGGATGGATGCGCTTGCAACAATGGACACGCTTTGCTGCGGCCGTTTTTGTGCTGTTCATTGCATTATTTTTTGTGGTTGATCAGCATCTTGTTTTGAAATGGAGTGCCTTGTTTGGATCTTTCATGATCCTTCTGTTGATGGGTGTCTTGTTTATTTTCTCGCTGGGTATTATAAAAAATAAAAACATCCCTGTTGTTGGGCGCTTGGTATTGTGTTTGCTTTTCTTTGCTTTTTTCCTGTTTGTTTGTCGATCCATGCTGGAGGTATTGGGCGTGATCGAGGGTGGAGAGTTTTTGTTGAGAAGTCCGGCTTGGCGGGGTGCCTTTGTCCCACTGGCGATTTTAGGAATTCAGTGGCAACACGATCGTTCACAATCTCAAAAACTGTTGCAACAGAAAATTGAAAAGGCCGTGTCAGAAGCGCAGATGAAAGAGCAAAGCAAGCGCATGGCCACACAAGCGCAGTTCTTGGCGATGTTGATGCACGAGGTCAAAACGCCGCTTTCCATCATCCATTTTGCGGTCGCTTCGATGTTGCGCAACAGACCGTCCAGCAGCGCGGACGCTCAACGCTTGGACAACATTGCCCGGGCGGCGGACGACTTGAACTTCATCATTGACCAATGCATGGAAGCCGAAAAAGTTGAACAAAGCGATGTTCCAGCCAAGAAGGCTCCCGTGTCACTGAAAAGTTTGATCTCTGAAATGAAGCAAATCCCAGGCTATGAGCGCGTCACCATGATTGGGATGGACCAAGCCATGGTTTTGACCGACTTTCAGTACGCCCGCATCATCCTGAGCAACCTGGTCACCAATGCGCTCAAGTATTCATTGCCCGAGAGTTCGGTGAAGTTGACGGTTGAGCCCGTTCAGTTGGGCAGCACTTCTGGAATGAACTTGAGGGTCTCCAACACAGTTGGCAGCGCGGGCAGACCTGATCCACTTCAGGTTTTTACCCGCTATTACCGAGCCGAAGGTGCCAAAAAACAAATGGGTGCAGGCTTGGGCCTTTGGTTGGCCCATCAACTGGCCACCAAACTGGGGACCGACTTGCGCTGCACCTGTGACGATGAGTGGGTGCATTTTGAATTCACATTGGAGCGGCCATGATGCCAGACACCCAAGCAAAAGCGGCTGTGCTGCTGGTTGAAGACAACTACAGGCTGAGTGAGGAGCTCAATCTGTACCTCACCGAAGAAGGTTTTGATGTGCGGTGCGCAGATTGCGGCGAGGCGATGGACCAAGCACTTAAAAAACGCCCCGCAGATGTTTTGATTCTTGACCTGAACTTGCCCGAAGAGGATGGCATCAGCATTGTCAAGCGCATTCGCACAAGCTTGCCTGCCATGCGCATTTTGATTTTGACGGCACGCACCTTGAGTGCGGACAAAGTGATGGGCTATGAAAGCGGTGCCGACGTTTACATGACCAAGCCTGCCAGGCCCGCCGAGCTGGCCGCAGCGATCAGGAATTTGTATGGCCGAATGGCACCCACGTCTGCGCATGATCGGTGGGTTTTGAACACCAAGCAGATGACGCTTCAATTTAACAAATTGCCGCCGATTGCCTTGACGCACATGGAAAACGAGATTCTGAAAATTTTGGCCTTGAACCAGGGCAGTGTTCACAGTGAGACCATCCAAACCTTGCTGATCGACGAAGGCTTGGACAATGAGGAAGGCAGCGCCAGATTCAAGTTCCGCTTGGAAGTGTTGATCAGCCGCTTGCGTGCCAAGCTCAAACCGCACATTGGCGAACTCAATCCCATCAAGTCTGTGCGCGGCAAGGGTTACCAAATCAGCTTCGAGTTGGAAATTCAGTGAGCTGAGCCCCATGTGATGGGCTGGCTGTGCAAGGCGGGGTGAGTATGGGGGCGGTATCTACAATCTCCCCCTATGCTGTCAGACACCTCTCCGAACATTTCTTCCCCCTTGCTCGCTCAGCTCAACGAGGAGCAACACCGAGCCGTGGCCTTGCCACCCGAGCATGCGCTGATTTTGGCAGGGGCCGGTTCTGGCAAGACCCGGGTGCTCACCACGCGCATCGCCTGGTTGCTGCAGACCTCGCAGGTTTCGCCCGGTGGCATTTTGGCGGTGACCTTCACCAACAAGGCTGCCAAAGAGATGAAGCTGCGCCTGCAGTCCATGTTGCCGGTGAATGTGAACGCCATGTGGATCGGCACCTTCCACGGCTTGTGCAACCGGTTTTTGCGGGCCTATTACCAGCTGGCGGGTTTGCCGCAGACCTTTCAGATTCTGGACACGCAAGACCAGCTCTCGGCTGTCAAGCGCCTGTGCAAGCAGTTCAATGTGGACGAAGACCGCTTTCCGCCCAAGCAGGTGCAGTATTTCATTTCGGGCTGCAAAGAAGACGGTCAGCGCCCGGTTGATGTGCCGGTGCGCGACGACGAAACCCGCCGCAAGGTGGAGCTGTACCAGCTGTACGAAGAGCAATGCCAGCGCGAAGGCGTGGTGGATTTTGGCGAGCTGATGCTGCGCTCGTATGAGCTGCTGCGTGACAACGTGCATGTGCGTGAGCATTACCGCCGCCGTTTCCGCCACATCTTGGTGGACGAGTTTCAGGACACCAACAAACTGCAATACGCCTGGCTCAAACAGCTCGCCGGGTTGCCGGGTGAGGGGGGCGAATGTGCCATCTTGGCCGTGGGCGACGACGACCAAAGCATCTATGCCTTCCGGGGTGCGCGGGTGGGCAACATGGCCGACTTTGTGCGCGAGTTCCAGGTGCAGCACCAGATCAAGCTCGAACAAAACTACCGCAGCTTCAGCAACATCCTCGACTCGGCCAACCACCTGATCAGCCACAACAAGACCCGCTTGGGCAAAACCCTGCGCACAGACCAAGGTGCGGGCGAGCCGGTGCGGGTGGTGGAGTCGCCGTCTGACTTTGCCGAGGCGCAATGGCTGATTGAAGAGCTGCGCCAGCTGGTCAAGCAAGACGGTTTTGAGCGCAAAGAAGTGGCCCTGCTTTACCGCAGCAACGCGCAAAGCCGGGTGCTGGAGACCGCGCTGTTCAACGCCGGGTTCCCGTACCGCGTGTATGGCGGTTTGCGCTTTTTTGAGCGGGCCGAGATCAAGCACGCGCTGGCCTATTTGCGCCTGATGGAGAACCCCAACGACGACACCAGCTTTTTGCGGGTGGTCAACTTTCCGCCGCGTGGCATTGGGGCACGCAGCATTGAGCAATTGCAAGACGCAGCCCGCGCTGCAGGCTGTTCGTTGCACGATGCGGTGAGTGCCACCACCGGCAAGGCCGGGGCCAATCTGGCAGCGTTTGTGGCCATGGTCGATGTGTTGCGCGAGCAGACCGAAGGGCTCACACTGCGCGAGATCATTGACCTGGTGCTCGACAAGACCGGCTTGGTGAACCACTACCGCGCCGAAAAAGAAGGCGCGGACCGGGTGGAGAACTTGGAAGAACTGGTCAACGCCGCCGAGAGCTTTGTCACACAAGAGGGCTTTGGCCGCAGCGCGGTGGCCATGCCACAAAGCTTGTCGCAAAGCCCGGCCAGCCAGGGCTTGAGCGCTGCGCCTGCATCAGACCTGGGCTCGATCGACGCGTTCAGCGAAGACGGTGTGATCATGAGCCCGCTGGCGGCTTTCTTGACGCATGCATCTTTGGAGGCGGGTGACAACCAGGCCCAAGCCGGTGAAGACGCGGTGCAGCTCATGACGGTGCACGCCAGCAAGGGGCTGGAGTTTGACGTGGTGTTCATCACGGGCCTGGAGGAAGGCCTGTTTCCTCATGAAAACGCCATGAACGACTTTGATGGCTTGGAAGAAGAACGTCGCTTGATGTACGTGGCCATCACCCGAGCCCGCAAGCGTTTGTATTTGAGCCATTCGCAAACCCGCATGCTGCACGGCCAGACCCGTTACAACTTGAAAAGCCGGTTTCTGCAAGAGTTGCCCGAAGAATGCCTGAAGTGGGTGACCCCCAAAAACGGCGGCTTTTCTAACTTGGGCAGCGCTGGAGGCGGCAGCACCAGTGCATCGGGCGGCTGGCCGCAAACGCCGGCCTTCAACCGCCACGCCCGGCCGGCCTGGGGCCAAAGCAGTTTGAGCACAGAAACCTACAAAAGCCCACCCGTTCCGGTGCAAAAAGCCGCGCCCGAGCATGGCATCGTGGCGGGAAAAAATGTTTTCCACACCAAGTTCGGCGAGGGCAAGGTCTTGGCCGTAGAGGGTGTGGGTGCCGATGCCCGAGCCCAAGTCAACTTTCCGCGCCATGGTGTGAAATGGCTGGCGCTGAGCGTGGCCAAACTCACGATGGTGTGAACCGATGCCCGGTGTTGACCGAGGGCCTGTGGGGCTCTGGGGCGCGGCTTTTTATTGAAACTCAAGGAAGGTGACAAGGATGACAAAACATTTGGATTTGGGGTGTGGTTTAAAACCGCGCAACCCCTATGGTGCCGATGCGACCTACGGTTGCGATGTGCGCGACATTGATTTGGCAGTTGAAAAAATTGGCTTTGATTACAAGCGTGTCAATTTGGTGGTGGAGGCCATTCCCTACCCCGATGGTTTTTTTGACTCGGTCTCGGCCTTCGATTTTCTGGAGCACATTCCACGTCAAATGGTGCTGCCCAACGGCGAGGTGACCAATCCCTTCATCAACATCATGAGCGAGATCCACCGTGTGTTGGTGCCAGGTGGGCGTTTGTTGGCTTTTACGCCTGCCTACCCCAGAGCCGAGGCGTTTACCGATCCCACCCATGTGAACTTCATCACCGAAAAAACACACGAGTACTTTGTGGGACCCCAGCCCAGCGGGGCGATGTACGGCTTTGAGGGTGCATTTGAGGTCTTGCAAGTGCGTTGGGAGGCACCGGCCAATGTTTATGATTTGAACCAACCGGCTTGGCGCAAAACCCTGCGCCGAGTGCATCGCCAGCTCTTGCGCGGCGGCATGGCCCACATGCTTTGGGAGTTGTCGGCCATTGCAAAATAAGGCCATGGGCTGCCGTTGATGCTGTCATGACGTCACCCTCCAGACAGCAGACGTTCAAGATTGATTCATTTTTTTACCCTGGATTTTTATGAAAATCACCAAAGACACCGTTGTCACCATGCACCACAAAGTGGTGAACGCTCAGGGCCAGTTGCTCGACAAGACGCAAGAGCCCACGGCTTACCTGCATGGCGGGTACGACAACACTTTTCCCAAAATTGAAGAGGCGCTGGAAGGCCAGGAAGTGGGCTTTTCCGCCACCCTCAAGTTGGCACCGGCCGACGCCTTTGGTGAGCGCGACGAGAGCTTGGTGCAGACCATTCCCAAGACCGAATTTCCACCGGGTGTGAAAGTAGGCGGGCAGTTACGCGGCCGCACAGCCGATGGGCAGGAACAGGTTTTTAACGTGGTCAAAATCAAGGGCGACAAGGTCATTTTGGACGGCAACCACCCTTGGGCGGGGCAGCACCTGACTTTGAGCTTGACCGTTCAGGATGTGCGGGCCGCCTCAGCCGAAGAGATCACACACCGCCACGCGCACGGCGCGCATGGTCACCACCATTGATCAGAGGGATGGCGTGGAAGGGGGGATGGATTCGTCAACCGTTTCGGTCGAAAAGCAATCGCGCACCGAAAACAACATGGATGTGAAGAACATGGCCGCCACCATCAAGGCCATGGGCATGAACACCGCCATCATCAATTGGGGGTCACCCAGCAAACTGGTGACCACCAATGAAAGAATGCCTGCAGCCATGAAAACCCCAAACCAAACCACGACATAAACCACAAAGGCTTTCAGATTGCGCCAGCAGGCCATCAGGCTGAAAAAGAGGCTTTTGCCAGCGGGCATGCCGTACCAGTGCACCAAAGCCGGGGCATGCCAAAACATCATCGACAGAGGCATGTAAAGCAGCATCGAGATCCACAAGGCCGTTTGAAACGAGTCTGTGGACACCACTTCAGGCGTCATGGGGGCTCCACCAAAATACACCTTGGCAAAGGTGCCGCCGTCGGCCAAGGTAGAGACCAGCATGACGGCCAAAAAAATCACGGCATACCCACCGCCCAGCTGAAACATGGTTTTGCGGTGCGCGCCAGCCTTGAAAGCCGAAAACAACACCGATGGCATGGGGAATTTGCCCTCGCTGGCCATTTGGGTGGCTGCCATCATGCCCAAAGTCAGCGCTGGCAAAACCACCAAGGCCAAGGCCCCTCCAATGAAGGGCACGACCGAGACCAAGGACACGGTGGCCATGAAAATGAAAAACAGCCCGGACATGGCCAAAGGTTGACGCCAAAAGGTCCGCATACCTTGGCGTGCCCATTTGAGGCCAGCACCCGCGGGGACGATGTTCAGTTTCATGGTGTTAAAAAAAGGCAGAGGCCAAAACAGGTTGTTGAATGCGGCCCCGCAGCACCCGCTCGAAATGCGTGGGGTCGTGCGGTTTGAGCATGGACGCTTCGCGGGGGAGATGGTAGTCCCACAGGCGTGAAATCCAAAAGCGCAAAGCCCCTGCGCGCAAAAGGGCAGGCAGCAAGTCCCGCTCTGGTGCGCTCAGGGCCCGCACCTGGTTGTAGGCCTGCAACATGGCTTGGGCGCGTTCAGCATCGTGTTCACCGCTGGGCAAGTCGATGCACCAGTCGTTCAAGCAAACGGACAAGTCAAACAACCAGGTGTCCACGCCTGCGAAGTAAAAATCAAAAAACCCCGTCAGTTGCTCTCCGTCGAACATGACGTTGTCTCGGAACAGATCGGCATGCACCGGGCCACGGGGCAGGGCGGCGTAGGCCGCACTTTCGGAAATGTGGTTTTGAAAGGCCAATTCGCTGCGCAGCAAAGCGGCCTGCGATTCGTCCATGTAAGGCAACACCACAGGCACCGTCTCATTCCACCAAGTCAGGCCGCGCAGGTTGGGTTGGCTGCGGTTGAAGTCAGCACCCGCCAAGTGCATGCGCGCCAACATGTCGCCCACGGCGGCGCAATGCACGGCTTGGGGCTGCAGTTGGCTCTTGCCCGCCAGCTTGTTCACCACGGCAGCGGGTTTGCCATTCAAAGTCTGGAGGATGTTGCCATCGCGATTGGCTGCGGGGTCGGGAACCGGAATGCCCCGACTGGCCAAATGCTTCATCAGGTACAAATAAAAAGGCAGTTGCTCATGCGTCAGGCGCTCAAACAAAGTCAGCACGTACTCGCTCTGTGCGGTGGTGGCGAAATAGTTGGTGTTTTCAATCCCCCCCTCAATGCCACGCAAAGCGGTCAAAGGACCGAGGTTCAGGGACTTCATCAGGACATTGGCCTGGGCTTTGGTGACTTCGGTGAATACCGCCATGGTTGCAATCGGTGGGCTGGCCGGAAGGTGGATGAAAACAGTAATTGTAGGCGGGGGCAGGCGGGGCTTTTTGCAGGCATGTGGGGTCTTTGAGTCTTTGCGGCAGTAGCCTCATTCAATAGACCGACACGGCAAGCTTGCACAAGGGCGGCGCTTGGGCGTGTTAACTTATCAATCTTGATTCCCGCCCTCACCAGGAGAGACCCATGTCTGACCAACCGTCCGACCGAACGATTCACCTTCAACGGGTGCTCAAAACCACGCCCGAGAAGGCTTACCGCGCCTTTGTCGAAGCCGATGCGATCAGCAAATGGCTCCCGCCCTTTGGTTTCACCTGCAAGGTCCACCACATGGAGCCGCGTGTGGGCGGAACCTTCCGCATGTCGTTTCACAATTTTTCGACAGGTGACGGTCATTCGTTTGGGGGTGAATACCTCGAATTGGTCCCCCACGAACTGATCCGCTACACAGACCAGTTCGATGATCCGAACCTGCCCGGCGTGCTGGAGGTGACCGTGCGCCTCAAGCCTGTGCTGTGCGGCACCGAGCTGAGCATCTCGCAATCGGGCATTCCAGACGTGATTCCGCTGGAGATGTGTGTCCTGGGCTGGCAAGAGTCGCTGGCGCAGTTGTCCCATTTGGTGGAGCCCGAGATTTCCGGCTGATTCGCCACTGGGGTCGACTGCACCCGGGTGCGGCCGTGCACAATCAGGGGATGAGCGAAAACACCCCCGAAACAGCAGCCGCCCCTGTCTCCATTCAACCCAGCTTGTTGCTGGTGGACGGCTCCAGCTACCTGTACCGCGCCTTCCACGCCATGCCCGATCTGCGCGCCGTGCCGGGCGACCCGACGAGTGCCGCCACGGGCGCCATTCGCGGCATGATCAACATGATGGAGCGCCTGCGCAAGGACGTGCCGGCCGTTTATGCCGTGTGCGTGTTTGACGCCAAAGGCCCCACTTTTCGCGACGAGATGTACCCCGAGTACAAAGCCAACCGCAGCCCCATGCCCGACGACTTGCGCAGCCAAATCGAGCCGATCCACGAACTGGTGCGCCTGATGGGCTGGACCGTGCTGGATGTGCCGGGCGTGGAAGCCGATGACGTGATCGCCACCTTGGCGCATGTGGCCGCGCAGCAGGGCATCCAGGTGACGGTGTCCAGCGGCGACAAAGATTTGAGCCAGTTGGTCAATGAGCACATCACCATCATCGACACGATGAACGGCAAGGTGCGCGACGTGGCGGGCGTGACCGCCGAGTTTGGTGTGCCGCCTTCTCTGATGATCGATTACCAAACCCTTGTGGGGGACACGGTGGACAACGTGCCGGGTGTGGCCAAGGTGGGCCCCAAGACGGCGGCCAAGTGGCTGATGGAATACGGATCGCTTGACAACCTGATGGCGCATGCCCACGAGATCAAAGGTGTGGCGGGCGAGAACCTGCGCCAGGCTGTGGACTGGCTGCCAAAAGGCCGCGCCTTGGTGTCCATGAAAACCGATTGCGACCTGAGCGGCTGGGTGCCCGAGCTGCCCTCGCTCGCCAGCTTGCACCTGCACGCGCCCGACAAAGACAAGCTGCTGAATTTTTACCAAACCTATGGTTTTAAGGGGTTGGTGCAGTCGATGGGCGGAGCTGTGCCCGCGCCCACGCCCAAAGCCAAAACCGCCAAGTCCAAAGACACGGGCATGGGCGACTTGTTCGGAGAGGCTTCAGCCGTCGAACCTGCGGCCTTGCCCGAATTGGACAGCGCAGCCAGTGCCGTGCAAGGCGATTTGAAATACGACACCGTGCTGGACTGGGCTGCGTTGGACACTTGGTTGGCCCGCATCGAACAATCGCCGCTCACCGCCATCGACACCGAAACCACTTCGCTCGACGCCATGCGCGCCGAGATCGTGGGCATCTCGCTGAGTGTCACGCCCGGCGAGGCGGCCTACATTCCGCTGGCCCACAACGGCCCCGGTGCGCCGGAGCAGTTGCCGCTGGTCGAGGTGTTGGCCAAGCTCAAGCCCTGGCTGGAAAACCCGGCCCGCCACAAACTGGGCCAGAACATCAAATACGACCGCCATGTGTTTGCGAACCACGGCATCGAGGTGCAGGGCTACGCCCACGACACCATGCTCGAAAGCTATGTGCTCGAAGTGCACAAGCCGCATGGCCTCTCTAGCCTGGCCGAGCGCCATGTGGGTCGCAAGGGCGTGACCTACGAAGACCTGTGCGGCAAAGGTGCGCACCAGATCCCGTTTGCGCAGGTCGATGTGGACAAAGCGGCGAACTATTCCTGCGAAGACTCGGACCAGTGCCTGGACGTGCATCTGGCGCTGTGGCCGCAAATCGAGGCGCATGCAGGGCTGAAGAATGTGTACGACCTGGAAATCAAGACCAGCGAATCGCTGTACCGCATCGAGCGCAATGGCGTGCTGATCGACGCGCCAACCCTTGCCGCGCAAAGTCAGGCGCTGGGCGAGCGCATTGTGCAGCTCGAAACTGAAGCCTTCGAGATCGCGGGTCAGCCCTTCAACCTGTCCAGCCCCAAGCAACTTGGCGAAATCTTTTTTGACAAGCTGGGCTTACCAGTGGTCAAAAAAACCGCCACCGGCGCACGCAGCACCGACGAAGAAGTGCTGGAAAAGCTGGCCGAAGATTACCCGCTGCCCGCCCGGATCCTGGAGCACCGCAGCCTGGCCAAGTTAAAAGGCACTTACACCGACAAACTGGCCCAGCTGGCCCTGCCGCGCACGGGCCGTGTGCACACGCATTACGCGCAGGCAGTGGCCGTCACGGGCCGCCTGTCGAGCAATGAGCCGAACTTGCAAAACATCCCGGTGCGCACCGCCGAGGGGCGCAAGGTGCGCGAGGCTTTTGTGGCCCCCGCAGGCTGCGTGATTGCCAGCGCCGACTACAGCCAGATCGAGCTGCGCATCATGGCGCACCTGAGCGACGACCCGGCTTTGCTCAAAGCCTTTCATGAAGGTTTGGACGTGCACAAAGCCACCGCCGCCGAGGTGTTTGGTGGAACGCCCGACACCGTGAGCAGCGAGCAGCGGCGTTACGCCAAGACCATCAACTTCGGTCTGATTTATGGCATGAGCGCGTTCGGTTTGGCCAAAGCGCTCACCATCGACAACACCGCCGCCAAGAACTACATCACCCGCTACTTTGAGCGTTTTGCCGGGGTCAAGCACTACATGGACGCCACCCGCGAGCAGGCCAAGGCGCTGGGTTATGTCGAGACCGTGTTTGGCCGCCGCTTGGTACTGCCCGAGATCAACAGCCCCAACGGCCCACGCCGCGCTGGGGCTGAGCGTGCCGCCATCAACGCGCCCATGCAGGGCACAGCGGCCGACCTGATCAAGCTGAGCATGGTCGCGGTGCAAAAAGCGCTGGACGAGCAAGGCAAGGCCACCAAAGTCATCATGCAGGTGCACGACGAATTGGTGTTCGAAGTGCCTGAAGCCGAGGTGGAATGGGTGCGCACCGAGATCCCGCGCCTTATGGCGGGCGTGGCCGACCTGAAGGTGCCGCTTTTGGCCGAAGTGGGCTTTGGGCCGAATTGGGAACAGGCGCACTGATGCCAAGGTGGGTCATCAACACAAAGTCCCATGAGCCCGCTGCCTGTTGAACATGCACCGCGTTCCAGGCCGCATGGAATAAGGGTTTGCACTGATGTCCCTGCGCTTGTGCACAGCTTCATGCACAGGAGGGCGGGACAACTTGGGCGTTCACAAGCTCTGTTGATAACGCGCCAGCATCTGAGCCTGGGTTTCGACCTCGATCTCTTCGCCATTGAAGGTGCGAATTTGGTCGCGCAGCATCTCGGCCATGCTGGGCAGTTGTGCCCGGTCCGTCTGGCGCGAATCGTCCCACAGCTGCGAGCGCATGAAGGCCTTGGCGCAATGCAAATACACCGACTCCACCGTCAGACGTATCACCAGCGCGGGCGTGCGCCTTGCATCGGCACACAGCGCCAGATCGGCCGGGTCGTTGGACAGCAGGGCACGGCCATTCACGCGCAAAGTCTCGTCAAAACCCGGCACCATGAACAAAGTGCCCACACGGCCCGAGGCAATGATGTTCTCCAGCGTGTCCAGCCGGTTGTTGCCCGGCGCATCGGGCACCAAGATCGTCTGCGTGTCCAGCACCTTGACGAAACCCGGCTCGCCCCCGCGCGGCGACGCGTCCATCTGCCCATGGGCATCGCTGCTGGCCAGCACCACAAACGGCGACAAACCAATGAACTGCACCGCATGCGCGTCGAGTGACGGGATTTCTTTTTTGAGCGCACGCTCACGGGCGGGGCCATAGAGCTGGCGCAGGGCGGGGAGGGTGGTGATGTGGTGGGTGGTCATCGGAGGGTCGCTTGCATTCAGTGAGCGAGGTTGGACCTCAGGGCTTCTGCCAAGCTTGCCAAACTTGCTGGGTGGCTTAAGCGGTTTTCCAGCGCCAGTGTGGCGTTGGTGGCATCGTTCAGTCGGGTGCTGCCCGTTCGCGTTCGCATCAAGCCTGCGATTTCGGCGGCATCGGGCAGCTCAGCTTTGAGTGAGCCGCTGTGGCCGCTCAGGTTTTCAAGTGGGGTGGTTGGGCTCATGTTGCGGAGACTCCTCTTGGCCGATCAGCCATATCTTTGGCTGTTGCATCACACGGTTGATGAAGGCATTGTCACTCAACTGTCGAGCCTGAAAATCTGCGGCGCTGTACAAGGCGGGGTTGATGCTGCGCCCCAGCGTTTGGCTGGCAGGCTCCAGCGCCGCGAACACATCGCCATAGCCCAGCGTATCGCTGACCAGCAGCACATCCACATCGCTGGCGCTGGTGTCTTGCTGCTTGGCCATGGAGCCAAACACAAACGCCAGCGAAATTTGCGACGCAATCGGCAAGAGCGCCGTGCGCAGCACATCGGCCAGCCCCATGGTTTTGAGCACCAGAGCGCGCAACTCGGCAAACACGGGCGAAGCAGCGTTGGCCTGAAAGTGTTTTTGGTTGCCCTGTTTGCGTACCGTGAGCAAACCCGCTGCAGCCAGATCGGCCAACTCGCGCTGGACAGCGCCTGCGCCCGACTGAGCCAGGCCAATGACTTCGTTGGTGTAGAAGCTGCGGTCCGGTGCAACAAACAGCACGGCCAGCACGCGCTGACGCACCTTTGAAAACAGCGCGTCGGCGATGGAAGAGGTGATTGAAGTGGCATTCATACCCATAATGGGTTTGATCATACCTTATTTGGGTATTTTTTGGGGCGGCAGAGCACGTCAGCTGTTTGGACCTAGAACCCCCACCCCGAATTACTCAGAAACGATGGAATCGAGCTGAACTTTGAGTGTGGGCAGATCGTTTTGCAAAGTTTGCCAAACAATGGTCAAGTCCACAGTGAAATAACCATGTGCCAAGGCGTTGCGCATTTCATAGACAAAACCCCAAGGTATTTCGGTGTGTTGTGTCGCAAATGCTGGGTGATGTTTGGTCACGTTGTTGCACGCTTCACCAATGATTTCCAGGTTGCGAATGACCGCATCACATGTCTTTTGATCTGCCATGAAGCTGTCGATCGTCATGTTGGCCGTGTAGTCCTGAATGCGATCAATGGCTTGGGAAATATGACCCAAATAATCGGTCACCCGCTGTGGGTGCGTGCGGCTCATACCGCTTTGGCCTCGCGCAGCACATGCTCGCGGAAACTGGCGGGCAGGCTGTTGGGGGTGAGCACATCAACTTCCATGTGTAACAGTTGCTTGAGCTCAAAACGAATGGCACCAATGTCCAGCAGTGTGGTTTGGGCCGTGGGCTCGACCAGCAAATCCAGATCGCTGTCGGCGGTATCGTCGCCATGCAAGGCAGAACCGAACACGCGCACATCACTCATGTGGTGACGCAGCGCAATCTCTCGGATCTGAGCGCGGTGGAGTGAAAGTGCTTCGGAAGGTCGCATGGGGTGTAGTTTAAAGCGATTGACCAGCGCTGCCCATTTAAGGGGGATGGCTTAAAACCCCGACCCCGGCTCACTCAAAAACGCCAGCTCCTCGGGCGTGGACCCGCGGCCCAGGATGGCGTTGCGGTGGGGGTAGCGGCCAAAGCGCTCGATGATGGCTTGGTGGCGCAGTTCAACGCGCAAGGTGTCTTCGTTACCCAGCTGCGCAAAAAGGGTGACGGCTTGGATGTGCACCAGGGCGGACTCGCTGTGCATGTAGGGCATGTAGGCAAAGCTGCGCTGCGCCAAGGGCAGGCTGCGGTCTTGCCCACTGGCCACCAGCTCTTGCGCCAGCGCTAAGGCCAGCGCGTCTTGCGCAAAGGCTTGCGGGGTGTCGCGGTAGACGTTGCGCGAGAACTGGTCGAGCACCAAGACCTCGGCCAAACGCCCCTCGGGCGTGACGCGCCAGGCAAACAACTCACACCGCGCCGCCGCCTCCAGAGTCGCCCCGAAGCGGGTGCGGATGGCTTCGTCCAAGGCGGCGTCTTTGGCGAAGTGTTGCTTGGGGGTGAGTTCGGTGAACCAGAAGTGGAGGATGGTTTGGGGTGGCATGACAGCCGGGTTCATGCTGCTTTGAGAACCATGTCGATGTGCATGGACGAGTAAGGACAGACCACCCCGCCAGACTCGGTGCGCTCCAGCAGCCCCAGGTCGGCCAGCACCACCACGTCTTCGTGCACGCGCTTGACGTCGCGGTCCACCAAGCGGGCCAATTCGCGCACCGACAGCACGCCCTTGCCTTGCGCGGTGCGAACCAGTGCCCAGCGCTTTTCGGTCAGCTGGCCAAAGAAATGACCTGGGCTTTCAAAATTGAGTACCTCGCCTTGGTAAGTGCTTTTCTGCGCCGCTTGGGCCGCTGCACGCAAACCGGCTTGCCAGTCGGGTTGCAAAGTGATGGTTAAAAAACGTTCGGTCATGTTGTTCTCCTGGCCGCTACGGCGGCAATGAAGTCTTCCACCAGTTGATCCACGCCTGCGAATGTGTAAGGCATCTCTTGCCCGTCCAAATGGCAGTGGTCGCCTTTGCCCCGCTCGTTGTCAAAGCCAACGATGCGAACGCTATCCTTGGCATAGACCGCACGGTATTTAAAACCGTGCTCGGTGGGTGGAACTGGCGTGGGCACCCGCCAAACCACCAGCTCAATCACACCACCATCGGGCGTGATGTTCTTGAATCGGGTGATCAGTTCAGCTGGCATGTTGGCGATTGTGCCAACACAGCCAGCATGTTGTCAAGAATGACAACATTTACCAGTCAGGCTTAAAAACCCGGCTCCGGCTCCCTCAAAAACACCAGCTCCTAGGGGGGGCGGCAGAAAACTTGGACTGGTTAAACAGCGATTCCCAGGCTTCTGGGGTGCTCGATTTGGCTTCGAGCGCCCAGTGGGACTTTGATCCGCGTCTCGTTGTACCACTGAATATAGGCGTCTAAACAGACAACGAAGTCGTCAATGGTCGTATGCAACCAGTCACGAGCGTAGAACATCTCGATCTTTAAGAGGCCGAAGAAGGCCTCGCATGCTGCATTGTCTGGTGAACACCTCTTTCGCGACAAGGGGTGCGGCAACAATATGGGCTTGCATTTTCAAAACCAAGGCGCTGAAGTCAGTGGGCAGGCCGTTCTGCGCGGTCAGTTGTGTTCAGGCTGATCGCTGCTTTTTTGCTCTTTTCAGCGGGTACAACTTTGCCAAAGGCATGCGCCAGTCGTTGTGCCCGGTCTGCCGATTGCAGCAATGCCTTTTGCAGTGCGCGTGGGCTGGGGGTCAGCTGCGGGCCAGTGTGTGCAGTTTGCGCCATGTTGTCTTGTCCTCAATGACGGATTGACCGCCGGTTTGATAAGCCACCGTCTGAGCGATGTGACCGCTGGAATTATTGAACAACATCCACTCATGGGCCACATTGGCGTAGAGCTGGAAAAAGTTGTGCAGGCTACGCCCAAATCTGCGTTTGACCACTTCTGCTGGCACATCGTGGCCACCCAGAGCCACACGATGTTTGACGCGGCGAATGGCCAGACCGCTGCTGCTCAGGGCAAAGTAATAAACAGCGACATGGTAACCCTGCGCTTTGAGCCGCAATAAAAAGGGATAAAAGCTTCTGCTGGAGAGCGTTGATTCAAAAGCAAAGTCGGCGCGGGCCTCGCTCAATTCCCGTAACCGGTTCAGCATGATGCGACCAGCAGCAAATGCAACGGTTTGCGCATGTTGCCCAGCCAGCCCACGCGCAATGTAGTCCGCGTTGACGAAGGTGGAAATGCGCAACTCGGCCAATATCGCGTCGGCATGGGTCGATTTACCGGCCCCATTGGGGCCAGCAAAAACCACGACGCGAGGGTTGGCGAGTGGGGTTGTCATTCACTTGCCCCAACTGTCCTTCAACCCCGTCACCCGGTTAAACACCGGCTTCGCTCCCGCCACATGATCCAGGCGGTCCGCCACAAAGTATCCAAACCGCTCAAACTGAAACTTCTGGTCCGGCTGTGCTGCTGCCAATGACGGCTCCACATAAGCCGTGACCACTTTCAAGCTGTCCGGGTTGAGCGACTGCAAGAAGTCTTTGCCGCCTGCATCGGGGTGCGCTTCGGCAAACAGGCGGTCGTACAGGCGAACTTCGGCTTGCACGCCGTCGGCCACGCTCACCCAGGTGATGGCGGCTTTGGCTTTGACGCTGTCGGCACCGGGTGTGCCGCTCTTGGTGCCGGGGATCACTTTGGCGTGCACTTCGGTCACGTTGCCCGCCGTGTCGCGTGCGCAGCCTGTGCATTCGATCACGTAGCCGCCCTTCAGGCGCACCACGTTGCCGGGGAACAAACGCTTGTAGCCCTTGGGCGGCACTTCTTCAAAGTCTTCGCGCTCGATCCACACTTCTTTGCCGATCAAGAATGTGCGGTCGGCTGGGGGCGTTTGGCCATCGGCAATCGCGCTGTGGGGCAGTGCGGGTTGGTTGCAAGCTTCGGTGTAGCCGTCGCTGCCAAAGGCCTCTGCCCAGTTGGTCAGCACCAGCTTGACGGGGTCGAGCACGGCCATGCCGCGGTGGGCTTTGTTTTCCAGGTCTTCGCGCAGGCACCCTTCGAGCGTGCTGTAGTCGA
>CAITSG010000295.1 GCA_903894995.1 uncultured Burkholderiales bacterium
CAAGAGCAAGGGCGTGAAAGACGCTGACATCGACGAGAAGTACACCCCGTTTGGCCACAGCGACTACCAGACCATCGTGGCCGACATCAAGAAATTCTCAGCCGGTGGCAAAACAGCCGTGGTGTCCACCATCAACGGTGACTCCAACGTGCCTTTCTACAAAGAACTGGGCAACGCAGGCTTGAAGGCCAAAGACGTGCCTGTGGTCGCATTCTCGGTGGGTGAAGAAGAGTTGCGCGGTGTGGACACCAAACCTTTGGTCGGCCACCTGGCGGCATGGAACTACTTCATGTCCATCAAGAACCCTGCCAACGACGAGTTCACCAAAAAGTGGGCGGCTTATGCCAAGGCCAAAAACATCGCAGGTCACAAAGACAAGCCTTTGACCAACGACCCGATGGAAGCGACTTACATCGGCATCAACATGTGGAAGCAAGCGGTTGAAAAAGCCAAGTCCACCGACACCGACAAAGTGATCGCCGCCATGGCCGGACAGACCTTCAAGGCTCCTAGCGGCATCACCAGCAAGATGGACGAGAAAAACCACCACCTGCACAAGTCGGTGTTCATCGGCGAGATCAAAGCCGACGGCCAGTTCAACGTGGTGTGGAAGACACCCGGCCCTGTGAAAGCCAAACCATGGAGCCCCTTCATTGAAGGCAACGACAAGAAGCCTGACGAGCCAGCCAAGAAGTGATGGGTCTGAATGGCATTCCCGCGCAGGCGGGAATCCATGGCGGTCAAAGAGATGGATCCCCGCGTTCGCGGGGATGACAAGTGACTTGTCATTCATGGGATTGATGAAAACACTGTCATTCCCGCGCAGGCGGGCATCCATCTCAAGTCCGAGCTTGCCTTGGCGAACTAATGCTGAACATGAGATGAACAACACAAAAAGATGGATTGTGAAAGGCGCGTTGATCGCCAGTGCGCTGTGGGGTTTACCGGCCGCGCAAGCCCTGACGATGGACGAAGCCAGAATGATGGCCGTGGGCGAGAGCGATGCCCGCGTGGAGGCCATCGCCAAAGCGGTGGCCCAAGGCAGCGAAAAAACCGCCGCCTATCTGCAAGCACTGGCCGATGACGTGGTCAAGATGGCGGGCGATCAAGTGATCGTGGTGCGCGCCGGGCAAGGCCTGGACCCGGTCACCGGACAAGCGGTTGCTGTGCCGCCAGACGCCGAAGAGGTGATGTTGAACAACCGCTTGCGTGGCGAAATCGACACGGCCTTGGCGGCCTTGAAGTTGTTCAGCCCCGATGTGAAGCTGCGAAGGCAAGCGGCCTTGTCGCTGCTCAAAGAACCCGATGCCAGCCGCGCCCTCTTGCTCGACAAAGCTTTGGCGGTTGAAAAAGACCCCACAGTGCAAAACCTGGTGCGCCAAGCCCGTGCAGCGGCCCTGCTTAGCAGCGAGGCTGCGAATGACCGGTTGCAGGCCGCACGCGAGTTGGCGGGCAGCAAACAACCCGAGACCCTGCTGCTGCTGAACCAGCAACTGAGCCAAGAACAGGACCCTGCGGTCCAAAAACAAATCCAGTCCGCTTTGGCCAAAGTGCAGGACAACCTGCGCTGGGGCGAGCGCTTGGGGGCCATGTTCACCGGGCTCAGCTTAGGATCGATCTTGTTGCTGGTGGCGCTGGGCCTGGCCATCACCTATGGCCTGATGGGCGTCATCAACATGGCGCACGGCGAATTGATGATGATCGGCGCCTATGCCACCTATGTGGTGCAGGCGCTGTTTCGTGAACATTTGCCGGGCGTTTTTGACGCCTACCTTTTTGTAGCGATGCCGGTGGCCTTCCTCACAGCGGCCTTGGTGGGTGCGGTGATGGAGCGCGCGGTGCTGCAGCATTTGTATGGCCGCCCACTCGAGACCCTGCTGGCCACCTGGGGCATCAGCCTGGTACTGATGCAAGGCGTGCGCAGCCTGTTTGGTGCGCAAAACGTGGGTGTGGAAAACCCGACCTGGATGAGCGGCTCGCTGCAGTTGCTGCCCAATTTGCAGCTGCCTTGGAACCGGGTGCTGATCATCGTGTTTGCGTTGGCGGTGCTGGTCGGGGTGGCGCTCTTGATTGGCAAAACCCGGTTGGGCTTGTTTGTGCGTGGCGTCACGCAAAACCGGCCTATGGCCTCGTGCATGGGCGTAAACACGGCCCGCATAGACACCTATGCCTTTGCATTGGGTTCGGGCATCGCAGGCCTGGCGGGCTGTGCGCTCAGCCAGGTGGGCAATGTGGGGCCTGATCTGGGCCAAAGCTACATCGTGGACGCGTTCATGGTGGTGGTGCTCGGCGGTGTGGGCCAGCTGGCAGGCACGGTGTATGCCGCGCTGGGCCTGGGCCTCGTCAACAAGTTGCTGGAAGGCTGGACGGGCGCTGTGCTCGCCAAGATTGCCGTGCTGGTGTTCATCATCATCTTCATCCAGAAGCGGCCGCAGGGCATCTTCGCGATGAAGGGGCGCAGCGCTGAAGCGTGAAGAGGACCATGCACATGAAAAAATTGGAACTACCCACCCCTGCCCCTTTGATGGGTCGTCAAGCTTGGTCGGCGTTTTTGCTGGCGCTGATCGTGGTCGGCGTGCTGGCCCCGGTCTTCAACTTGTGGGTGCCCGAGAGCAGCCCCTTCCATTTGAGCGACTACGCCATCGCCTTGATCGGCAAGATCATGTGCTACGCCATTTGCGCGCTGGCCATGGACTTGATCTGGGGCTACACCGGCATCTTGTCGCTGGGCCATGGCTTGTTCTTCGCATTAGGCGGCTACGTCATGGGCATGTACCTCATGCGGCAGATTGGCCAAGACGGCAATTACAAAAGCGATTTGCCCGACTTCATGGTGTTTCTGGATTGGAAAGAACTG
>CAITSG010000296.1 GCA_903894995.1 uncultured Burkholderiales bacterium
ACACCGGCCACCGCCAACCACATCAGCACCTGATCACCCACGATCACGCCCAAAGTAGCACCCAGACCACCTGCCACGCCCCCTTTGCCCGTCGAGGTGATCAAGGCCAAATTTCCCGGACCGGGAATGGCCAAAAACAACACAATCGCGGCCACAAAGGCACCGTAATCAGAAATACCAAAAAACATAAAACACTTTCGGTTCAGGTTTCAGGTGATTGATTCATTTGACCACCCACATTTTCAGGCCAAATCCCATCAGGCTGGCACCCGCCAATTTTTGTAAAAAGCCCGCCAGTTTGGGCCTTGCCCGCAGGCGCTCAGCCATGTGGTGCGTGACCCAGACCACACCCACACCATAAACAAGCCCCAAGGTGGCAATGGTCGTGGCCATGACCGCAAAAGTCACCCAGCCCAGGTGTTGGACGGGATCAATGAACTGCGGGAAAAACGCCAGATAAAACAAGATGGCCTTCGGGTTGAGCAAAGTAATCAGCAAGGTCTGACGAAAATAATGTCCAGGGGTGATCTGCATGCTTGGCCCTGCGCCCGGTTTGGCCACGATCATCTTGTAACCCAAGCACACCAAATAAGCTGCCCCCATGAATTGCACGGCCATGAAAAACGATGGATGCGCCTTGAGCACAGCCGCCACCCCCGCCACAGTGAGCCACAGCAAAATTTGGTCCCCCAGCAACAAGCCCATCACTGAAGCCATACCGCCCATCACGCCCCCCATCGTGGTCGAGGTGATCAAAGCCAGATTGCCTGGACCGGGCAGGAACAAGAGCAACACAAACGCTGCCGAGAAAGCGCCGTAATCCGAAATGCCTAACATGTGAACTCTTTGATAAGAAGACCTTGAGTGTAAATGCCACATGTGCGCTTTGGTTCATCTTTTACTGTTTCACGTGAAACAAGTGCCTTTTTAGGTTGTCTCACGCCCTGATGTACCGGTCATTCATCCACGTTACGATTGAGTTTTTAGCTGCATTCTTCTGACCTTGAACTTTGGCATGACCACAAACTCTTGCCCACAACATGGGCAGTGGCTCACCGAATGCCGGCCTGCTTGTCTGGCCTCTTGGAGCTTGAGTCTCGCCCATTTTTTAAGCCATGTACTTTTTTTGGCCTGTGGATTGCCACCTCTTTAGGCGATGGACTGTAGTGCGATGCTATTAAAAACGTGATCCACACCCAACGCCCGTGGGTTTTTACAAAAAACCATTGTGTACCTGTTGCCCAATGAAATTTAAAGTGAAAGGCTTGTCTTGGGCTCAGCGGTCAGCGGTCAGCGGTCAGCGGTCAGCGGTCAGCGATGCAATTTTTGTGGGAACCCTGTCCCCAGGACGTGGGGTAGTGGTCTGCAAATCTTTTCGCAACGAGAGCGTCGCTCCTACAGGGAAGTGTCTGCTTTTTGTAGGAGCCCCCCCCCTCGGGGCGATGTGTGGTGGTCTGCGAGGGTGATCGCAACGAGGGCGTCGCTCCTACAGGCGAGTGTCTGCTTTTTGTAGGAGCCCCGCCTCGGGGCGATGGGTGGTGCTCTGCGAGACTTTTCGCGACGAGGGCGTCGCTCCTACAGGCGAGTGTCTGCTTTTTGTTGGAGCCCCGCCTCGGGGCGATGGGCGGTGGTCTGCGAGGGTGATCGCGACGAGGGCGTCGCTCCTACAGGGGCGGCTTGTCTGCTTTTTGTGGGAGCCCCGCCTCGGGGTGATGGGTGGTGGTCTGCGAGGCTTTTCGCGACGAGGGCGTCG
>CAITSG010000297.1 GCA_903894995.1 uncultured Burkholderiales bacterium
CTACCTCGCCCGCTTGATCAAACTGGGCGAGTCGGTCGCCATTTGCGAACAAGTGGGCGATGTGGCCACGTCCAAAGGCCCGGTCGAGCGCAAAGTGGTGCGCGTGGTCACCCCCGGCACGCTGACCGACACCGAGCTGCTCTCTGACAAAAGCGAAGCCATCTTGCTGGCCGTGCACCAAGCGGGCAAAAACCGATGCGGCCTCGCGTGGCTGAGCGTCACCCAAGGCGTGGTGCACCTGGCCGAATGCGCACAAGATGAATTGGCCGACTGGATCGACCGCATCAGCCCCAGCGAATTGCTGGCGAGCGCAGGCATGACACCCACGTTTGAGCAAAAACTGCGCGGCCTCAAAACCGCAGGTCGGGGCAGCTGGTCCTTTGCCATGCGGCCTGATTTTCAGTTTGATGCAGGTTTGGGCCAGCGCAAGCTGCTCGAACAACTGCAAGCCGCGTCTCTGGCCGCCTGGAGCGCCGATGCGCAGGCCGACGCGCATGCCGCCGCCGCTGCCCTGCTGACGTACGCCGAACACACCCAAGGCCGCAGCCTGCCGCATGTGCAGCGGGTGCAGGTGCAGCGCTCGGACGCGCTCATTGACTTGCCCGCCAGCACCCGCCGCAACCTGGAGCTGACGCAAACCCTGCGCGGCGAAAGCGCTGCCGATTCACCCACCCTGTTTGCGCTGCTCGACACCTGCATGACCGGCATGGGCAGCCGCTTGCTCAAAAGCTGGCTGCTCAGCCCACCACGAGACCGGCTGGTGGCGCAGCAACGTTTGAACGCCATCGCCATGCTCACGGCAGTGCCCAGTACACAGGAAGGCATGGATCCTCGGGTCAAGCCCGAGGATGACGTCAATAAAATCAAGCCCGAGCATGACAGAAACAAGGGAGCGGATGCTCCTGCTGGTCACGAAAATCCGTCATGGGGTGCCGCCTACAAACGCCTGCGCGAACAACTCAAAGGCGCGAGCGATGTGGAGCGCATCACCGCCCGCACCGCGCTGCGCCAGGTGCGACCGCGCGAGCTGGTGGCCCTGCGCCATGCGCTGGCGCGTTCGGCCTCGCTGTCGACCCAATTGCAGGCCCTGAACCCCGAGCCCGAGACCTTGCTGGCAGGCATGGCCCGCTGGCTAACCCCGCCCACGCATTGTGCCGAACTGCTGCACATGGCACTGCTCGAAGAGCCCGCTGCTTTGGTGCGGGACGGCGGCATCATCGCCGACGGACTGGACGCTGAGCTGGACGAGTTGCGCAACATTCAGACCCATTGCGACGCGTTTTTACTCGACCTGGAAACCCGCGAAAAAGAGCGTACCGGCATTAACAACCTGCGTGTGCAGTTCAACAAGGTGCACGGCTTTTACATCGAGGTCACACAAGGGCAACTGGACAAAGTGCCCGACGACTACCGCCGCCGCCAGACCCTGAAAAACGCCGAGCGCTTCATCACGCCCGAGCTCAAAACTTTTGAAGACAAGGCCCTGTCGGCACAAGAACGCGCACTGGCCCGCGAGAAGTGGTTGTACGAAGGCCTGCTCGACCAACTGCAGCCCTTTGTGCCCGCGCTCACCGAATTGGCGCAGGCCATGGCCTCGCTCGATGCGCTCTGCGCACTGACCGAGCGCTCGCTCACCCTGAATTGGTGTGCGCCCGAATTCACCAAGGAGCCCTGCATCGAGATTCGCCAAGGACGCCACCCCGTGGTTGAGGCGCGGCTGGCCCAAATGTCGGGTGCCAGCTTCATCGCCAATGACACAGTGCTGGGCTCACGCCAGCGCCTGCAAATCATCACCGGCCCCAACATGGGCGGTAAATCGACCTACATGCGCCAAGTGGCATTGATCGTTCTTTTGGCCAGTATCGGCAGCCATGTGCCCGCCAGCCGTTGCCGCCTGGGCCCCATCGACGCCATCCACACCCGGATCGGTGCGGCCGACGACCTGGCCAACGCCCAATCGACCTTCATGCTGGAGATGACCGAGGCCGCGCAAATCTTGCACAGCGCCACGCCGCACAGCCTGGTGCTGATGGACGAGATCGGGCGCGGCACCTCCACCTTTGACGGCCTGGCTCTCGCCAGCGGCATCGCCACGCACCTGCACAACAAAACACAGGCCTTTGCGCTGTTTGCCACGCATTACTTCGAGCTGACCGAGTTCCCTGCCACACACACCGCCGCCGTCAACATGCATGTGAGCGCGGCCGAGTCCGGCGCGTCGATTGTGTTTTTGCACGAGTTACAACCCGGCCCCGCCAGCAAGAGCTATGGCGTGCAGGTGGCGCGGCTGGCGGGCATGCCTGCCGCCGTGCTCAACCACGCCCGCCATGCCCTGAGCGCTTTGGAGGCCGGTGCCAGTGAAAGCCGCCAGCAGGTGGACCTGTTCGCCGCGCCGCCCGAATCCGAAGCCACGGGCCCCAGCCCCATCGAAGTGGCGCTGGCCCAAATCAACCCCGACGCACTCAGCCCCCGCGAAGCGCTCGACGCCCTGTATGCCCTGCAGCGCCTGCTGCCCAAAACTTAAAGAGCCCCTCCATGACTTACTGCGTTGCCGTCAAAACCCGCGCGGGTTTGGTGTTTTTGTCCGACTCCCGCACCAACGCGGGCCTGGACCAGATCAGCACCTTCCGCAAAATGATCGTCTATGAAAAAGCGGGCGACCGTTTCATGACGCTGTTGTCGGCGGGCAACCTGAGCATTTCGCAGTCGGTGCGCGAAGTGCTGCAGATCGAAAAACTGGTCGAACCCGGGCAGGACGAGCCGCTGACCATCTGGAACGCCAAAAGCATGTTCGACGCCACCCGCGTGCTGGGCGCCGCCGTGCGCCGGGTTTACGAGCGCGATGCCGCTGCCCTGCGTGCCTCGAGTGTGGAGTTCAACGTGTCCATGATTTTTGGCGGCCAGATCGGCGGCGAAGGCATGCGCTTGTTCCAGGTGTATTCGCCCGGCAACTTCATCGAAGCCACCGACGAGACGCCCTACTTCCAGATTGGCGAATCCAAATACGGCAAGCCCGTACTCGACCGCGTCATCACGCCCAACACCCCGCTGGACGAAGCGGCCAAATGCGCCTTGGTGTCGATGGACTCCACCCTCAAATCCAACCTGTCGGTCGGCCTGCCGCTGGACATGGTGGTCTATCAGGCGGGCAGCTTGCAGACCGACCGCATCATGTGCATCGACGAGCACAACCCTTACTTTCAGATGCTGCGTTCCAGCTGGGGCGACAAGCTGCGGCAGATGTTCGACAGCATCGAAGACCCCATGTGGCATGGCGGCGCGACCGAGGTGCCACTCATGGTGCTGCCGGTGCGCAACGCCTTGCTCAAGAAAATCACCACCCCCGAAGAGAAGCTGATCTGATGAACGCCCGCATTGTCTTCTCGCACGGGAACAGCTTTCCGGCCAGCACCTACCGCCTCATGCTGGACAACCTGCGCCAGCGCGGGTTTGAGGTCGATGCGGTGGAGATGTACGGCCATGACCCCAAGTACCCGGTGACCAACAATTGGCCCCATCTGGTGGAGCAACTGGCCGACTTTGCACGGGACAAGCAGGGGGACTCAAAACCGTCCTTTTTGGTCGGCCACTCGCTGGGGGGCCTTTTGAGTTTGATGTGTGCCGCTCGCCACCCCGAACTGGCGCGTGGCGTGGTGCTGATCGACTCGCCTGTGCTCGGCGGCTGGCGCGCGACCACGGTAGGCTTGGCCAAACGCACCCCCTTGATTGGCGCTTTGTCACCTGGTCGCATCAGCCAAAAACGCCGTCACCAATGGCCAGACGCGCAAAGTGCGCTGGAAAGTTTCCAGCAGAAAAAAACATTTGCACGCTGGGAACCGCAGGTGCTGCGTGACTACATTGAGCACGGCACACACGATGCCGATGGGCAGCGCGTGTTGAGCTTCGACCGCAACGTCGAAACGGCCATCTACAACGGCCTGCCGCACAAACTCGACAGCTTGCTCAAACGCAAACCCCTCAAATGCCCCGCCGCCTTCATTGGCGGCACGCATTCTGTCGAAATGCGCCAAGCCGGTGCAGAGCTGACCCACAAGGTGGTCAAGGGCCGCATCATGATGCTCGACGGTTCACACTTGTTTCCCATGGAAAAACCCCTGGCCACGGCAGCGGCCATCGAAGCGTCGCTGCGCAACATCGGGGCCTGATCCCTTGGACGCCTGCCATGTGGACATGTCAGATAAGTCTTTGAGTGAGCTCACTTCAAGTGCCATGAATCGCGCTTGACTCCGCACGAACTGAGGGCTCAGGTGCTTTGACGCTGCAAAATATCAAATCCCAAATCGATCTGCGCCTTCTCTGGCTCTTCGCCCCGCATCAGGCTGAGCAGCATCTGCGCGGCCGCCACGCCAATCTGCGCACGAGGTGTGCGCACCGTGGTCAGTGGTGGCAGCATCTGGTCGCTGCCGGTCAGGTCGTTGAATCCGGCGATGGCCACCTGTGAAGGCACGGCAATGCCCCTGCGCAAAGCGGCCATCAAAGCCCCCTGCGCCAAATCGTCGTTGCAAAAAAAGATGGCATCGACAGCAGGCCGCTGCAGCATGATTTGTTCAAACATCACCGCACCCAAAGCCAAAGATGAAGGCGCGGGGTTGAGGAACTCCAGTGTGGCCTCGTGCAAGCCGGCTTCTTGCAAAGCGCTGCGCCAGCCGAACAAGCGCTGCATGACCCGAGGATCCAACTGGGCCCCAGCAAAGGCAATTCGACGCCGACCGGTTTGCAACAAATGCCGTGTCATGGCCGCACCGGCATCGGTTTGCCGAAAGCCCACGCAATAGGGGGCAACTGCCTGCGGGTCCGCTGGCAAATCCATCAGGTGCACGCAAGGCACCGAGCTGCTGTCCATGAGTTTTTGGGTCACAGCGTTGTGGTCCAGTCCCGTGACCAAGAGGCCCGCAGGACGGTGAAGAAATTGCTCGCGCAAAAGTTGCTCCTCTTCGCTGGCGTCGTAATGCGTCACGCCCATGAGGGTTTGGTAGCCCGAGGCACGCAATGTTTTTTGAGCTGCATCCAGCAAGTCCACAAACAAGTTATTGGACAAAAGCGGAATCAAAATGGCCACATGGTTGCTGCGCTGCGAGGCCAAAGCCCGCGCTGCCGGATCGGGTACATAGCCAAGCTTGGCAGACACGGCCTGCACGCGTTCAATCAAGGCGGGGTCCACCGCACGCTCACCTCGCAAAGCCCGGGACACGGTGCTGGGGCTGACACCTGCAGCTTGAGCGACGTCGGTCAAGGTCACGCGGCCAGTGGCGCGATGGCTTTTGGTGGTCTTGGTGATCGGAAGAATGTCGTTGGGCAAGGGTTAATCCGGAGCAAGAAGGCCGAGCGAAGTCGATAGGATAGCGCTGTCCAAGACCCACGGGGACAGATTGACAAGATGTGAGCGAAACTTTTTTTATTTTTAAATAAAACTGTTTTTTTGGGTCTGGCTTTTTTTTGAATTTTTTGGACAGCGCTGTCCAAGACGAGATAAACCATGGGAGTGATTGAATTGTCCAAACCCGATGTGCTGGCCGTGGCCAAACTGCACCCCTTCTACCAAAAAGCCCTGGAGTCGATGTACACCGTGCACGACCGCACCCATGTGACCGACCCGGCCGCTTTTACCGCACTGGCTCCCCGCATCGTGGGCGTGGCCGGCACGGGCGAGGCCAGTGTGCCGCGCAGCCTGCTCGCACAACTGCCCAACGCCAAAGTGGTGGCGGTGTTTGGGGTGGGCTACGACGGTGTGGATGTGCCTGCCGCCATCGAGCATGGCATTCCCGTGACCCACACGCCTGACGTGCTGACCGACGATGTGGCCGACCTGGCCATGGGGCTGGTGCTGTCGGTGGGCCGCGCCATTCCGCAAGCGGACCAGTTTGTGCGCGCAGGTCAGTGGCCCGGTGGCCCCATGGCTTTGGGCCGCAAGGTCTCGGGCGCACGCATGGGCATTGTGGGTTTGGGGCGCATTGGCAAGGCCATCGCCAAGCGGGCGCAGGCTTTTGGCATGTCGGTCGCCTACAACGCGCGCAGCGAAAAACCCGATTCGGGTTGCCAGTTTTTCCCCACAGCGGCGGCATTGGCGGCGAACGTGGATTTTTTGGTGGCCATCACGCCCGGCGGCGCAGGCACCAAGCACCTGATCAACGCCGAGGTGCTCAAGGCCCTGGGGCCGCGCGGCTTTTTGATCAACGTGGCGCGTGGCAGCGTGGTCGATGAAGAAGCCTTGATCACCGCCCTGCAAAACGGCACCATCGCGGGCGCAGGCCTGGATGTGTTCGCCAACGAGCCCCATGTGCCCGAGGCGCTGTGGAGCCTGCGCAACGTGGTGCTGACCCCGCACATGGCCAGCGCCACCACCGAAACGCGCCAGGCCATGGCCGATCTGGCTTTTGCCAACATGCAGGCTGGTATTTCTGGCCTGCCCTTGCGCACCCCCGTGCCCGAGTGCAAGGCAATGGTGAAGTGATCTGCGGTCCAAGGACATGAACAACTCGCCTTTGCGACTGATTGTCATGGGCGTGTCCGGTTGCGGCAAGTCGACCATGGCCGCCGCCCTGGGTGAACGCCTGGGCCTGGACATGGTGGATGGAGATGACCTGCACCTGCCTGAAAGCGTGGCCAAGATGCGTGCAGGCATTGCCCTGCAAGACGCCGACCGCCTGCCCTGGCTGGACCGCATTGGCCAATACTTGGCTCAAGCGCACCCACAAGGGCGCGTGGTCGCCTGTTCCGCCCTCAAACGGGTGTACCGCGACCGCATCCGCGAACAAGCAGGGGATGTGTGTTTTGTGTTTCTCGAAGGGGACTTCGATTTGATTGCGCAGCGCATGCGCCAGCGTGTGGGCCACTACATGCAGCCGGGCTTGCTCGACAGCCAGTTCCGCACGCTCGAAAAACCCCTGGCCGACGAGGCCGATGTCATCACCCTGCCCATCACCGAAACCGTGCAGGACATGGTCAGCCAAGCGCTCCAGGCTTTGCACAGCCGCCTGCACCCTGCCCTTTGATTTTCAACAAGGATTGCCCATGTTCATCCGCTGCGCATTTTTCCAAGGCCACGTCAAACCCGGCCTTGAAGACGCCTTCAACCGCTACATCCGCGAGAACCTGGTGCCCCTGTGGACCCGCTTTCCTGGCGCACAAGAAGTGCGCGTGCTGCGGCAGGTGGAAAGCGACACCAACGACCCGCACTTTGGCATGGTGCTGGCCGTGCGCTACCCGAGCCGCGAGGCGATCGAGATCGCTCTGGCCTCTGAAGTGCGCATGAAGAGCAAAGAAGTGTCCAAAGACATGATCGCCATGTTCGATGGCACCGTGTTCCACACCGTCTTCAGCGCAGATGAGTACGCGCTGCCCACCGATTGAGTTTTGCGACAGTCCTTTAAATCAACCCGGAGACAAACCATGAAACTTTCCCGCATCCTGCTCGCTTGCCTGGTGGCCGCCGTCGGCTCCAGCGCTTACGCTGCCAAGTTCAACCTCAAAATGGGCCACGCGGTCAACGCCACCGACGGCCAGCACGCCGCCGCCATGAAGCTGGCCGAGCTGGTCAAACAACGCACCAACGGCGATGTCGAAATCACCGTGTTCCCAGCCAACCAGTTGGGCAACGATGCGGCCATGATCAACGGCACACGCGGCGGCACGATCGACATCGTCTCCAGCGGTGCCTCCAACTTCAATGGCATCGTGCCCAACACGGCCGCCATGGAACTGCCCTTTGTGTTCCGCAGCGCGCAACACGCCTACAACGTTCTCGACGGTGCGGTGGGCACGGGTGTGCTCAACGAATTGTCCCCACACGGCTTGAAGGGCCTTGCTTATTGGGAAAACGGCTGGCGTGCCTTCACCAACAACAAACGTCCCGTGAACAAGCCCGATGACCTGAAGGGCTTGAAGATCCGCTCCACACCCAACCCCTACCACATCCAGGCCTTCCGCCTGCTGGGCATGAACCCTTCGCCCATGCCGATTGCCGAGCTGTACACCGCCCTGGAAACCGGCACCTTTGACGCCCAAGAGCATCCGATCAACGTGACCTGGTCGTCCAAGTTCTACGAAGTGCAAAAGCACCTGACGGTGAGCAACCACGTTTATTCGCCGCTGGTGGTGGCCATGAACAAGGCCAAGTTCGACAGCCTGCCCGCCAACTACCAAAAAGTGGTGGTCGATGCGGCCCGCGAAGCGGCCACCTTCCAGCGCAACCTGAACGCGTCCAACGCGGGCAAGGTGGTGGCCGACTTGAAGAAGTCGGGTATGCAGGTGATCGAGAACGTGGACATGGCCCCGTTCCAGAAGATCGTTTCGGCAGAAATCGCCAAGACCTTTGGTGAGAAAAACGGCCCAGCTTTGCTCAAGGCCATCGAAGACACCAAGTGATGGTTTGAGTGACATCACGCCCCCTCTTAGGAGGGGGCTTTTTTGTGGATGACGTATGAAAAAAATCAACGACCTTTTCTTCAAGCTGGCCGAAGTCACGCTGGTCATCATGTTGTCGGCCATGGTGATCATGGTGTTTGGCAATGTGGTGCTGCGTTACGGCTTCAACGACGGCATCATCAGCTCGGAAGAGTTGTCGCGGTTTTTGTTCATCTGGATCACTTTCCTGGGGGCCATTGTCACCATGCGTGAAAACGGCCACTTGGGCTTGGACTCCATCGTGCGAAAGCTGAGCCTTCGCGGCAAAAAAGTGGCTTTTGCCGTGTCCAACCTGCTGATGCTGGGCTGCTGCACCCTCATGTTTTACGGCACCTTGAAGCAACACGGCATCAACGCCACCACACGCTCGGCCGTGACCGAAATCCCCATGAGCTGGGTGTATGGCGTGGGCTACGTCACCAGCGTGGCCATGGGCCTGATGATCTTGGGCAAGCTGGTGCAGCTGGCCAAAGGCAACTTCAATGAATCCGATTTGATCCAAGTCCAGGACTCCGAAGAAGTCGTGACCGCGCACACGCAAGAGGCCGCCAAATGACCGTCCTTATTTTCATCGTGTCACTGCTGGCTGCCATGGCTCTGGGCATGCCCTTGGCTTTTTCCCTCATCGTCTCGGGTGTGGCCCTGATGCTGCACCTGGACAACTTCGACACGCAAATCGTGTCGCAAAACCTGATCAACGGGGCCGACAATTTCCCGCTCATGGCCGTGCCCTTTTTCATGCTGGCCGGCGAGTTGATGAATGCGGGCGGCATGAGCCGGCGCATCGTCAACTCGGCCATGGTCTGGGTGGGTCACTTTCGGGGCGGCCTGGGTTATGTGGCAGTATTTGCCGCCATCGTCATGGCCAGCCTGTCAGGCTCTGCCGTGGCCGACACGGCAGCGCTGGCCGCCGTGCTCATGCCCATGATGCGCGACGCAGGTTACCGCATGGACCGCTCGGCGGGCCTGATTGCGGCAGGCGGCATCATCGCGCCCGTGATTCCACCCTCGATTGGTTTCATCTTGTTTGGTGTGATCGGCGGCGTGTCGATCTCCAAACTCTTTATGGCGGGCATTTTTCCGGGACTCATGATGGGCTTTGCCCTGATCGTGACCTGGTGGATCGTGGCCCGCAAGGACAACGTGAAGGTGGCCGAGAAAGTGCCGTTCAAAGAACGCATCTCGGTGACCATCAACGCATTTTGGTCTTACCTGTTGGCCATTGTGATCATCGGTGGCATGAAGATGGGCATCTTCACGCCCACCGAAGCAGCGGTGGTGGCGGTGGTCTATTCCCTGTTTGTGGGCCTGTTCATTTACCGCGAAATCAAGTTCAAAGACCTGTACCGCATCATTTTGTCGGCCGCCAAAACTTCTTCTGTGGTGATGTTCTTGGTGGCTGCGGCTTTGGTGTCGGCTTGGCTCATCACCGTGGCCAACATCCCAGCCCAAATTGTTGAAATTTTGCGCCCCTTCATCGACAACAAAACCCTGCTGATGGTCCTGCTGATGCTGCTGGTGATGATCGTCGGCACGGCGCTGGACTTTGCGCCCACGGTGCTGATCCTCACGCCGGTGCTCATGCCTTTGGTGCGCGAAGCCGGCATTGACCCGGTCTACTTTGGTGTGCTGTTCATCATGAACAACGCCATCGGTCTGCTCACACCGCCCGTGGGCACGGTGCTCAACGTGGTCTGCGGCGTGGGTCGTATTCCCATGCACGATGTCATCCGCGGCGTCATGCCTTTCCTCTTGTCTCAGGTCGTCGTCATGGGCTCGCTGATCGCGTTCCCGAGCTTGGTGATGGTTCCCCTTAAATGGTTGTTGATGCGATGAATGTTCTGAATTCCTTCGATTTGACGGGCCAACGCGCCCTGATCACGGGCTCTTCTGCAGGCATTGGCCTGGCACTGGCCGAAGCCCTGGCGCAGGCAGGGGCCCATGTCATCCTGAATGGCCGCACGGCCAGCAAGGTAGAGGCCGCTGCCCAGACCTTGAAGGCACAAAATTTGTCGGTCAGTGCTTCGGTGTTTGACGTGACCGACGCCGACAGCGTGCGCGCAGCGGTGGAGCAGATCGAGGCCGAAGGCCCGATTGACATCCTGATCAACAACGCGGGCATGCAGATTCGCGGTCCGTTGCACGAGTATGCCGACGCAGACTGGCACACGATCATGAAAACCAACCTGGACAGCGTGTACTTCGTGGGCCAGGCGGTGGCCAAGAAAATGATCCCACGCGGTCGCGGCAAGATCATCAACATTTGCTCGGTGCAAAGCGAGTTGGGTCGCCCCGGCATTGCCCCTTACACCGCCACCAAGGGTGCGGTGAAGATGCTGACCAAAGGCATGGCGATTGACTGGGGCCAGTTTGGCATCAACGTCAACGGCATTGGCCCGGGTTACTTCAAAACCGAACTGAACCAAAAGCTGGTCGATGACCCCACGTTCAGCAGCTGGCTGGTCGGCCGCACACCCAGCCGCCGTTGGGGCGATGTGCAAGACTTGGGCGGCGCGGCGGTCTTTTTGGCCAGCGACGCTTCACGCTTTGTGAACGGTCACATCCTGTATGTCGATGGTGGCGTGACCGCGACCCTCTGAGATTTTTTCTTTCATTCAACCCAAGAGACTTGCCATGAAATCCGTTGTCTGCCACTCGGCCAAAGACCTGCGCATTGAAAACACCGAACTGCCCGCTTTGGGCGAACACCAACTGCGCGTGAATGTGGCCTATGGCGGCATTTGCGGCTCTGATTTGCATTACTACCAGCACGGTGGCTTTGGCACCGTGCGCATCAAGCAGCCCATTGCGCTGGGGCACGAAGTCTCGGGTGTGGTCGATGCTTTGGGCTCGGGCGTTCAGGGCACGGTCAAAGGTCAGCGCATCGCCATCTCGCCTTCTCGCCCTTGCGGCCACTGCCGCTTTTGCCAGGCAGGCCAGCACAACCATTGCCTGAACATGCGTTTTTACGGCAGCGCCATGCCCTTCCCCCACATCCAGGGCGCATTCAGCGAGCAAATCATCATCGAGGGCTACCAGGCCCACCCGATTGCCGACCACCTGAGTCTGTCTGAAGCCGCTTTGGCCGAACCTTTGTCGGTGGGCTTGCACGCCATTCAACGCGCAGGCAGTGTGTTGGGCAAGCAGGTCTTGGTCACCGGTTGCGGCCCGATTGGCTCGCTGCTCATCGGTGCTTTGCGCCGGGCAGGTGCAGCGCGCATCGTGGCGGCCGACATCGCCGATTTGCCGCTCAAGTGCGCCAAAGAGATGGGCGCTGATGAGACCATCAACCTCAAAACCCAGCCTGAAGCGCTGGACAAATACAAAGTGGACAAGGGACAGTTTGACGCCGTGTTCGAAGCCTCGGGAAGCGAAGCCGCTTTGCGCGTGGGTCTGGACACCATCGTGCCGCGTGGCGTGCTGATCACCGTGGGCATGGGCGGCGACATCAGCCTGCCCATGACGCAATTGGTGGCCAAAGAAGTGGACCTGCGCGGCACCTTCCGCTTTCACGCCGAATTTGCCACGGCCGTGCGGTTTTTGAACGAAGGCTTGGTCAACGGCAAACCGGTCATCACCGGCATCTTGCCCGTGGAGCGCGCCATCGAAGCCTTTGACTTGGCCGCCGACAAAAGCCAGTCACTCAAAGTACAGATTTCTTTTCAAAACGCCTGAAAATCTGGCGGTTTCCAGACCTCTTTAGAAAGTTCTCACCATGTCCAAAATCGCCCTCGTCACCGGTGCCAGCTCCGGCATTGGCAAAGCCTGCGCCCTCGCCTTGCTCAAAGAAGGCTGGCAAGTTGTTTTGATTGGGCGGCGCGCCGATGCCTTGGCTGCGGCGGCGGCAGAAGCGGGTGCCAACGCTGGCAACGCCCACGCCATCCCGACCGACCTGTCCAAAGAGCCCGAAGTCAAAGCGCTGTTCGAGCAGATCCGCACCCGTTTTGGCCGCCTCGATCTGGTCTTCAACAACGCAGGCATCTCTCTGCCCTACACCTTGCCGGGCGACCTGTCGGGCGACGAATGGCGCCGGGCGGTGGACATCAACTTGAACGGTGCGTTCTACACCTTGTC
>CAITSG010000298.1 GCA_903894995.1 uncultured Burkholderiales bacterium
ACCAGTTGCAACTCGTGGTTGAAGCCCAACCAAGCCACGCGGTCACCCGGCTGCACGCCCCAGGTGGACTGCAGGTGGGCGGTGACACGCTCCACGCGCCGCCAGAACTTGGCGAAGTCATAGGCGAAGGTGCTGTTACCGATCTGGGTGGCTTTGCGCTCATCACCCCGGAAGGTGATGGCGGGCTGCGTGCCGCAATCCTGCGCCAGCTGCGCAAAACGGGCCGCGAGGGGGCTGGTTTCTTCTGTCCCCATCACTCGTCTTTTTCGCCGTGTTCGTACAGCGCTTCGCGGCCGATGCGGTCCATACACAACTCGGCTGTCCAAGGCAGCATGAGCGAGCCGCAACGTGCATCGCGGTACAGGCGCTCCAGCGGCAGGCTTTTGAGCATGGACTGACCACCGCAAGTGCGGATGGCCAAACGGGCGATGTCCTGCGCGTTTTCCATGATGGTGTACTGCGCGGCATAGGCACGCAGGCGGGTGGACTTGGCTGGATCGACCTTGGCGTCTTCAATGGCGCGCAAAAAGAGGTTGCGGGTTTGTTCGAGCTTGATGAACATCTCGGCCAAGGCGATCTGCTTGGTCGCGAACTGGCGGCGCTTGACGGGGCCGGTGCCAGGAATTTCGCCACGCAAATAGGCCACGGTGAAATCGTACGCCGCTTGCGCGATGCCCATGTACGTGGGCGAGAGCGTCATGAACATGTGCGGCCAGCGGCTGGCGGCCTGGAAGTACAGGCCCTGCGGCATGAGCGCCGCGTCGTCCGGCACGAACACGTCTTTGAAGATCAGGTTGCGCGACACAGTGGCGCGCATGCCCAGCGGGTCCCAGTCGCCTTCGATCATCAGGCCCGGCGCGGTGCGGGGTATGGCCAGGTACAAGGTGTCGCGACGCGACAGATCAGCGCCCTCTTTCTTCTCGGTGCACAGCACGCCAAAGTAATCGGCCGCATCTGACAGCGATGCAAAGATCTTTTTGCCATTGATCTTCCAGCCGCCATCGACCTTGACGGCGAGTGTGCCGAAGGGTTGCGCCCCTGACGCCGCTGCACCGCCTTCCGAGAAAGGCTGCGCGTAAATCGCACCGTCTTTCACCACCCGGGCAAAGTGCGTCGCCTGGTGCGTGCGGTGTGAGGCGCGCTGCTCGGGCGTCATGTCCAGGTCTTCAGACAACAAGCCGCTCCAGAGCATGGTGCAGACGTGCATGTTGAAGGTGAGTGCGGTGGCGCCGCAGTAGCGACCGATCTCGGCCGAGACCATGGCATAGGTGGCGTAATCGGCACCCTGGCCGCCGTGCGCTTCGGGCACGCACAGGGCCAACAGGCCCGAGTCACGCATGTCGTTGTAGTTGGCAAACGGGAACTGCGCATCGCGGTCGAGTTGCGCGGCACGGGGGGCGAACTTCTCGCGGCCGAGTTGCCGGGCCAGCGCCATCAGCTTTTGCTGCTTTTCGGTCAGGGGGTAGTCGGCGCCACAGATGGGCATGACGGTGGGCATGGTGTGGGGGATCGTTTTATCTTGCACATCGGTCATCAAAAGCTCCGCAAAAAAGGCAGCAGTGCATCGGCAAAGCTGTCGGGTTGCTCAAACGTCAGCAAATGACCCACGCCCGGCAGGCACAGGTATTGCGCATGAGGAATCTTTTCGGCCATGCGCTGCACCACCGTGGGCGCAGCGGTGCGGTCGTGTTCGGCCGCGATGCACAGCGTGGGTACGGTGATCGTGGGCAAGGCGCTGCGCTGCTCAAACTGCACCAACGCGCTGAGCGCCGCTTTGTAGGCGGCTGGCGTGATGGAGCCCATACAGGCTTTGGCTTGCGCCAGACTCGGGCCAGCAAAGCCCGGTGCCACCATGGTCGGAACCAAGGCATTGGCCACATCGCCCATGCTTTGGCCTGCTTCTAATGGGGCCAAGCGCTGCGCGATGAAGGCTTGTTGAAAATCGCCGCCGCTTTGGCCAAAACCCGGACTGCTGGCGGCCAGCACCAAGCCTGCCACGCGCTCGGGGTGACGTGCCCACATTTGCAAGGCCACCATGCCGCCCAGACTGTGGCCCACCAACACGGCTTGCTGCAAACCCTGTGCGTCCATCAGCGCGGCCAGCGCATCGGCCAAGCCGTCAAAAGTGCAAGGCTCGATCATCGGGCTGTCGCCGTAGCCCGGCATGTCCCAGGCCACACTGGCGTAGCCCGCTTGGGCGCAGGCCTGCTGGATGGCCGCCCAGCCGCTAGCACGACCGCCAATGCCGTGCAGGAAAACCAGCGAGGGCTTTGTAGGCGCCGCGCCCTCGCGGCGATCAGACGTGCTTTTCGCGACGAGGGCGTCGCTCCCACAAGTCATCTCAGGGCTCTTCGCGACGGGGGCGTCGCTCCCACAGGCGGGCACAGCCACGCAAGACATCAGGACGCTCATGCCAGCGCCGCGCTCACGACTTGGCCCGCATCCACCACCACCGTGTCGTCGAGCCGAATGGTGCAGCCGCGCATAGGCAAATCGAAATGCCCCAGCGTGTGGCGGCCCGCGACTTCGTTCGCCCCGGTCGAATACAAAAAGTTGCCCGCAAAGGCCCGCAGCTCGGTGCCGTTGCAATCGCGCTTGTCGTAGAACGTCATGGCGTCCCAACGCGCCGCCGGGTTCAGGCCAAAGCCCACATGCGAGACCGCATAAGCGGCGCGGTGGCCCTCGGCGTCTTCCCAGGCTTTCCAGTAGCCGCGCATCATGTCCACATCCACGCCCTGCCCCTCGATGGCCACGACGCTGTCGTTCTCGATGGTCAGGCGGATCGTGTCGCGCAAATAGCTTTTGAAGGTCAGGTTCACATCACCCGGGGCCATGACCAGCGTGCCGTTGACACTGCCTGCAGCCGGGAACGCCAGCGCCAGCCCAGCGGGCCAGTGCGACACCATGCCCGGCTTGGGGCAAAAGCCCCACACACCGCCGACCACTGCTTGTTTGTCGCCCTGTTTCAGGTTCACGCGCAGGTCGGTGCCTGCGGCAGACGTGACGTGCATTTGTTGTGCGCCACGCAGCTTCTTCATGGCGGCACGCACCACGCCTTCGAGCGCCGGATCGGGCACGGTGCGCTCCAAGATTTCAGGGTGCTCGTTGGACACCATGAGCAGGCGCGGCATGTGGCCGTCCACGCCCTTCATGATGGTCGGCAACTCAGGCGCGTGCAGCAGGCCTTCGACGGTGCAGTCCACCACCATGTCGGCCCGGGCCAGTGCCGCCACCACGGGGCCGAGTTGGCCAATCGCGTCGCTGGCGCCTGTGGAACGCACGGGCGCGGGGGCGGTGAGCGCAGGCGTCGTCAAAGTCACCTCGAACACGCGGGCGCCCATGGCCTCCAGCGCTAGGCGGGCCAAGTCCACGTTGACCCGGCGTGATTGGGTTTCAGCCAAAATGGCCACCACCTCACCGGGCTGCACCTTGCACAGCGTGAAGGTGCGGGTAAACGCCGCGAGCCACCTGTTTTCGATTCGTTCCACCAGCATGCTTGTCTCCTAGACGGACAGGTTCAGCGCACGACGCACTCGACCTCACGCCAAACAGTTTATATGAATATTCATGTAAATTCATCCATAATGACCCTATGCGCCCCAACCCACCTCCGACCATTCAGCCGCTGACCCCTGACTTTGAAGCCCCTCATTTCAGGCAGGCCCTGTCGCGCTTCGCCACGGGCGTGACCGTCATCACCACCTTCGCGCCAAGCACACAAAAAGGCGACACAGCCAGCAGTAGCTTTGTGGGCATCACAGCCAGCTCCTTCAATTCGGTGTCGCTCACGCCGCCGCTCGTGCTGTGGAGCTTGGGGCACCGGGCCAGCAGCTTGCCGCTGTTCCATGCAGGCACGCACTATGTGGTCAATGTGCTGGCCGCAGACCAGCTCGACTTGTGCAACCGCTTTGCCTACGGCAAAGGCGACCGCTTTGCCGACACCGCCTACACCCTGGGGCAAGCCGGGTTACCCATTTTGAAAGGCGCTCTGGCCTGGTTTGAATGCCACAACCGCAGCCGCCACGAAGAAGGCGACCATGTGATTTTTGTGGGCGAAGTGGAACGCTGCGGCTTCAGTGATGGCTCAGCCCCACTCGTCTATCAGGGCGGTCAGTTCAGCACCACCACGCCTCTGCCCCATCCTCTGCCATGACCAACTCGGCAGGCTTTGTCGACGACTACCTGGCCTATTTGCTGGCACGCGCCAGCCATTTGATTTCGAGCGAGGTCCACGCCGTGGTCGAAGCCAGCGGCCTGAGCCTGATGGAGTGGCGCGTCATGGCCAGCCTGTCGGGCAAGGATGCACTGAGCGTGGGCGAGTTGGCCGACATCGTGCTGGCCAAGCAACCCACCGTGACCAAGCTGGTGGGCCGCATGGCAGAAGCCGGCTGGGTCAAACGCGTTGACGCCCCTCACGATAAGCGCCAGTCGCTGGTCAGCCTCACCGCAGCGGGTCAACGCAAGGTCAAGCCCTTGCTGGTGCAGGCACGGACGCATGAGGCGCAGGTCATGGCCGACATCGGATTGGGCGAAGTGGCCCAGTTGAAAAAGGTGTTAGAGCGGATGATTGCAGTGCGAGTATAAGCACCGTTCAGAGGCGCGATGCGCGCCCTCATATCATTGAGCAAAGAGCGAAATGGCGTCTGATTTTTATCGACACACAGGGTCGCATGAAAAGTCGCAAAAAATCTCGCATGATTTACAAATTATCCTTGCGCGACATATACTTATGAATCATGCCAAAGTCGCAGAAATTCCAACTCTATGACCATCCTACCCAGATGGAGCCGCTGCTTCCGTCTGAACACCGTTTGGGCCCGCTGCTGGAGCGTGCTCACGACCTGATCCGCCAGGCCGACCGCCTGGCAAGTTGGTGCCCTACCGGAGCACTGCCAAGCCTGCGCCAGATGCTGCGCGCCATGAATTCCTATTACTCCAACCGAATTGAAGGGCAACACACCCTCCCCTTGGAAATCGAGCAGGCCCTGCGCAACGATTACGCACAGGATGCCGACAAAGCCCGCCGCCAGCGTCTGGCGCTCAGCCACATGGCGACAGAGAACCAACTTGAATGCTTGTGGCCTCAATGGACCAACGCGCAAGTCTGGTCGCCGCAGACCGTTCAAGATATCCATCAGGACCTGTTTGCCCGCCTGACCGATCAAGACCGAATTCAACAAAAGGGCGCAGAAGTTCAAGTGCTGATTCCCGGAGCCATGCGAACCGCACAAGTGAGTGTGGGTCGGCACGCCGCACCCGCTGCGGCGGCATTGCCTGCCTTCATGGATCGGTGGTCCAAGGTCTATGGACAAGTGCGTCGTGGCGAAATGCAAATCCTGGCGATGGCGGCAGCGCACCAACGTCTGGCGTGGATTCACCCTTTTCTGGATGGCAATGGACGTGTCGCCCGCTTGCACAGCCATCTGGTGCTCGGTCACATGGGCCTGACCAACGGGCTGTGGTCCCCTTTGCGCGGCTTTGCACGCACTCAAGAGACCTACTACGCACGCCTGGCCGCCGCAGACGAACCCCGTGCAGGGGATCTGGATGGCCGTGGCAACCTGAGCGAATCCGCCCTGATCGCGTGGATGGATTACGTGTTGGACGTTTGCTCTGACCAAGTGGCTTTCATGCGGGACTTGCTGAGCCTGGAGGACATGAAAGGCCGCATGGCCGCCTGCCTGGCGTATGAAGAGCAAGTGGTCGGTGGGGGCGTGCGAAGCACATCGCTTCGGGCTTTGCACTACCTGTTCGCCGCACAAACCGAACTGGATCGCGCCGACTTCAAGGCCATGCTGGGTTTGGGTGACCGGCTGGCCACCGCTCAGGTGTCGGCCTTGATCAAACGCGGCCTGCTGGAATCGGACAGCCCTTACGGCAAGGTCCGCTTGGGTGTGCCCCAGCACGCTCTGCGCTTTTACTTCCCAAGACTTTGGCCTGAGGCCGAAGCTTGAGCATCAACGAACTCGCCGGCATCGTGCTGGCCAAACAGCCCACCGTGACCAAGCAGGTAGGCGCATACAAGTGATGGTGCAAATTTGGTTTGAATCGTTAAAGGAAACACACATGACCAATGCATTCAAAAGCATCAAACAAGGCTTAACCGAGGCCATTGCACACGCCAAGACCAAAGACACAGAAACCACTGGCGTGAAGCTGTACCAGCCCCATGCCGTCAATGTGTCGGAATTGCGCCAGCGACTGAGCCTGACACAAGAACAGTTTGCTGAACGCTTTGGTTTTTCAGTCGCCACACTGCGGCACTGGGAGCGTGGCGACCGCTCGCCCAGCGGCGCATCGCTGGTATTGCTCAACGTGATCGATCGCAATCCAACAGCGGTGTTGCAAGCATTGCAATAAAAAAATCCGACCCACTCTTTAGCAAGTCGACGATACAAATCTAAGCACCTTACCGCGACCAAGTTGGTGGGCCGCATGCAAGACGCCGGGTGGGTCAAGCGTTGCGATGCCGCACACGATAAACAGCAAAGCCTGGTGAGCCTCACGGCTACAAGTCGGCGCAAAGTGCAACCCCTGCTGAAGCAAGCCAAAGCACACGAAGCGCAGGTGGTTTCAGCTTTGGGGGCGGACCCGGCCCATCAACTCAAGCTCATGCTGGAGAGCTTGATTGCGGCGCATGGAAGTACCTGAGCGCGCAAAGACACAGCCAAAATTTTGGGCTTTAGATTTGGGTGATCCATTAATTGCCAATCTCTGCGGCAAGTGATTAGGGCTAATACTCAATGGTTGTTTTTCAGCGATTGCAGCCGTTCGCCAACGGTCAGCTAAAGGGCAATCCAATTTACAACTGGGGCGAATGCACGCGGCAACGATCTCAACAACCCGGACGACGAGAAACTGTATGCACGACCTAAGGCCTTTCTCAAGCCACAGCTTCACCTGTCAGCGCTTTGAAAGTAGCAATTTCCCCCAACAGCCACTGGCGAAAGGCGAGCACCTGAGGTTTATGCAGCGCGTCCGGCGGACAAGCGAGGTAGTAGTCCCAGGGGCTTTTCACCGCCACGTCAAAAAGCCGCACCAACTCACCCGAGGCAATTTCCTGTGTCGCCACCACATGGCGCACCAGTGCAATACCGTCCCCACTCATGGCTGAGCGGATCAACATCGACAAGTCCTGAAAGCGTACTCCGCCGCTGGGCTCGGCGATTTTCAGGCCCGCCGCCTGAAACCAGGGCAACCAGGGCTCGTCCGAACGCAACAGTTGCGCCGCTTTGAGTTGGCCTGGGTTGGTTGGCAGTCGCCCCTTGTTGTAGGCAGGACTTGCTACCGGG
Organism: uncultured Burkholderiales bacterium; assembly: GCA_903894995.1. Taxonomy (GTDB): domain Bacteria; phylum Pseudomonadota; class Gammaproteobacteria; order Burkholderiales; family Burkholderiaceae_C; genus Limnohabitans_A. Next base: position 7,293 of record CAITSG010000298.1, read on the forward strand.
TAATAGGAGTCACCCATCAGCCGCTCCACCGCTAATCCAGGGTACTGCCCCTGACCAAAACGAATACCCACGTCAATGCCGTCGCGCACTAGGTCATGCAACTGGCCACTGGACTGCAAGACCAGTTCTGTGTCCGGGTTCTGCTCAATGAATTTGCCAAGGCGCGGGGCCAGCCAGCGTGACGCAAACGAAGGTATAGCCGACACCGTGAGTCGCTTTTGGCGCGTCTCATCGCGCAGCACCTGGGTGGCATCTGAGATGTCCTGCAATGCGTTGCGCACCGCTTGTGCAAACCGCCCACCCTGCGGGGTGATTGCCAAACGCTTTCCATGGCGGGTGAACAGCTCCACACCCAGGTCTTGCTCCAACGCCCTGACCTGGTGACTGACAGCACCGTGGGTGACATGGATTTCTTCGGCTGCACGAGAAAAGTTTTGATGTCGGGCTGCAGCCTCAAAGGCGCGCAAGGCCATCAGATTGGGTAATCGGCGTAAATCCGTCATGGGTTCTTGTGAGTTTATTTAGCAAGGATGTCAAAGATAAATCGTTTTGCGTCGAAACACTGTATCGATAGACTTCATGAACACTTTATTTTTTGGACAACTCCATGTCACAGACCCCATTGACCCTTTTTGTTGACCACCAGTTCACCAGCCCATATGCCATGTCCGTGTATGTCACCTTGCATGAGAAAGGCATTCCGTTTGTCACCGAACGCCTTGACTTGGGTGCACAGCAACAACAACAAGCGGCGTACCGTCAGCAATCCCTGACTGCCCGGGTGCCCACACTTATGCATGAGGGTTTCACGCTCTCGGAGTCCAGCGCCATCAGTGAGTATCTGGAAGAGTTCTTTGCTCCACCCGCCTACGCAGCGGTCTACCCACAAGACTTGCAACTGCGCGCCCGTGCGCGGCAGGTCCAGGCCTGGTTGCGCAGTGACCTCATGCCCATTCGCAATGAGCGTGGGACTGACACGGTGTTCATCCACCCCACTCCAACCCCACTGAGCGCCGCCGCCCTGGAAGCCGCTGACAAACTATTTAGGGTGGCAGAGCAATTACTGAACGCACGGGCCAGTAACTTGTTTGGAAACTGGTGTATTGCCGACACCGATCTGGCGCTGATGCTAAACCGACTAATCATGAACGGTGATGCAGTCCCCGAACGCCTCAAAACCTATGCCATCCAGCAGTGGCAGCGTCCCAGCGTGCAGCTTTGGGTTCAACAGAAGCGTACTTGACGAGAGTTCAATCATGATCACCTGCTATCTGCGTTACGTTATTGACCCGTTCAAGCTCAAGGAGTTTGAGCATTACGGAAAAATCTGGATACCCTTGGTAGAGAAATTTGGTGGCAAGCACCATGGCTACTTCCTGCCCTCGGAAGGGGCCAACAACGTGGCCCTGGCGATGTTCAGTTTCCCCAGTCTGGCGTTGTACGAAGAATACAGAGCCAAATCAATGCAAGACCCTGAGTGTCTGGCTGCCTTTAAATTTGCAGCGGACACACGCTGCGTCGTGAGCTACGAACGCAGCTTTTTCAGGCCAGTTTTTGAGTAGTCGCTGCGAGGCCGCGCTCTATTGATACAAGCCATCTATGTGCAGTTCGTGGAGATGCAGACCGGGTTCGGTGTAACGCTTAAGGCGCGCATCCGCCAACCTCGCAGCTGCAATTGACGCAAATTTGACCACGCGGGAAAAGTCTGCAATTACACAAAAGTGTGGAAAATTTTTGTCCCAACGCCGCGCGTTCATTAGCCGGTTTTGGGCAGACAATTCGAATCACTCTACTACCGCTTCCAATGTCAAGAGAGCATAGCTGCTGTACGGCTTAGCGATTTTTCTTGGCAACTGTGAGTGGAAAAAACTGCGCAGCAGGAATCTGACAATAACTCAGACATGCACTCAAAGTGTTTAGATGTCTGCTCCCAGCCTAAACCTGCCGATTGATTTAGGCCATCTGCAGCTTCTTACCAAGGCCTTTTTCGCTCACTCTGGCACCACCGCCGTCACCTCGATTTCGACCAAGGCTCGGTCTTCCACCAGATCAGCCACCTGCACCAGCGTCATGGCCGGGTAGTTCTTGCCGATGACTTCCTGATAGACCTTGCCCAGCTCGCGGCCACGGGCCAGGTATTCCTTCTTGTCTTTGACGTACCAGGTCATGCGGGCCATGTGCTGTGGGCCTGCGCCTGCACACGCCAGCGTGTCGACGATGTTTTGCAGGGCCTGTCGGCACTGGCCCACAAAGTCGTCGGTCTCGAACTGGGCTTGGCCGTTCCAGCCGATCATGCCCGCGACGAACACCATGCGGCCACGCGCTTCGATGCCGTTGGCATAGCCTTTGGCGGGTGCCCAGCCTTCGGGTTGGAGGATGTTGAACATGTTGATTCCTCAATGTGTGTTGATGTTGTTGGAGAGCAGCGGACTGTCAACCATGGATTGCCACGCTTCGCTCGCAATGACGCTGCAGTGTCATCCACTTCCTCTTCCCGTCATCGCGAGGTACGAAGCGATCCAGGGGTTGCCGCGCTGCGCTCGCAATGACCCCTGAAATCTTCAGACCATGAAGGTCGCACATGCCTGCAGTGATGGTCATGACTTTTGACGCAGCTTGAAGCGCTGCAGTTTGCCGGTTTCGGTGCGGGGCAAGGCGTCCAAAAAGACCACTTTGCGCGGGTACTTGAACGGGGCGATGGTTTGCTTGACGTGCTCTTGCAAGGCTTTTTCCATGGTCGCGTCGCCCGGGTGGCCGGGCTTGAGCACGACATAGGCCTGCACGATGTGCCCGCGGTCTTCGTCGGGCATGCCGACCACGCCGCATTCGGCCACGGCCGGGTGTTGCAGCAAAGCGCCTTCCACCTCGGGGCCTGCGATGTTGTAGCCCGCCGAGATGATCATGTCGTCGTTGCGCGCTTGGTAGCTGAAGTAGCCATCGGCGTCCATGACGAAGGTGTCGCCGGGCAGGTTCCAGCCGTCTTTCACATAGTCTTGCTGGCGCGGGTCGGCCAGGTATTTGCAGCCTGTGGGGCCGCGCACCGCGAGTCGCCCCACGGTGCCGGGCGGCACAGGCTGCATGTCGTCGCCCACGATCTGCGCCACATAGCCGGGCACCACTTGGCCAATGCTGCCGGGGCGCACCTGCGCGCCCGCACTCGAGATGTATATGTGGATCACTTCGGTGCCGCCAATGCCGTCGGTCATCTCGATGCCCGTGGCCTGCTTCCACAGCTGGCGGGTGGCGTCGGGCAAGGCCTCGCCTGCCGAGACAGGGTGCTTGAGGCTCGACAGGTCAATGCCTTTGGCCAGCGTCGCCATCTGGCGGTACATGGTGGGCGCGGTGTAGCACTGCGTGGCGCGGTACTTGGCAATGGTCTGCATTAAGGTCTCGGGCGTGTGCTTTTCGAGCAGCACAGTGCTCGCGCCACAACGCAGCGGGAACGCCAGCAGACCGCCCAAGCCGAAAGTGAAGGCAATGGGCGGCGTGCCGCAGACCACATCGTTCTCGTTCATTTGCAGGATGTGGCGCGGAAACAAATCGCACATGGCCAGCACATCGCGGTGGAAGTGCATGGTGCCCTTAGGCTTGCCTGTGGTGCCGCTGGTGAACGCAATCAGGCACACGTCGTCGCGGCTGGTGGGGTGGGAGGTGTACGTGCCACTTTGCTGCGCCATGCGCTGCTCCAGGCCATCGGGGGCATCGCTGCGGAACTGCACCAACTGCTGCAAGCTGGCCATGTGGCTGGCGTGACCGGGCGTCATGCAGTGCTGCAACTCATCGGCCAGCAGGCTGTCGCACAGGGCGGCGCTGACCTGCGCTTTGTCGATGATCTGGGTCAGCTCGCCCGCACGCAGCAGCGGCATGGTGGGTACCGCGACCAGCCCCGCCTTGAGCGCGCCCAGCAAGCAAGCGGCCATCATGGGGCTGTTGCCGCCGCGCAGCAATATGCGGTTGCCGGGCACGAGGCCCATGTCATGGGTCAGCACCAGCGCGATGCGGTTGCTCTTGTCTTGCAACTGCGCATACGTCCAACTGAAGTCGCCACCTCCCTTGTTGAAGTCGCTCACGCCATGCAGCGCAATGCGACTGCCTCGGCCTGCCAGCACATGACGGTCCACCAATTCCACCGCGCAGTTGATCTGCTCGGGGTATTGCACCTCAGGTCGGTCAAACAAAAAAATGGGCCACTGATGCGCAGGTGGCAAATGGTCGCGAGCAAACGTGTCGATGTGGCTGCTGGGGGCCAGCGTTTGATGTGGAAGCATGTCTCCTCCGGGTCTGTTTGCGGGTCTGTTTGCGGGTCGTGGGCGATCAGCAGTGTTGGGGGTCTGGATGCATGTCGGACTCTTCGAGTGCCGACCTACGGGGGGCCGTGAGGTTTTTTGGGAACCGTGATGCCATCAAGATCTTGTTGTGGTCCTTCATGTCTTGTCTCCGTTTTTTGTTTCTGCTTTGAAGCCCTCGCTGCACCACGCTGTCGAGGGGCCCCGGGGGCGGGGGCCGATTTCTGCGTACCCCCGCAGCATGAGGCCCCCGCCCCCGGGGCCCCTCGGCAGCTCACCCGCTCGGGCGCAACGAACCATCAGCCCTTCAACACATCCTTGCCAATGATCAGCTGCTGCACTTCCGTCGCCCCTTCGTAAATGCGCAGCGCCCGAATCTCGCGGTACAGCGACTCCACCATCACGCCTTTTTTGACACCCATGCCGCCGTGCATCTGCACCGCCATGTCGATGATCTGCTGGGCGTTTTCGGTGGCGGTCATCTTGGCCATGGCCGCTTCGCGGGTGATGCGTGCGCCCTGGTCGCGCAACCATGCGGCGCGATACGTCAAGAGCGTGGCCGCGTCCAGCATGGTGGCCATTTGCGCGATCTTGGTCTGGGTGATCTGGAAGTCGCCCAAGCTTTGGCCAAACATCTTGCGCGAACGCGCCCAGCTGATGGACTCTTGCAGCGCACGACGCCCAAAGCCCAAAGCAGCCGCCGCCACCGAGGTGCGGAACACATCGAGCGTGGCCATGGCGACCTTGAAGCCTTGGCCTGCTTCGCCAATGCGTTGCTTGGCAGCGACCTTGCAGTTGTCAAACTTGAGCGTGGCCAGGGGGTGAGGGGCCACCACGTCGATGCGCTCTTCAATCGACAGACCGGGCGTATCCGCATCGACAATGAAAGCCGTGATGCCGCGTGCGCCGGGGGCTTCGCCTGTACGGGCGAACACCACATAGAAGTCGGCAATGCCGCCGTTGCTGATCCAGGTCTTACGGCCATTGAGCACATAGCCGTCTGCTGTGGCCGTGGCGCTGCACTGCATGGCGGCTACGTCGGAGCCCGCATCGGGCTCGCTCAAGGCAAAGGCGCTCAAGGCCTGGCCAGACGCCACACGCGCCAGATAGCGCTGCTTTTGATCGGCTGTGCCCATGAGGCTGATGGCGCCTGTGCCCAAGCCCTGCATGGCAAACGCGAAGTCAGACAAGCCGTTGTGAAAAGCCAGCGTCTCGCGCAGCAGGCACAGCTGGCGGGTGTCGATCACGTCCGACGCGGCGCCGTAGGCCGTGCCGGACACTGCATGCTTGAGCCAACCGCCTGCGCCCAGCAGCCGCACCAGACGGATGCATTCGGCGTCCACCGCGTCGCGGCTTTCGTCGTGGTGCGCGTGTGCAAGGTGCTCTTGGCACCAAGCGTCCAGCCGCACTTTGAAGTCGCGGTGGCTGTTGTCAAAGAAGGGCCAGTCGAGTTCTGGCGGGTGAGTGGCTGGATGGTCTGACATGACTCAGTCGCCTTCAAAGACGGGCGTTTGCTTGGCCACAAAGGCATGGTACGCCCGGTGGAAGTCGTTGGTGGCCATGCAGATGGCTTGGGCCTGGGCTTCGGCCTCGATGGCTTCGTCCACACCCATGTTCCATTCTTGTTGCAGCATTTTTTTGGTGATGCCGTTGGCAAAGGTGGGGCCGGCCACCAGCTGGGCAGCGATGGCCTGTGCATCACCCAGCACAGTGCCTGCCTCGCACACGCGGTTGTAAAAACCCCAGCGCTCGGCTTCCAGCGCGCCCAAGCCGCGCCCGGTGAACAGCAACTCGCTCGCACGCCCTTGGCCGATGATGCGCGGCAAGAGCGCGCACGCGCCCATGTCGCAACCGGCCAGGCCCACCTTTTTGAACAAAAAGTAGGTCTTGCTGCGCTCGGTGCCATAGCGCAGGTCAGACGCCATGGCCAGGATCGCGCCTGCGCCCGCGCACACACCGTCGATCGCCGCGATGATGGGTTGTGGGCAGGCGCGCATGGCCTTGACCAAGTCGCCCGTCATGCGGGTGAAGGCCAAGAGCCCGGGCATGTCGAGTTGGGTGAGCGGGCCGATGATTTCGTGGACATCGCCACCCGAACAGAAGTTGCCGCCCTCGCCCGTGATGACCACGGCATGGATGTCGGGTGCATAGGGCAAGGCGCGGAAAAAGTCACGCAGTTCGGCGTACGAGTCAAACGACAACGGGTTCTTGCGCTCGGGGCGGTTCAGGCTCACCGTGGCCACACCGTCTTTGACGGACAGCAAAAAATGCTCGGGCCGGTAGCCCGCCATGGGCTGGTTGTGGCGGGGCAGCTGGTGCGGCTGGCCGGGCAGGTAGCGTTGGCTCATGTCTTCTCCTCTTGTTTTGTGGGGGTGCCGGACTTCAAGGTGCCCAGCAATTTGTGCAGTTGTTCTTGTTGGCTTGCCGCCAGCGGCGACAGCAGCTCGACGACCCAGCCCTCGTGGGCCAGGGCCATGGCCGCAAATGCGCTGCGCCCGGCATCGGTCAGGCTGACGGTGTAGGAGCGGCGGTCGCTGGCCTGCATTTGCCGCTGCACCAGTTGTTCTTTTTCGAGCTGGTCCACGATGCTGGTGACGTTGCCACCCGTGACCATCATGCGGCGCGACAGCTCGCTCATCGACAAGCCTTGCGGCTCGCGCTCCAGTTGCGCCATCAGGTCAAAGCGCGGCAGCGTGATGTCAAACTGCTCGCGCAAGCGTTGGCGGATGGTGTCTTCGATGCGGGTAGTGGCCGAGAGCAGACGCAACCAAAGGCGCAACGAGGCGTGGTGGTCGGCGTGCGCGCGCACTTCCATGTCAGTGTCTTGTCGTGCACTCATGACACCAGCTCCCCACCATCGATGGCAATCGATTGACCGTTGATCGCATCGCTGCCCGCTGCGCACAGCCACAACACGCTGTGCGCCACTTCATGCGGCTGAACCAGACGCTGCTGCGGGTTGCTGGCGGCCAAGGCTTGTCGCGCTTCGGCTTCGCTCTTGCCTGTTTTGCTCACGATGTTTTGCACCGCTTCGCGCACGATGTCGGTCTCGGTGTAGCCGGGGCAAATCGCGTTCACGGTCACGCCTTTGCGGGCCAATTCGAGGGCCAGCGCTTTGGTGAGCCCCACCACGCCGTGCTTGGCGGCCACATAGGCGCTCACATAGGCATAGCCTTTGAGGCCTGCTGTGCTGGCGATGTTGATGATGCGCCCGGGCGTGCCTGCTTTGGCCGCTTCGAGCATGCCCGGCAGCACGGCCTGGATGCAGTGGTAGGTGCCTGTGAGGTTGACGTTCAGCATCTGTTGCCACAGCGCGGCATCGGTCTTGGCAAAGGGCGCGCTGTGCGCCTGTCCCGCGTTGTTGACCAGAATGTTCACCGGGCCAAAGCGGGCCTGAGCTTGCTGCACCGCGCCTTGCACGGCGTATTCATCGGCCACGTCCATGGGCGCGATCAGCACCGCCACGTCGGGCACTTGCGCACGCAACGCCTCGGCTTGCGCCTGCAGCTTGTCGTGCGAGCGGCCGCAGAGAGTGAGTCTACATCCCGCTTGGGCCAGCTTCAGCGCGATAGCTGCGCCGATGCCTGCACCTGCTCCGGTGATGAGGGCATGGCGGTTGCTCAGCATGCGTTGCACCCTGTAGGAGCGGCGCCCTCGCCGCGATGAGCGCCCAATCGCCGCGAGGGCGCAGCTCCCACAAATTCAAATTGCAAGGAAGTTGAAGTCCCCGCATGAGCATTCAACATCTCAATCTCCCTTTGTCGCAGCCTGCTGGGCACGCTCGCGCGCAAAACCCGCTTCGAGCTGCGGCTTGCCCGATACGTAAGCACGTGGCCAAGCGATGTCTTTGTAGCCAATGCGTGCGGCTTCGGTCAGCGTCCAGGCCGGGTTGGCTAGGTGCGGGCGGGCCACAGCGCACAGGTCAGCACGACCAGCGGCCAGGATGCTGTTGACATGGTCGGCCTCCGAGATGGCGCCCACCGCGATGGTGGCGATGCCCGCTTCTTGACGAATGCGGTCGGCAAACGGTGTTTGGTACATGCGGCCATAAGTGGGCTTTTGCTGTGCACTGACCTGACCCGATGAGCAGTCGATCATGTCGGCGCCTGCAGCCTTGAAGGCGCGGGCGATCTCGACCGCGTCGCATGGTGTGATTCCGCCTTCCACCCAGTCGTGCGCCGAGATGCGCACCGACATGGGCAGGTCTTTGGGCCAAGCGGCGCGCACCGCAGCGAACACTTCGAGCGGGTAACGCAGGCGGTTGGCTAGAGAGCCGCCGTACTCGTCTGTGCGCTGATTGGTGAGCGGGCTGATGAAGCTCGACAGCAGATAGCCATGGGCGCAGTGCAACTCCAGCCAGTCAAACCCAGCTTGCGCTGCGCGCTGGGTGCTGCCCACAAAGTCGGCCGAGACGCGGTCCATGTCAGCGCGGGTTATGGCACGGGGTACATCGCCATGGGGCAAATAGGGCATGGGCGATGCGGCGATCAGCGGCCAGTTGCCTTCTGCGTCTTCAGCGGGCACAGGCTGGTCCATGCCCGGGCCTTGCCAAGGGCGGCAGGTGGAGCCTTTGGGTCCGGCATGGCCGATCTGCAAACCGATCTTGGCGTCAGACTTGGCATGGACCCAGTCCACTATTCTTGCAAAGTCGGTGGTCTGCTGGTCATTCCACAAACCCGGGCAGCCGTGCGTGATACGGCCGTCGGCGCTGGGTGCGGTCATCTCGACCATCACCAGACCGGCGCCGCCCATGGCGCGTGCGCCCAGGTGCACCAGGTGGTCGTCGCCCACGCAGCCATCCACGGCCATGTATTGCGCCATGGGCGATACCACCACGCGGTTCTTGAGCGTGACCGAGCGCTGAGTGTAGGGCGTGAACATGGGAGGACGAATGCCCGGCTTCGCTGTGCGGCCCGCAAACCAAGCCTCGTAGCCTTCCAGCCAGGCTTTGTCCCGCAAACGCAAATTCTCGTGGCTGATGCGCTGGCTGCGCGTGAGCATGGAATACATGAACTGTTCGGGTTCGAGCTGGTCGCAGTAGCGCTCACCGCACACCTCGAACCATTCCATCGCGTTCCATGCGGCGTTTTGCAGGCGGATCACATCAATCTCACGCACGGCTTGGTAATGTTTCAGCACCTCAGGAATGCGGTCTGCGGTGTCGCCCAGCGCCTTGAACTGGCGCACCAACTCAATCGCGTCTTCGAGCGCGAGCTTGGTCCCAGAGCCGATGGCAAAGTGCGCGGTGTGCACAGCGTCGCCCATCAGCACCACATGGCTGTTACCGTTGAAATTTGACCAGTTGTCGCACTTGACGCGCTGGAAGTTGAGCCATGCCGAGCCACGGAGATGGCGGGCGTTGGTCATCAACTTCTCACCTTGCAGGTTCTTGGCAAAGAGCTTTTCACAGAAGGCGATCGACGCGTCTTGATCGGCTTGGTCCAGGCCGTGCGCCAGCCAAACTTGTTCGGGGCACTCGACGATGAAGGTGGAAGTCTCGTTGTCGAATTTGTAGACGTGCGCTTGAAACCAGCCATGCTCGGTCTTTTCAAACAAAAAGGTGAAGGCGTCGTATTGGCGGTTGGTGCCCAGCCAGATGAATCGATTAGGTCGAGTGACGATATCTGGCTTGAATACTTCGGGTAGCCGGCTTCGTACACGCGAATTGACACCATCGCTGGCGATGATGAGATCGGCATCAGGAAAGTCTAGATCCGAATTCACGTCTTGCTCGAACATGAGTTTGACGCCAACTTGCTCGCATCTGTCTTGCAAGATATTCAGCAATTTTTTACGGCCAATGCCCACAAAGCCGTGACCTCCTGAGCGGATCACTTGGTTCTTGAAGTGCAGCTCTATGTCATCCCAGTGGTTGAAGGCCTGCTCAACCTCGGCAGCAGTCTCGATGTCCCACTGTCGCATGTTCTCTAGCGTCTGGTCCGAAAAAACCACGCCCCAACCAAATGTGTCGTAGGGCTTGTTGCGCTCAAGCACAGTGATGTCATGGTGGGGGCCGAGCTTTTTCATCAGCAACGCAAAGTACAAACCCGAAGGACCACCACCGATACACACGATTTTCATGTTCGTTCTCTTTGCTATTGACAACACAGGCCATTGATTAAGGCCTATATCTTTCAAACCTCAAGTATTGAGGTGAATGGATAGTCGGTCAATCAGGGAGTAACCCGTAGAAAACGAAAGAAAGAGAGGGAATGGTGCGAAAGCAGAAATGCTTCGCACAAAGCAAAACGCCCCACCGAACGGTGAGGCGTTTTGGGCTGTTAAAAGCCTGACGATGTCCTACTTTCACACGGGAATCCGCACTATCATCGGCGCTAAGTCGTTTCACGGTCCTGTTCGAGATGGGAAGGAGTGGGACCAACTTGCTATGGTCATCAGGCATAACTTGGTGTCATCTTGACATCTGTCAAGACAACGAATTCATAGAGTTTCGAATCAGATTTCGGCTTTTCAGCCATTTTTGAATGCGTCAACTTGGCATAACTTCCTTGACCAATGCACACCTTTCGATGTGTGATCAAAGTTATAGGGTCAAGCCGCACGAGCAATTAGTATCGGTTAGCTTAACGCATTACTGCGCTTCCACACCCGACCTATCAACGTCCTGGTCTTGAACGACTCTTCAGGGGGCTCAAGGCCCCGGCAGATCTCATCTTGAAACGAGTTTCCCGCTTAGATGCTTTCAGCGGTTATCTCTTCCACACTTAGCTACTCGGCAATGCCACTGGCGTGACAACCGATACACCAGAGGTGTG